>CAYWKJ010000005.1:0-46329 GCA_964459205.1 uncultured Candidatus Peribacteria bacterium | reverse complement strand
CTCCGGGCTTAATATTTAAATCAATTCCATGAAGAATCTCTTCGCCATCTACTGCAACTTTTAAATTTTTAACTGAAAGCATTTTTAAGTATTAAATTTTACATTAGGCAGGCCGCCAGATTCTAATAAATCCGCCACCGTATAATTATCAAGTAATTCATCAACCTCTTTCTGCACATCACGCCAAAACTTCTTAGAAAAACACTGACAAAAACTTTGGCAGGCTCGCTCCGAATCCGCACAACGAACCAAAGACAACGACTCTCCCAAAGCCTCTAAAACCTCCCGAATCGTAATTTTATCTGGCGCTTTTTTGAGCCGATACCCTCCTGTAACGCCTTCTAAAGATTCCACGATCTTGGCTTTTTTGAGTGGCGAAACAATCTTGCCTAAAAACCGGTATGGCAACTTTCTCTTATCCGCAATATGCCGCAAAGACACATACTCCCCTTCCGCGTAATGAAACGCCAAGGCCGCCATCAGCAGCAGTCCGTAATCAGCTTGTCTTGTAACTTTGAGCATAAGAGTTATTTAAGGAAACCATACTAACATGGTAGGAGTTTACAAACAACAAAAAAGGGCGGCCAAATGACCGCCCTCTCCTAACTGTTAATCATCCTATCTCCGCACTCTTCTCCAAACCCATCGTCCTAATCGGAATACAAGATAAAATCCAGCTAATACCGGCACCCAAACAATCGTAAACCAAATCACAAGACTAACTAACCCTTGCACAATCGCTACTAGCTGATTAACAGACTCTTTAATAAGCACAAATGGTTGCCAATCATCAGTTGGCGCAATAATAGAGGCTTCCTCATAAACATAAACTGTAATCGTAGAAAAACTAGTACGGTTTTCTAAATAATTAAGCTGCCCTTGAATCCACTCAATATCTCCTCGAACTGCAGCTAAATAATCACTAACACTTAAAAGATCCTCAACCGTGTAAGCGCGCTCTAAAATCTCTAAATATTGCTGCTCCTCAGCTTGTAAATTAGTAAGCTCAGCCTGCATATCAATATACTCAGTTGTCACATCTTGCCCAGAAATAGATTCACTCTGCACCACAGTTGCCAAAGCCTTAATGTCTTCCAAAGCTTGCTCAAAATACTCAACCTCGACGCGCAAAGTCACTAATCCAGCTGTTGTCTCATCAGACTGCATCCAAGTACTAGAATCCTGCACAAAACCACCATACGCATCTGCAATAGCTGTGAGCGAAGCCATGGTGTCAGGTGTATTCTTAACATCCAAAGTTAATGAACCGGTCTTAATTACCAAGGTTTCACTACTAGAATCATCCCAACTTTCCTCGCTATAAGACTGATATGTTGTTGGCACCGCTGATTTCATATCTCTCGCTGGCTCCGCTTCCATGGCCATCTCATATTCAGCATAACCATAGTCATAATCATAACCATAATAATCAGATGAGGAGAGAGTCGCTCCGCGCCAACCTTTCCCAACCATAAAAACCAGTGCAATTAACAACACAAAAGCAATCCGCTTGCACCACACAGATTTACAGTATTTTTTAAAATTACATTCCATAATAAAAATGTTAAGAATTAACATCTATTATAACGAAGCCTTCTTAAAAAGGTAACATTTAATTCTGACGGAGCTTATATTTCTTGCGAACAACAACAGCAATAAACACTGCCACCAGTCCGACTCCAACAACTTTCATCCAAGCTCCTGTAGCTTGCTCTGCAATTTCCGCAACCCCTCCACTGACCATAAAGTCCACATTAATAGCTGCGGTATATAAATTAGATAATGGGTCAATTCCTTGCACCACAACTTCATGGGAACCATTTTCTAAATCATTTGGAGCCATCATTACAAACTCTCCTTCATCCGCATCAGTATCCATTATCAAAGATGAAGAAAATAGCTCACTAGCCCACATCGCTTCTAACGTATAATCCTTCGTTGCTTTTCCATAAAGAAGCGGCCGACTATTTTCAATATTTAAAATCTGCAAATCAGCTAAATCAATTTCTTGATCATCTAAACGATGCGGTGTTACTACACCACTAGCCAACTCTTTTTGAACCTCAATTTCGTAAGGCAAAGTTTCACCAACCAAATTCCCCTCGTCATCATAAGAACGGATCATAAC
This sequence comes from uncultured Candidatus Peribacteria bacterium, assembly GCA_964459205.1. Classification (GTDB taxonomy): domain Bacteria; phylum Patescibacteriota; class Gracilibacteria; order UBA1369; family UBA12473; genus JABJMC01. The sequence continues at coordinate 44,201 of CAYWKJ010000005.1, read as the reverse complement.
GTCAAACTTTCCAGCCGGAAGATCTTTCTGCACCAGAAATTTACCAGATGAATCAGTTTGCACTATTTCCTCATAAATGCCCTGCTCATTCACTTCCATTTCAAACAAATTAGCCATTAAAAACTGCCCAATGGCCACCATTCCCGTTTTAGGTGCTTCCCATTCACGTGGTAAAAATAACACCTTAACCTCTGAATTAGGCTGTCCCACACCAACTAAAGTCGCCTGATTGCCAGCAAACACTGCTCCTTCACGAACATTAGCAATACGTGGTTTATAAATCTGGTCTTGGTCCCGAGAATCTTCGATCGGATTGGTTAAATAAACATAAATTTCATCAGAATCTGAAAGCCCATCTCCATCTGAGTCAGCATTATTTGGATCAGTGCCACGATTCATTTCTACCGCGTCAGTCACTCCGTCTCCATCTGTATCACGCATTTGTATTGTAAGGACAACTTCAACATCCACCTCCCCAATATACTGCGGTGCTTCATAATCAATTTCTTCCATAGCAAATTCCTTTTCCCAAGCATCAGCTGCCCCGTCACCATCATCATCTTGTACGCCAATAGAGGCGTCTAAGGCAGAAGCTGAACCACTCCCACCGTAATAAATTTCTACATAATCAGAGAAACCATCACCATCAGTATCAGATGTGCCAGCACTTGTCCCGAGCTCTATCTCTTGCGCATCCGTCAAACCATCGGCATCACTATCAATTAGCACTGCACTTGTTCCCGCCACAATCTCCTCTGCATCACTCATTCCATCACCATCACTATCTGAAGCTAACAAATCCGTTCCCATTACAAGTTCTTCTCCATCTGTTAAACCATCACCATCAGTATCTGCATTTAAATCCATCACATCCGTTGAATCAAAGTAAATTTCTTCCAAAGAATCTGGAATTTGGTCACCATCGCTATCCTCGGTAATTGCGGCATAAGCTTCTTCTACAAAAACCTCCGTCCGAGTAGTTACCACTTCCACTGTTACTTCAGGTAGTACCACAACTTCAACCACAAAAACTGGCTCCTCGGGTTCCTCTTCCGCCGCGCTAAACAAATCCCCAGCCACTTCTCCCACAGTTTCTACTGTTTCATATACCACCTCAATCACGTCTTCAATTATCGAAGTCTCTTCCTCCACTACTTCTTCCTCCACCGGATCATACACTGGGTATTCTTCCTCAACTGCTTCTATGATTTCTTCATCATCAACTTCCTCTTCAACGACCTCTTCAACGACCTCTTCTTCCTCAATTATTTCTTCAACAACTTCTTCAATTTCCTCAGTTACTTCTTCAACAGTCTCTTCAACTACGGTTTCTGTCTCCTCAGTTACCGTTGTTTCCGTAGAAGTAGAAGAACTTCCACTTCCACCTCCACCGCCACCTCCTCCCCCATAATAAACCGGGACAAGATTAGTGTAAGTAATTGTAGTAGAGGTCCCGGTAGAAGTATTCCCGGCCGTATCTACAACTGTAAAAGGGCCAACTGTATTAGCTCCCTCACTCAAAGTAGTTGAATATGTCCAAGTAGTAGAGGCATCAGCAGCCACCGCTTCTACTGCTGATAACTCAACACTTGAATTCGCCTCTTTTGTCCCAGTGATTGTAAAGGAAGCTGTATCCTCATCCCCAGAGGCAGTTGTTGCCGAAGTAATAGTCGGAGCGTCTGGATCTATTGTATCTAATACAATACTCGCTAAGGCATCCGAAACTTCATTACCTGAGGCATCTTTGGAAGAAAAGGTAAACTCATTATCGCCTTCAACTAGTGTTGTTTCCCAACTCCAAGTAGTTAAACCATCTAAAGCCACTACTTCAACATCATTCTCCAAAATACTAGAATCAGCTTCTTTTGTCCCAGTAAAAGTATAAGCAGCTGTGGCTGTATCTTCAAGCGATGAGGTTATAACTGGCGGAGTTGGCGCCTCCGCGTCCTGCGTATACGTCACAGCATGAACCGTGGCCCCTGACGCATTATCCAAAGCATCAACTACTGTAAAAGAATAATTATTTTCACCAATTGCCAAAGTCACACCATAAGCCCAACTTGTCGAAGCATCTGCCGCCACTACTTCCACATCATCATTTTCAACGCTTGATCCAGCCTCCTTGGTACCAGTAATTGTATGAGATTTAGTTTCTGTGGCCGCAACCACACTCGTTGCGGAAGTCATTGTTGGAGCATCTGGAGCAGTTGTATCTAAGGTAATACTCGTCAAAGTAGCCGAAGATTCATTATCTAAGGCATCCTTAGAGGTAAAACTAAAATCATTAGCCCCTTCACTTAAAGTTGTTTCCCAGCTCCAAGTAGTCTCCGCATCTAAGGCCACCACTTCAACATCATTCTCGAAAATATTAGAATTTGCTTCCTTAGTACCAGTAAACGTATAAGCCGCCGTCGCCGTATCCGCAATTGACGAAGTTATAACTGGAGCACTTGGGGCATCTGTATCTTGAGTATAAGTAACTGTGTGTGCTGTAGCCCCTGATTCATTTGCTAAAGCGTCAACCGCGGTAAAAGAATAATTATTAGCTCCTTCACTTAGTGTCACCTCATATTCCCAGGTTGTTGAAACATCTGCTGGCACCACTTCACTCGCACCATTTTTAATGCTTGCCCCTGTTTCTTTTGTCCCGGTAATTGTATGGGATTTTGTCGGTGTTGTATCTGTGACATTAATTGCCGAAGTAACAGTCGGATCATCTGGAGGAGTTGAATCTAATGTAATGTTAACAAGCAAAGTCGAAGATTCATTTGGCTCATAATCTTTAGCCGTAAAACTAAAAGCATTCACTCCTTCGCTCAAAGTTGTTTCCCAAGTCCAATCCGTACTAGAGTCTATCTCTACTACCTCCACACCATCTTCCCAGATGGATGAGTAAGCTTCTTTTGTCCCAGTAAAAGTATAAGCAGCTGTGGCAGTGTCTGCGGTGCTAGAAGTCACCACCGGTTCAGATGGCGGAGTTACGTCTCCAGTAATTTCAACATTAGCAAGAAGCTCAGAAGAATCACCATCACCATCTGTAACAATAGCCGTATAATACTGCCCATCCGTCGCAGAAAAATCCATATCCAATTGAAAAGCCCCACTCGAAGTCGTTGTAAAGCCCTCATATATTGTCGCGGCCGTCGCAGTCGCCCGACTATAAATATCAACTGTTAACCCATCTGCTAAATCCGTAGTCCCTACAACCCGAGTAGTTGTTGCGGTTGTAATTGAAGTGCTTGAAATATCCACCGGATCCGGAGCTTCAATTGTAATTGCATTATTAATAAATTCATTCCCTCGCCAAGTACTTTTTGCAGCACCAGACTGTTGATAAATACCATTATCGTTATTTGCAATCACATTACCTTCATTAGCAGTAATTGACCCAATAGTTATCCCAGCCGCAGCATTAAAATGAACTTGAATACCCGTAGTCCCACCTAAATCAACAGCCTCGGTAAGACTATCCGTCCCAATGTAATTCCCTTTAATATTACCGCTTGACCCAGAGTTCCAGAGAAGCACCCCTTCTCCTCCAAGCACATTAAAGCCGGCTGCCTGAGTATTCCCAAAGGTCACATCGGTCATGGGGGCTAAATAAACTTCATGATTATCGTTTTGAAGTGTCGCGGATTGATCCGGCTTAATCCCAAATCCAGTGGAATAAACTTCCATACTGTCTGATGTATTGGTGGTTTCAAGCCCATAATCACCATTCCCTGAAACAATATTCGTAAGGCTGGTTGCAGTGGAATCTCCTATAACCACACCACTTGTATCATCTGTCCAAATCCCAGACTCTCCATTTCCAAGGTCAGCCCCCGAAGGATTAGTCCCAATGTAATTTCCGCTAATTGTACCGGTAATGGCCACCCCATAACTCATAATCGAGATCCCATGCCCAGTGTTTCCTGAAATAATATTGTATCCTGTTGTCAGGCTATTATTCCCAATATTATTAAAAGAATCAGGCACAATCGCAATCCCATCATCACCATTGGCCACAGCCGCATCACCGGCAGCATTCAATCCCACGATTGAGGAATACATATTCACCGTCGCGCCAGGGTCCTGGTGTAAATAAAGCCCATCGCCAGTATTTCCAGAAAACACATTAGTTGGGCTGGTAGCAGAAGCGTTTCCAATGGTAACGCTCATCAATCCATTTTCAAATTGTAGCCCCGTTCCATTTGCCACGGCACTCGTTCCTGCTGCATTGGTTCCCACATAATTTCCATTAATTATTACCCCCGTAACTCCGGCCGTATTATTCTCAAACATAATCCCACGCGTTGTATTTCCAGAAATAATATTGTAAGTACCTGGAGTCGTGGAGTCTTCCCCGATCACGATATCCGTAATTGTCGCGCCCGAACCAAACAAAATCCCTTGGTTATTTGCCAAAGCCGTTGCCCCATCCGGTTGCAAACCAATATAGTTATTCTGAACTTGCCAATTATTAGCATTATTAGTAAATACAATCCCATTTGCACTATTCCCAGAAATAATATTACGCTCACCTGCTGTTGCCCCCCCAATAATACACGTCTGACCACTACTACAATCAGCAGAAGCATCAATCGCTGCTTCCGCATTTGGTATTGCCCCTGTCCCAGCTGCGTTGGTTCCTAAATAATTTCCACTAATCGTTATATCTCCCACCGTCCCAATTCTAATACCTACTGTTCCCCAAGGGCCCACATTTCCAATTAAATTCCGCTCGGCAGCTTCATCTCCTCCAATTATAACATCCAGAGTAGGACTCGACGTGCCTCCAATATTAATCCCGCCTACGTCGCCTAAGGCAGTAGTCCCATCAGCCCCAACACCAATCTTGTTTCCTGTAAAAAGAATTGTCCCTGTAATATCCCCAGCCGTACTCAATGCTGCTTGTCCCGGAGAGGCAGTCGCAAAAATATTATCCTTAATCGTCAAAGTCCCAATGGTTGAAGGCCCTACGTATATTCCCCCAGTTTTATCGGTTGTGGTCCCATCAGCCTCCACTCCAAAATAGTTATTTTCAACGGTTACATTGCTTCCTCTAAGGTTTAGCATTAAACCAGCTGTAGACGTTCCTTTTAAGAAAATATTACGATCAGTGCTATCTGGCCCTCCAATTACATGTCCTGATCCCCTTAACTCTCCAATAGAGCACCCGTTATCAAATGTAAATCCTTTGATCGTAATATTGTCAGGCGTATCCCAGTATGAAAAACAAGTGTGTGTATTTGAAGAATCAAAAGTGATATCTCCATCCCCATCAATCGTTATTCCTTCATCCTTATAATAGCCCGGGAAATCACTGGCCAATGTAATGGTCCCGGCCCCCGTACTAAACGTAATTGAATCAGACTCTGAATTATTGATCGACACACAATAAGCCTCACGAAACGTTGTATCACCATCACCATTCGCTAAATCAGCCTCGGTAATATTTCCACACGTCACTCCTCCCCCCGCATCAATATCATCATCTAAAACCTCCACAACCATAGCGGCGGCTGCGGCACTAGCTACAAACATAACCATAGACAGTAGCAGAGAAACAAATGTAATTATCAGAAATCTTATTTTCACGGATTTTAGATTTATTTTTACCTGTTAATAATAACCGCTCTATCACCGCTTCTTAGAGTTTATTACTCAACATAACGCTCCTTTCGAGTCCGAGCAACAAGCCACAAAACAATAATAATAAAAGTTGTGACAAGCCCAACTCCAATAATTTTCATTCGAACACTTGTATCCTGTTCCGCAATCTCGACAATCCCGCCAGTAACCATAAAGTCCACATTAATAGCCGCGGTATATAAATTAGATAATGGGTCAATTCCTTGCACCACAACTTCATGGGAACCATTTTCTAAATCATTTGGAGCCATCATTACAAACTCTCCTTCATCCGCATCAGTATCCATTATCAAAGATGAAGAAAATAGCTCACTAGCCCACATAGCCTCTAACGTATAATCCTTCGTTGCTTTTCCATATAGAAGCGGCCGACTATTCTCAATATTTAAAACTTGTAAATTAGTTAAATCAATTGTTTCACCATCCAAGCGATAAGGCACTACTTCTCCGCTAGCTACTTTCTCCTGAACCTCAATAGTATAAGGCAAAGTTTCACTAGTAAGTTTTCCATTTTCATCATAAGAGCGAATAATCACATCAAACTCACCAGAAGGCAGATCCTCTTGAATTAAGAACTTACCAGATGAATCAGTTTGCACTGTTTGCTCATAAACACCTTGCTCATTCAACTCTACATCAAACAAACTCACCAAAAGCAATTGGCTCATAGATAAAGATCCGGGATCAATAGCTTTAAAATCACGTGGTAAAAACAACACTTCTACTTCTGCATTAGGCTGACTCACCCCAACTAAAGTAGCCTGATTCCCAGTAAACACCGCTCCTTCACGAACATTAGCAATACGAGGGGTATAAATCTCATCCTGATCACGAGAATCTTCGATCGGATTAGTTAAATAAACATAAATTTCATCAGAATCCGAAAGCCCATCCCCATCTGAATCAGCGCTATTTGGATCAGTGCCACGATTCATTTCTACCGCGTCAGTCACTCCATCTCCATCTGTATCACGCATTTGAATGGAAAGTACAATTTCAACATCTAGTGCAACAATATGTTGAGGCGCCTCATAATCAACCTCTACCATATTAAATTCCTCTTCCCAAGCATCAGCCGCTCCATCACCATCATCATCTCGAACCACAACTGTAGCATCTAATGCCCCTTCTGATCCACTACCTCCATAATATATTTCCACATAATCAGAAAAACCATCGCCATCACTATCAGCCGTACCAGCGCTTGTTCCTAATGCTATCTCTTGGGCATCAGTTAAACCATCGGCATCACTATCAATCAGCACCGCACTAGTACCAGCCGCAATCTCTTCCGCATCACTCATCCCATCACCATCACTATCTCCGCTAAATAAATCTGTCCCCATCACAAGTTCTTCTCCATCTGTTAATCCGTCGCCATCAGTATCGGCATTTAAATCCATCACATCCGTTGAATCAAAATAAATTTCCTCCAAAGAATCTGGGATTCCGTCATTATCCTCATCCGTTGTAATTGCAGCATAAGCTTCTTCCTCTAACATATCCGTACGAGTAGTCACTACTTCTGCGGTTTCTTCTGGCAATTCCACTGTAACTTCAACCACAAACACTGGTTCTGTTTCCTCCTCTTCCTCCTCTTCTTCATCAGCCGCACTAAACAAATCTTCCACTACCTCTACTACCTCCGTAACTATAGAAACCGGTTCTTCCACTGCCACATAAACTGGATATTCTTCTTCCACTGTCTCCTGAATATCCTCAGCCGCAACCTCATCTTCCACCACACTTACTGTTTCTTGTGTATCTTCAACCTCGTTAGTTACAGTTTCTTCGGTTCCAGGAGTAGTCTCTTCAACCGCTGCTGATGTTCCTTCAGTGGCCCCTGTACTTGTAGATTCAGAAGTGCTTTCCGTGCTGGCAATACTTGAACTACCTGTGTCACCACCACCGCCACCTCCTCCACCTCCTCCACCTCCTCCTCCACCATAATAAGATGGAGTAAGATCATTTTGGGTATAGGTGATTGTAGTAGAAGTTCCATCAGAAGTATTATCAAGAGCATCAACAGCCTTAAAAGGACCCACTACATTAGAACCAACACTCAAAGTAGTTGAATATGTCCAAGTAGTAGTATTATCAGCGGCCACTACCTCAACATCTGACAATTCCACGCTTGAACCAGCTTCTTTGGTCCCAGAAACTGTAAATGTAGCTGTAGCATCATCGCCCGAAGCAGTTGTATCTGAAGTAATTGTCGGAGCATCTGGAGCTGTGGTATCCAAAGTAATACTAACCTCTGCCGCCGAAGATTCATTAGTTAAGTCATCTTGTGAAGTAAAACTATAAGCATTAGCCCCTTCACTTAAAGTGGTTTCCCAACTCCAAGTAGTCTCACTATCTGAGGCCACTACTTCAACATCATTTTCTAAAATATTAGAATCCTCATCCTTAGTCCCTGTAAATGTATAAGCAGCCGTCACAGTGTCTACAATCGATGAAGTGATTGTTGGAGGGCTAGGCGCATCTGAATCCTGCGTATACGTCACAGCGTGAATCACTGCACTTGATTCATTACTTAAATCATCAAGGGCCTTAAAAGAGTAAACATTCAACCCTGCGCTCAAAGTAACTTCATATTCCCAAGTTGTTGAAACATCGGCCGCTACTACCTCAACATCATCATTTGTAATACTTGCTCCAGCTTCTTTTGTCCCCATAATTGTATGAGTTGCAGTTTCGGTAGTATCTATCACGCTTGTAGCTGAAGTAATCGTAGGATCAGGTGGAGGGGTAGAATCCAAGGTAATTGTGACATCATTTTGCAAAGCACGATTATCAGAAAAATCTATAGCTGTGAAAGCAAAATTATTAGCTCCCTCAGTCAAAACCACTTCATAAGTCCAACCAGTTTGAGAATCTAAATCATCCACATCTTCAAACACTGGACCATCCAAAACTCTTTGCACCTTACTCCAAGCTTCTTTAGTCCCAGTAAAAGTATAATTAGCGTCTGAAACTGTTTCAGATATAATCCCACCCACCTGAGCCGGAAGCGTATCGTCAGCTACTGCGGCTTCTGAAGCAAATTCCGTTGTATCACCATCTGGCTCTGTAATCTGATAAAGATATGTCTCTCCATCTTCCGCTGTAAAATTCCTATTAATAACAAACGAACCATCTAACTCAATAGTAGTTGTTGATTCATAAACCATTACTGCACTGCCATCCTCACTAAAAACATCTATTTTACCAGTTAAATCCGTAGTTCCTTCAAACCGACTTGTATCAGCCGTGGTAATTGTTGTGCCAGTTAAATCCACACTATTATTAGCATTATTAAGCAGATCAAGACGAACCCCTTGGCTGCCTCCGGCACCAATCAAATTACCACGAACAGCATTATTTACACTACTAGCCCCATCAATCTGTATCCCGGCTGCATTATTAAAATTAATTATATTTTGCTTGTTTGTATCCAAAGCGTCACCATAAGCATTTCCAATCACATTACTACTTGCCCCACCATTCACTTGTATCCCAGCCTCTGTGTTCCCCAAATCTGTAAGTGTGTTAGCACCTGTCCCAATATAATTTCCTTGAATAACCACACTATCAGCATTATTTAAAACTATTCCAGCCGCGCCATTCCCAGAAATAATATTCCGAGACGCAGCATCTGCTCCCCCAATAACAACTCCCGTTTGATTACTATCCACTCGCACACCAATGGCGTCATTGCCAAGTTTAGCGGTCGCATCAGCGTTAGTACCAATATTATTAGCCTCAATATAAACTGTATCTACCAGACCATCTGCACCAGACACAAAAACACCTCTAGTCCCATTACCAGAAATTAAATTACCAGCATGAGTTGTTCCAGCGGCATCCACTCCAATATAAACATTTACTCCTCGTTTAATATTAATTCCATTCGCAGAAACTCCTCGATCGGTTGTTCCATCCGGAGCCACTCCAATATAGTTATTCAAAACTACAATACTACTATCTCCAGCATTCGAACTAATCACAATACCTGCTCCACCCGTCATTCCTCCAATATAATTACGCCCCCCAGCCGCGGCTGAGCCAACTGTAATATCAGAACCTTTAAGATTCAATCCCTTTGTACTGCCAGTAATCACCGTCCCATCGGTATACAATCCAATATAATTACCTAAAACCGAAACATTTGCCGAATTAGTATCAAGACGAATCTGATCATTATTTTGACCGCCCACCACATTACCTTCTCCGGCTTGATCCCCACCAATAGTAGCACTGCCAGTTTCAACAAGAATCCCATAACCAGAATTTCCAGCCACCACTGACCCATCATCACTTAGACCAATAAAATTACCCTTAATCGTGCCTCCACCCCAAACACCAGTTCCATTATTCCCAGCAATCACATTATAACCAGCCGTACGAGTATTCCCAATAATATCAGGACTCCCGGAAATACCCGATCCATTAGCAAGAGCAGCTGATTGATCAGCTTTTAACCCAATAATCGTCCCATAAACATTTACTGTCCCACCTTCTGCTCTAATCCCTCGATCTGTATTACCAGAAATAACCGAAGTCGGTGAACTATCGTCTGCAGCACCAACAGTGGCCGTAAAAGTACTATTTTGGAACCAAATACCACTTCCATCATTGGCAAGGGCTGCCATCCCAGCCGCATTTGTTCCAATTCGATTACCAGGAAAGCTTAAAATCCCGGTAGCATCTTGCACATGAATACCTTGCTGCGTATTACCAGAAATAACATTATAATCAGTCGCATCACCTACTGTAATACTAGTTGAATCTCCACTAATCCAAATACCACTCGAGCCATTCCCAACATCTCCATCACCGGCCGCATTTGTACCAATATAATTACCTAGCACATCCCAATTAGAAGCACCATTAATCCTTATACCATGGTCTGAATTACCAGAAATAACATTTCCCTGAGTCGCAATATCACCTCCAATTTTATAAACACCACCACTAAAAGTTCCGGTTAAATTAATCCCATCACTAGCATTAGCTAAGGCTGCTGTCCCAGCCGCATTTGTTCCAATTTTATTATTTTGAATAACCACACCTCCAGGGTAAGACCCCGTTAAACTAATCCCTTGTGTTACTGCTCCAGAAATAATATTTCCACTGATGGTTAATAAACCTGTCATGGTCCCACCACCACTATCACAAAATCCTGTAAAAGGATTTAAATCAGTCGTCCCATCTGAACCAACCCCAATATTATTACCAGTAACAGTAAGTGATACTACATCAGGCCCAGTGTCCCAAACCTGAATCGCACAACCTCCGCCACTAGTTATAACGTTATCACGAATAATTGACCCGGTTGATCCACTCATCACTAAAATACCCGTGTTAGAAGAATTCTTCGTTGTTCCATCAGAAGTATTAATATAACTATTTCGAACTACATTATTAGTTCCACTAATTTGGATAGCTCCACCACTATCACCCACACTAGTAATAAAAATAACCCGATCCGTTGCATCCACTGAACAACCTTCTGGGTCACCCACACAGGCTACTGGAGCCCCAATGATGTTCCCAGTTCCATCTAAATAAAGAGCCGCCTCACCCGCATTGGTAAGAGTTAAACCTCTCACAGACACGCCACTTGATGCATTACCAAACGATAAACCTCTACTTAGAGTAATCCCCGCTCCATTCCCATCAATATCAACTGGTTGTATAATTTGCGGTTGAGAACCTTGGGTAATTATTCCCGTAACCGAAAAAATAATACTATCTAAATCTCCACCGGCATTAGCCGCATTAACAGCTTCCTTCAAAGAACAATGTCCCCCATCACAGGTCCCATCATCCACATCATTCAAAGAGTTAACTGTAAACGTAGCTGCCAAGGCTGGCAATACCCCAAAACAAAGACTCAGAAACAAGCTTATGAATAACAGTTTCAGCACTCGGAAAGGCATAGGAAAAGAAATTTTATTTTTATTTCTTATAATTATACCTCAAATAAGGGAAAATGTAAATACCTAAAACCTGTTATTCTAATCAACAAACTGATGCCTTCTAGTTCTGACTGCCAACCAGAACACCGCAACACATAAAATACCCACACTAGTAAAGGCCGTGAGCATCATACGAGTCATAGGGTTTTCATCAGACAAAATATCTTCAACCATCACCATAAAATCCACATTAATAGCCGAAGTATATAGATTTTGTGACTGATCAATTCCCTGCACTGTCACATCATGCTCTCCGTTTTCTAGTAATTCAGGAGCCATTACCACAAACTCACCCATTTCCTCATCACTTTCAATCAGTAGAGAAGAAGTGAATAACTCACTAGCCCACATAACATTTAATTCATAATCTCGTGGCGCTCGCCCATAAATATAAGGCTGATTATTACCAACCGTAATTAATTGCAAATCAGTAACATCAATTAGCTGATCATCAAGCTGATAAGGTTCAACCTCACCAACAGCCGCAATCTCAGTATCCACTTTAATTTCAAAAGGAAGTCCCTCATCCTCAATTTCACCATTAACATCATAAGTTCGCACTACCACATCAAATTCTCCATCTGGAAGATCAGCCTCAGCCAAAAATTTACCACCCGCATCCGCCACAGTTTCTACCTTATAATAGCCATCCTCCGCGCTCCCCTCAAACAAGCTAGCCATCAGCCAACGTGAAAAAGAAGCAAGCCAGCCTCTATCAGCTATAACCTCTGTCTGACGTGGAATAAAGTAAACAGTAACCGGAGCATTAGGTTTTGCAAATCCAGGCACAACCTGATGATTAGAACTAAAAGTTGCCCCCTGTACCTGGCGAACTAAGCTCGGCTTCTCAATATCTTCAGCAGTGTTTTCTTCATTTGGATTAGTCCCAAACAATTTAACTTCTTCGGCGTCAGTAAGTCCATCACCATCTGTGTCCGCTACAGTTGGATCTGCTCCCATTTTAATTTCCTCAAGATCAGATAACCCGTCACCATCTGTATCAACCATTGATGGCTTAATTACAATCTGAGACATGCCTCCTCCTCCCGTGATTATTTCATAAGTAACAGACTCACCAACCGCACTTTCATGATATTGCGTTTCCGCGGCATCAGGAATGCCATCATTATCACTGTCAGCCACACTAACCGTCGCATCCGTGGCATCACCTCCAAATTCAACTTCCTCAGCATCACTTACTCCATCACCATCTGAATCCGCACTAAGAGGATCGGTCCCCATATCAAGCTCATCAACGTCAGAAATCCCATCTTGATCACTATCGGCATACACCGGGCTTAAACCAAGCACTATAGCCACCCCATCATCAATACCATCATTATTACTATCTGGATCTAACACATCCGTTCCTAACAAAATCTCTACCCCATCATTAATGCCATCTCCATCAGAATCAGCCTCTGGGTCTAATCCATCCTCACCAAAAGGGTCTAAATGATCTGGGACACCATTATCATCATCATCATTTGTAATCACCGCATACACTGGTGACTCCAAAACAGCCACTAAGTTTTGTGGCGGCGCCACTGACTCCACTACTGTTACCACAACCTCCTCCCCATCAGAAACCGTATCAGCTTCCTCTGTTGAATCTGAATCCGTGCTAACTATCGCACTTGGAATAATAATCCCCTGTTCTTCAGTCCGAATTTGAATAGCAGCAATATCAATCATCGCGCTTGGGATAATAATCGGGTCTCTATTTGATGACCCACTAGGTATAATCACTCCTTGGTCCTGCACTACACTGCTAACTTCACCTGGCCTAGTCTCAGTTGAAGCTACGGTTCCCAAAACAGTTTGAAATTTAGTCGAAGCGGATGGCGCAGCGGGATGAACTGGACTAATTGGTTCAGGGCCTAATTGCGGCGTTGTAAGTGGTGGCCTAGGTGGCGGCGGAGCCGTTACCGTTGGCGAGGTAGGCTGAACATCTGGTGTATAAACAGGGTAATTATTTCTAATATTATCAACTACCACTTGGTTATCTATTGGATTTGATACTGTAACTGTCTCACTTGATTCCGTGTCAGACGGTTCAACCACTTCTGGGACGCTGGACTCTGTATCCGATGGAGATGACTCAACCACCTCCGACTCACTTGATTCTGTATCAGAAGGCGTCTCAACCACTTCTGATTCGCTTGGCTCTACCACAATTGGTGGTGGTGGCGGGGCTATCAAAATTGGTGGAGCTATCACACTTGTTGACCCAGACCCTCCACCTCCACCTCCATAAGCTGGGACTTTCACATAAGTAATATTAACCACTACATCCTCCGAAACATTCCCAACTGGATCCTTAGCCACAAAAACAAAAGTATTACTTCCTTCCACTAATTTCACATCATAAATCCAATTAGTATTTGAATTAACTTGCACAGCCTCACTTCCATTCAACCAAATCGCAGAATTAGCCTCTTTTGTACCACTCACGCGATACAAAGGGCTATCGGCTGATCCAGTTACCAGAGCATTAGCAATAACAGTCGGCGCAGCCGGCACAGTTGTATCCAAAATAACGTTCCTAATCAGCGGTAAAGATTGATTACCTGCATCATCCTTTGCTGTAAAAACAAGTTCATTTAAACCTTCTGTTAAATCCACTGAATAGCTCCAAGTATTCTCCTCATCAGAAGGCACAACTTCTGAATCATTTAACCATATGCCTGTATAAGGATCTTTCCCCCCAGAAATTACTAATGGGGTACTTGTTTGTGGCAACGTACTAGACGATATCGTCGGTCTAGTTGGCAAAGTCTCATCTACCAGTACATTTCTATAAACACCATATCCCGTTGAATCACCAGCTCCGGTGGTGATTTGAATAAAATACCGATCAGTCGCTGTGGTTGTAAAAGGTTTTAATAAAAAGAAATTACCATTATTAGTAATTGCGTTAGACCCCTCAAAAGTAATCTGATCTGCCGCATTAATACTATAGAAATCAACCTTACCACGTAAATTAGTCTTACCATCAATCAAGGCATTCGTATGATTTTTGATATTAGTATTTTGCAAACTATTTTCATTATTTGCTTCATTTGAAAAACTAAATGCATTTAAAGTATTGCTGGTGCCAATAATATTACCTCTCATAGTATTAAGAACTGTCGTGGCTCCATCCAAACGAATACCAGATCCATTATTAAAATTAATAAAATTTCGTCTAGTCCCATCAATATTCCCACTGAATAGAAACCCAATAACATTGCTACTAGCACCATTACGCATATTAATTCCACTCGCTGTATTTCCCACATCTGTTCCAATAGTAGCTCCATGCCCAATATAATTCCCTTGCACCGTGACTCCATCTGCTCCATTTATATCAATTCCATCATCTCCATTCCCAGAAATCACATTCCGAGAAGTTGCATCTGCGCCACCGATCACTACTCCGCTTCCAGATGTAACCGTAATTCCATCAACAGTATTAGGCACAGCGGCTGTCCCCGCCGCATTAGTACCAATTCTACTGGCCTCAATATAAACTCCCGAAATAGCTCCTGAAGAATCTAAATTAATTCCTGACCCAGTATTACCAGAGATAATATTAGGTGCATGTGTAGTATCCCCCACATTCCGACCAATATATAAATCAGTCGCATTAATAACATTCACGCCATGAGCGCCATTCCCAAAATCAGTCACTCCATCTGGAGCCAAACCAATATAATTACCCAAGACACTTAAATCCGTAGCACCATCAACCGTAACCCCAGCACCAGTAATATTACCAATCACATTACGCGCTGTTACAGCTGGGCCACCTATAATAGTGCCGGTTGCCACATTTGTAATAGCAATCCCTTCTCCTAAAACAGATCCACTAGCCGTTCCGTCCGGCTTTACCCCTAAATAATTATTAGCTATCAAACTACTTGTAGAACCTTTTACATGAATAGCTCTTACCAAATTCCCAAAATGATTCCGTCCCGGAACAGCAAGTGCGCCAATAATTGTCCCAGATCCTTGATCAACAACTCCAACATTATTACCAACTCCTAGCCCCGTACCAACTGGATCCACTCCAATAAAATTACCATAAACCTCAGTATTAGCGGCCTCGGCAGCAATTCTAATTTGAGCCGCTGGATTGCCACTAATTAATCCTGTCGCACCAACAATCACATTACCGTCACCAGCTAATGTACCCCCAATTGCCACATTATCACCAATAATAAAAATTGCATCCCGATTCGCGCCATTTCCAATGGCTAATGTTCCTGCGCTATTTGTCCCAATAAAATTACCTTTAAAAGTCGCACTAGACCCATCATCAATCTTAATAGCGTTATTAACAGCCGGATCCGTTACATTCCCAGTAATCACGTTAAATCCAGCCGCACGTGTACCTCCCACTGTAATAGTCGCTGCGTTAGTCCCATCTATTAATACTGCTTGTTGTACATTTGGGATGGCCGCACTTTGATCAGCATTTAATCCAATAATACTACTATAAACATTTACCAATCCCCCCAGTGTATTTCTAATTCTAATTCCACGGGCGTTATTTCCAGAAATAACATTTTGTGGGGCCACCGCATCAATAATTCCAACTGTTATATTTGCATTTCCTCCATCCACTAATATCCCAGCTAATCCATTGGCTATGGCCGCTGTCCCTAACGGATTGGTCCCAATATAATTACCCGCAATTTTAACTACTCCAGAAGCATTTAAAACTACAATCGCCTGGCCCACATTCCCAGAAATCGTATTCCATCCCGTCGGACCTCCAATAGTTATATCTGTTGCTGTACCAGTTATTAAAACTCCCGCTTGCGCATTAGCTAAGGCCGCATCTCCAGCCGCATTTAATCCAATATAATTACTTTCTGCAGCCCAATTAGAAGCTCCATTACCAAATCGAAGACCCGCAGCCGTATTTCCAGAAATTATATTTTTTTCGTCACCAGTAATTCCTCCAATAACACAGGCCGGGCCTCCTGAACAATTCGCCAATATCAAAATTCCATTATTACTGTTTGCTCGAATTGCTGTCCCATCAGTAGTCGTCCCAATCTTGTTTCCTTGAATTGTAACTATATTGGAATAAGTACCACGTAAATCAATACCATTTGTAACTGCTCCAGAAATCGTATTACTAGCAACACCTATCCCACCGATTTGTACATTCCCCGAATGCGTTGCCCCAGGATTATCACAAATACCCTTATTTGGAGTAGCAGACGTTCCATCTACTTTCAGTCCAATTGTATTTCCTACTATATTAGCAACTCCCATTCCATTAAACTTAATTCCACAACCGCCACCACTCGTAATATAGTTATTAAGCAGGGTTATGCTCGTAGCAGTGCTTTGAAGAACTATACCGTCATACATTGAACTTTTCGTAATCCCATCAGATTGCAAACCAACATAATTATCCCGAATTTGATGACCACTCCCATAAACATGCATCGCCGCACCAGTATCACCTGTAGTCCCCAAAAAATAGTTATCTCGAACCATCCAGTTGGTACCTGACACACATAAAGAAGCTTCGCCAAAATTCTGGAAAGTAAAGTTCTGCAGCGTAACATTAGCAACAGTGGAATCCTCTAAATCCGTCCCAAAACAATCATAAGCCCCACTATTGCCATCCAAAACAATTTTATCAGCGCCATTAATCATCAACCTATCTTGCTCGTCAATTTGCGGTGAAGCAGACGCAAACACAATTGTTCCTGTAACACCAAAAGTAATAACATCCTGTAACTCATTATTATTAGTCACACAAATCGCCTCTCGAAGCGAAACCTTAGTATCAGCTCCTGGCAAATCACCAAGCACCATTGAGGAGCAATCAACGCCCGTATCATTTACATCAGTTAAAGTTGTTACTGAAATATCTGTCGCATAAACAGAAGTCACTCCCATTAATAAAAATAACGCAGTTGAGGCTATCATGAGCCCCAGAGAACGGGACAAAACACGAGAGAAATTCAGACGCATTTTTTTTAATTTATTTTTATTTCTGTTAATTATACCCTAAAAATCAAAAAAGGTAAACCCTTAAATACATACTAAAAACTCTGGTAGCGCCAGGGGGAATCGAACCCCCGTTACCAGGATGAAAACCTGGCGTCCTAACCACTAGACGATGGCGCCACACTTTTTAAGAGCAAAACTAGTATAGTCAGCCGCATACTCCTGTCAACTAAATTCTCAAAAACTCAAATTTTTCCCTCCTGGCCAAACCTGTAAATAAAACAGAAAAAAGAACTGTCAACGGAATCCCCTGCAACCTGTTCCAACCTGTAAAACCTATAGAAGAAACTCTTTTCCAGGTTACGTCCAGGTTCAAAAAACGCATTTTCCCTTTACAGGAAAGCAACAGGTTTATTATCCTTAAACCAAGCTTATTCTTAACCCATTAAAAATGGCTTACGCACACACTAACAGTAAAGGTCAAACTTATTACCTTCACGGTAAAGTTGTTACCCTTCGTGGTGGCCGCAAACAACAGATTTACTACTTCGCTCGCGAAGAAAAAGCAGATGCTCTTGATGATCTTCCAGGAGGATACGAAGTTGTAGAAAACAAGAGAACTGGTCTTCCAATGCTCCGCAAGGAAAAATAAGACCTGTTATTAAAGAATAAGGGCCCCGCCGCTTAAGCGGGGCTTTTCTTTTATCTATGTTAAAGTATGACCATGCTGATCGACGCAATCCTTATTTTCTTTCTGGTCTTTGCCCTGCTGCTCCTGATTACGGCAGTGGTGAATATAATTTCTGGAGCACCATCTGTTCCCAGCAACCGCCGCACCATCGAACGCATGTTAAAAGAGGCCAAACTCAAAAAAGGCCAAACCATTTATGATCTAGGCTGTGGCGATGGTCGTTTACTTATCCGCGCCGAAAAACAATATGGGACCAAAGGAGTTGGCTATGAAAACGCCCCCATCACAATTATGCTGGGACTTATTAATAAACTGATCCATCGCTCCAAAATAAAATTCCGTTTTTCCAATTTTTTCAAAGCTGATCTTTCTAAAGTTAAAACCATCTTTTTATACCTTGGGCCCGAGGCGCAAGCAAAGCTAGCTCCCAAAATCAAAAAAGAATGCAAAAAAGGCACTACTATTATATGTAACACCTTTCATCTCCCTGGATTTAAAGAGTACAAAAAAATCCCTAAGGACAAAAAAAACCGCACCTTCACTATTTACATCTACAAGATCTAATGGAAAAACTTCTTGCTTTCATGGACATGTTCCCAACCATTGGCCCGTACGAGTCAATTGTAATGGCTATTATTTTAATCCCCACTTTAATGGCTCTTTTATGGGGCGCTCCTTGGGTTCCAACTCCTCAAAACCGGGTTGAAAAAATGCTCGAACTAGCCAAAGTTAAACCCGGCGAAAAAGTTGTAGATTTAGGGTGTGGCGATGGCCGGCTGGTTCATACCGCCTCCCGCAAACACCAAGCCAAAGCCCTTGGTTTAGAGCTTTCTCCTTTAATATATGGCCTTGCTAAATTAACTCAGCCCTATCACATCCTACGCGGCTCCAATGCTCAAATTAAATTCCGCAACTTCTATAACATGGATCTTTCCGATGCCGACGTGCTGGTTTTCTATTTAATGCCTCACGCCCTCAAACGCATGCAACAAAAATTCAAAAAAGAACTAAAACCTGGTACTCGCATTATCTCCTACGCCTTTGAGATGCCTAAAGAATGGGGCCAGCCAATTCATCACGAGCCCCGAGTCCCCGAAAAAAAGTTCAGCCCAATTTGGGTTTATAAGGTCTAAACAACTTCATCTCCATCATCCTCTACAAACGCCTCTGCCAAAACATTCGTCAAACAATGCAGTGAACCCTTATGATGAGAGGTAAGATTACGCACTGGGATTGGTTTATAACCTGCTTCCTGAAAAGCTCGATAAGCTGCCAGCCCTTCACTGGTTAAATCCTCTGCTTGGATAGGATGTCTCTTAAAATAACGAGCTGATTTTGCAAAAAGCTCTGGATCAACAAAATCTTCTTCATAAACCGGAAACATCATCTGTCTCTCTCCCGTTTCCCTATGAACAAAAGGCACACCATTTACAGAACTTCTAAAATTAGAAAAACGCGCAGGGTCCGTCTCAATTTCAATAATTCTATAACCCTCAAACATTGCCCGATAAGAGGCCAATATATCTGAAAAATTAGTCTCCTCAGAAGGAACTCTCATCACAACTGTTTGATTATCTAAAATCACAAACGCATGATCCAAATGAAAAATCTCTTCAGGCTGCTTCCGCTTTCCCACCACAATCACCTCTGCCCCACCTAAGTAACTTGAGATCAAGCCAACAATTTCCTCGCGACTAAAATTAACTCCATTCCAACGATAAGCATAATCCGTAACCATAATGTCATCATAACCAATAAAAACTTTGCTTCCTTCATCTGTAGTATCAAACAAAATATTACCCCCTTGAAAAATAAAAGGGACTTGCAAATATTGATCAGACGCCAAGCATCTTGTTAATAACTGCGTCCTTTGATTGCCCCGCTCTACAAACTTGTCCCAAATCTCTTCCCAGCCTTCTGGAGGTGGAGCCATCTCCATCATTACCATTAAGCGACTTTCTCCATTCACAGTAAAAACATCGGTATAATCCTGAGCCCATTCCTCAACCCGATAACCATCCTCAATTTTACAAAAAGAAATTCTATCTTCATCAACCTTAAGACGTCTAAATAATTTTTTAATTTCTTCGTATCTATCTTCATCAACCACTACCTCAAAATGAGTATAGTCCGGACAATTAACAATAAAATCACCATAATACTCCTCCACATTAGCGTAAGACGGAATTGTAAGTAGTACTCTTTCTAAAGATCGCTCATACTCGGGCATAATCTCCGCTGAACTTAAATTATTTTCAACAATTTCTCTCTGAAGTTCATTTCGCATTTGATCCTCCAACGTTGGCCCAGCACTGGCGCTGTCTCCTATATCATAATATATGTCTGGCTTTGCTTCCCAATTCATATTTTTGAATTAAATCTGTTAACTATACCATTTTTACTTAAAAAACTCAATCGAACTAAACGGAACCCGCGCACTCCAGTGCGCTATTTGCATAATCAGTTCCAAGAAAAACCAACCCACATAGGCCACCAACAATCCCCCGTAAAACCAAAAACACGAAACCAGCACCGCCACAAAACTACATAACATGGCCAATGGAATAAATGACACTGCTGCCACATTCGCAAACGGAGCAATAAGGGAAAACCTGCCAAACACCGCCACAATAATAGGAACAGCCAAAGTTTGCGCCGCCAAAGTGGTCACAAAGGCCTCCCGAATTGAAAAAATCTCGGGAATAAATCGCCACACACGTAACCATTTTAAAAATCGCTCCACACTGTCCGTCATATAAACCAATCCACACGTTGCGGCAAACGAAAGTTGAAAACCCACATCATCTACCAATATAAAAGGATTCCACATCGTCATTAAAGCGGCTGTAAGCGCGAGCAAGCGTGTAACTTCGGCTTTGCGCCCAAACCACACGGCCCACAGCCCCAAAACGCCCATAATAGCAGCCCGCACCACCGCCGCAGTCCCGCCCACCAAAATCACAAACACAAAAATAACTAACGTGGCCATAATAGTCTGCCATTTTTTGCTAAGAAATTTTAAAATCCCGGAAACAAACACAATGATAAGCGTAATATTGTAACCCGAAATCGCAATAATATGCGTTAAACCACTTATATTAAAATCCTCCATCAGCTCCTCGGGAATACCGCGCCGCGAACCAAGCAACAGCCCGGCCGCAAAACTAGCATGTGGCTCTGTAAAAAGCTGATTAAGTCGCGCCTCAAAAACTTTCTTCAACCCAAAAACCCAATACCGCCAATCATCCCGGCGCGGCGCCCCAATCACCTCCACATAAGGATAATACATAACCGAATCAATTCCATACCGACGCAAATAATTTTTATAAGAAAAATCCTCAAACTCAGTTGGTTCTTGAACTGTGCCCCACACCCGAATCTGCTCCCCATACTCAAATTCCGGATAACGATTCACTGTAATAAGGACATTTCCCTGTACCTCGCGCCCATCCAATTCGTATGCCTCCACTGTTAACTTAATCCTATCAGCGCGTTCGTCTGGATAATCCATAATTACTCCTTTCAAGCTCACCGCTTGTTCCTCACTATGATAAAAAGCCACGTCTTTTTCGCCAAAAACTGGCACGGCCATTTCATATCGCAAAACCCCAGCACAAATAAGCATCAAAAGCACCAACACAAACTCTCTTTTAATTTTGAGCAACCAAAATCCACCCAAAAGTGCACTACTCCACAAAACACCAGTCGTCCCGACTCCTTTACCCGCTAACCAAACGCCCAGTAACAACGCTGCCGTGCCCACCACCACCCGCCGATGTTCTCTAAATCCATAATCCATAAACCTCACCCTAGCAGAGAGAGATGAACAAAAGATGAACGGAAAAAGAAGAATTAGGGGCACCCTTTCCATGCATGTACCAAACGTTTGACATGTCTCTCTAACTCAACCTGAAAAAGTGGCATTCCTGTCAAGCTATTGTACATGCCCACAAAGGCATACCCATACTCGCGTCATAATGTCATAAAAATGTTCAAAACTCCTCGCCAATCCCGCGATTTTCCGGTAGCATACCGATCGTCATGAATGATTTTCAAAAAAAGCGCATCAGCAAAGGCCCTGCCCCTTCGGAACGAAAAACAATCGCCACCGAAAGGCACCAAAAACGCGAAAGAAACAAGGAAAAACTTCGCGAAGTGCCAATCATCAGCGCCTTAATGGACTTTTCCAAAAAACACTACATTTGGGCCACTATTATTATAATTGTAATAATTTGGTTTATTAAATCATTCCTAAACGTATTAGCTCTAGCCGAAGATTTCTCTGTAAAAGAAATCGTTTTATCAGCTTTTAGCGAACGCATCAAAACCGACATTGATAACCACACCAACATTCTATTACTCGGAACCGGAACCGAAGAACACGACGGCGCAGAGCTAACTGACACTATGATTGTAGTCAGCCTTGATCACGACGAGAATACAGCTTCCATGTTATCTATTCCCCGTGATCTTTATGTGGAAATTGATGAACTTTATGGTGGCAATCGCTTAAACAGCGTTTTTGAACTAGTGGCTGAAACTGATATGTATGACAACGACACCCCTGAAAAAGAAGCCTACAGCAAAAGTTACGACGTTTTAACTCGTACTATCTCGGAAATCGTTGATCTCCCGATTCATTATTATACGCGTATTGATTTTGATGGCTTTACCGAAATTGTGGACGCCATTGGCGGCATTGATATTTATGTAGAAGAAGCGATTTATGACCCCTATTATCCGGCCGAAGATGGGACCATTGGCTACCAAACCTTTTCAGTTGATGCTGGTAGCCAACATTTAGACGGCGAAACCGCTCTTAAATACGTTCGCAGCCGCAAAACAACCAGTGACTTTGATCGCTCGGCTCGCCAACAGCAAGTACTAAGCGCTATTAAGGACAAAGCCCTTTCACTTGGAGTCCTAGCTAACCCTGGTCGGCTCAAGGATATTTACAATGTTATTACTGATAACTTTGACACCAACCTCGAGTGGGACGAAATGGTTTATTTAGCCAAAATTGCTGACAATTTTGATACCGGGAACCTAAAAACTTGGGTTCTTAACGATAACCCACTTACAGCCGGTGGATTCCTTTATACCCCAGAACGTGAATACTATGGAGGCGCTTTTGTTTTAGTGCCATTTACCAACAATTACACAGATATTGGACAATTTGCCGACACCACTTTAATGCACCCCGAAGTGCACGCTGATGGGCTCACTTATCAAATCTTAAATGGCACCGGCGCCAATGGCATTGCCACGGAAACCATGTACTATATCGGACGTTTTGGTTTTGATATTGTGCGCTTTGGTAACGCGGCTAACACAGAAGTCCCCATGACTCGCATCATCCCGATTACCGCGCTCTTAAATGGACAAACCCCGGAACAAATCCAAGCTAACCCTCATTTAACACATCTTACTGAAAACTACATTCCAGTTGGTTTTGTAATGACTGAACTCCCACAAGAATATTCACCAGCGGAATGGACAACCGAGGCTGATATAATTATTGAACTTGGACAAGACTACGTTGATTGGATGGAAGCAAACAGAGACTTATTCTACTAAACATGCGCCTTAATAAATTCATTGCCAGCACTGGCTACTGTTCTCGAAGAAAAGCCGATGAATTAATCGAATCTGGGACAGTGCGTATTAATGGTGAACCGGCCACGCTTGGCCACCAAGTTGATCCTCAAAATGACCGCATCTCAATCCACGGCAAAACCATTCATGCGCCAGACAAGTTCACTTATATAATGTTGAACAAACCCACTGGCTACACCACCACTAAATCTGATCCGCATGCAGATCGCACTATTTATGAATTACTTCCTGACAAATTCCACCACCTACATTCTGCCGGACGCTTAGACCGCGAATCCGAAGGGCTGCTGCTTTTAACAGATGATGGCGACTTTACCCACTCTATAACTCATCCGCGTAATAACTGCGAAAAAATCTATAAAATCAAAGTAAAAGGCACTCCCACATCCAAAACAATTGCTAGATTACAATCAGGCATCACTATTAAAGAAGACAACGGCGATTACCACACTCGCCCCTGCGAAATTATTCCCCAAAAAAACGGTATGCTTCAAGTTAAGCTTCATGAAGGCCGCAAACGACAAATTCGCAAAATGTTTGCCACTGTTGGCCATCCTGTTACTTACCTTAAACGAGTTAAAATGGGAGGGTATGAATTAGGTAATCTAAAAAAAGGTGATTGGAAAAAAATCTCAGTACAATAACTTTCCCCTCGCCACACCATAAATTTCACGCTATTTTAATTGCACTATGTTCAAAGCACTTCTAGCACTCTTGTTAACCTCCACCTTGCACGCGACCCCCATGTCGCAAGGAGATTTTGTTCATAAAACTGCTTGGCAGCGTGAACCTATTTTGACGGTCCAACCAATTCCAACTATTTCTGAAGAAATTGCCGCCCCTAATCTTTCTTCGGGGTCAGCCCTCGCCATTGACTTAACTTCCGGCAAAATTCTTTTTGAAAAAAACCCACAAACTGAGCGTCCCATTGCCAGTATTACCAAACTAATGACTGCCCTAATCATTGCCGAAGAAGAACTCCCAGGCAGTGTGGTTACTATTAGTGAAAATGCAGCCACTACCGAGGGATCCACTGTTTGGCTCAACGCAGGCGAAGAAATTACTGTCAAAGATTTAATGTACGGCATGATGATTGCCTCTGGAAACGACGCGGCCATGGCTTTAGCAGAATACAATGCTGGCTCAATGGAAAATTTCGTACGCAAAATGAACCAAAAAGCCGAAAGACTCGGGCTAGAAAACACTAACTATGCCAATCCGATGGGCTTTGACAGTGGTTACAACTACTCAACTGCTCAAGATGTAGCCTTGCTTTCTATGTATGCTCTTCAAAACGAGTTCCTAATAGAGCCAACAAATCTAGTAGAGTACGAAGCCGAAAGCAAAAGTGGCATCACCCACGAGTATCTATCCACAAATGAACTTCTTGATAAAGATTTAGGTCTCGAAGGAGTAGAAGTCCACGGCCTTAAAACCGGACGCACCCCAGATGCCGGCGAGTGTTTAGTCACTGTTTCTACTTTCCCAGAAGACCAACAAATCATGACCGTTGTACTGGGCAGCGAAGACCGCTTTGGCGACACTGAACTTTTGATTGATTGGATTTACGAAAGCACCACATGGTAAAGTAACCCTAATGACCAACCCTTTTCCTATTACAGAAACGGTCCGGCACCTTTTTCTCCTTTTTTCCTCATTTGGATTAGCTTTTGGGATCGCTTTCATAATGGCGCGCCCCTTTATTAATATGCTCAAAAACTTAGGTCTTGGTAAACAAATCAGAGAAGTAGCCACGGATGGAAAAATCGCCAAGCTTTATCACAAACTACACGCTAAAAAAACCGGGACACCAACTATGGGAGGAATCCTAATATGGGGAACTACGCTTATTGTGATTTTATTAACCCGTGTACTTTCTTATTTTGGAATTTTTGATCATTCACTTTTAAATAGAAAAGAAACCTATTTACCAATTTTTACCTTAGTAGTCGTAGCTTTACTCGGTGCGGTAGATGATTATCTAAATATTAAAGGAATTGGCAAAAGCAAAGGCATTAATGTTAAACCTAAATTTTTGTGGCTAACCCTATTTGCGACACTCGGGGCTTGTTGGTTCTATTTTAAACTTGGCTACGACCAAATCCATTTACCAGGAATCGGCGATTTCTTTATTGGATTTTGGTATATTCCTCTATTTATTTTGATTATTGTGGCCACAGCCAATGCCGTTAACATCACCGACGGTCTAGACGGATTAGCCGGAGGCCTCTCCATCATTGCCTTTGGCTGTTTTGCCGCGCTTGCCTATGCTCAGGGGTTATTCCTATTGTCTACTTTTTGTATGATTATTATAGGAGCAACCCTCGCCTTTTTATGGTTCAACATCCCGCCCGCCCGCTTTTATATGGGAGATACCGGAGCCTTATCGCTGGGGGCGACTTTGGGCGTCATTGCCATGCTCACTGACTCCGTACTTATTTTACCTTTTGTTGGGTTTATTTTTGTAATCGAAACTCTCTCCGTAATCATTCAGCTTACTTCCAAAAAACTATTTAAAAAGAAGGTTTTTCACATCGCTCCCCTACATCATCACTTTGAACATTTAGGTTGGCCCGAATCAAAAGTCACCATGCGCTTTTGGATGATTGGTGGAATTGTGGCTGGATTTGGACTTATTCTAGGACTGGTTGGAATGGGGATTTAATTTGACACAAACAGATTAAAAAGGTAAAAAGATCTCCTTAGCTTTTTTGGATGAATACGCTAACACAACAAGACTTAGCTGATCGCCTGGAGTCGGCCATTAGGCACTCTAATGAAAATGATCAAAACTATGCTGAATCTTATGCGGTAGAAGGAACTATGTGGGACGTAAATCAAATTTATGATTCCATTGCAACTCTAGTGCCAGCTTTACCAGAAGGAGGCATTCATGTAGACCTTGGCTGTGCTATGGCCACGCTAGCTGCCAAAATAAAACAAGCCAATCCCGAAGGAATTGTAGCCGGAGTAGATAGAAACACTTTTTTATTAGCTTTAGCAGCAAGCCAAACAAAAGAAAGAGGCGTCCCCACTCAAATTCATCACCGAGAAGTACGACTCATAGACGAAACTAAACGTGTTCGATCGCGTTTTTTAGGAATAGCCGCTTATAACAGAATTTTGGCTGGTGAAGAAGAAGCTGGCAACATTGCTTTCCCTATTAAATCTCGCTCTCTTATGGATCAAGTCGAAGAAGATGACGACCAATTTTTAGAAATAGATCCTGCACTGCGCCTTGTGGTCGACGACATTCGCAACTTAGAACTACTACAAGCCCTATTAAAAGGAAGGCAAGTGGATAGTGTTTCTTTCTCCTTCCCAGGAGGCAGTAGCCGCTATGCTTATGAAGCACCTCATATTGCACCTTTTGCCGGAGTTAAAGTTCACTCATCAGCCGAAGCCCCCCGAGTAAATCAAGGGATTTTAGACACAATGCAAGCTGCCATACAATTTGCAAGCAATCATTTAAAGCCTGATGGAACGCTAGTTATCGCCAATAGATTTCCTTACCAACTAGCTCAACAACATGCAGACAAACGTGACGTTGAGCTACCAATCCTAATGGGAGAACAAACTTACCGTCAACTAGGAATAGACACATCTCAATTCGATCTAACAAATATTATGTTAACCACTCCTTTTACTATCCCTAGGCTACCCAAAAATCTACCATCCATAACTAGTTGGGGAACTCCTAGCCAAAAAGGCAGAAAATCTCGAAAAGTACGACAAGCAGATCAATCAAATGAAGAAATAGGAATTGCCATGTTTCAGTTTAAGAAAGAAAGATAAGCTATCTTCGCCTAAACCCCAGCCTCCTCATCTAATTCAGACCCCGTCTGCTCTACGGCATCATCGCGGTAGTCTTCAAGCAATAATTCGTTTTCTTCTTCGTCATCTGAGGTCACTAAACGATCATTTTCCAAAAGCAAAACCTCAGAATCTGAATCCTCATAAAAAGCCTCCAAATCATTAATTATTTCTATATACTCCAGATCAAGTGGCACAGTTTTTTTGAGTCGATTCAAAACATCACGCTGCAAATCTTCTTCGCTCTTGGCGTCTCGTAAGAATGTTCCTAATTCCAACACGGCGCGTTCTTTCAAACTAATTACCAAAGTATTAAGTTGATAAAGTGTATCGGTGTATAAAGTGTCTACTTGAAGCTGGACTGCTGTGGCTTCTGCGCTTTCTGGTGCTGACTCTAATTCAAATGAAATCATTTTAAGCATCAACAAATCACGTAATTTTTGGTCCAAAATTTCTAAAACAACTTGGCGACGAGCTTCCATTTCTAAATCAGCTAAGCCTTCTAAAACATCACTTAAACCAAGTTGATAATCTTGCAAAGACTGTAAAGCCAGTTCGTAAGCGCCAATTTGAGTCAATTCAAAAGCTAGACCCAAACGATCAGCCGTGGTTTCTAAATGCGTTACTTTCTGCTCAGCTTCATCGCTTACCAAAAGAATTTCTGTTTCCTCGACCACCGCCCGAGCTTCTTGAATTGAGTCATCTAACGAGAACCCCTCCATCATTTTTTTGCTTTGTTCCAAAACTGCGAGCAAAGCCTCCTCTTGCTCTGGACTTTCGGCTGCTAAATTAACAAGGTTATCTTGATAAACCTGTAGTAAATCTAGAGCTTCGTCAGAGCGGCCCTGGCGCATCAAAACCGCGGCTTCGGAGAAACGTTGTTCCGCCAGGGCCACATTAGTTTGAAGCTTATTTTCTTCACTAAAAGCAAACACCTTTTGCACCTCTTCAGAACCGCGTTCCAAGAAATAAAAAGAATCACCTGGCAAAGTCCCAGCTCGCTGCTCAACACGTTCAACATAAAAACTTTCCAATCGCTCTAAATACCGTGAATGGCTCTCTAAATTTGTTTGCACCCACATGTCCTCTTCCTGCAAAGCCACCACATCTTCAATTTTTTCAATTACCAAATCACCATTAACATCCATCATTAAATTAGGGCCAAGTGTTCCCTCATGAGTAACCCCCTCACTTGTCACTTCAAAATCAACCAAATTCCCAAACACTCGAACTTGTGTTTCATCTGGCTTAACAATTAAATCAAAATGAGCTTTCCGATCTACCGAAAAATCACCCTGGGCACTAGCCAAGGTAAACAATGAAGATCCCGGCGATAAATTAACCACTTGAGCAAAGGCACGCCCTTCTAAAATACTAACATCAATCATAGTCCCAGCGTGATTCTCAGGATCTACCCACAATTGCTTAACAGTAGCAATTGTATCTGGGCCAAGAGTAAGCAAACTATCATCTACAAACATTACATCTACAAACCCATCTCCTTCGGTAATAATTCGATCTCCCTCTTCTACTAAGAAACCATTCTCCACTAAAACTTGCCCTTCTCCTCTTTCTACATAAACTGTACCGCGCACCTCATCAATCTGACTAACTTTAGCGGCAGAGACCTGTGGTAATTGCACAAAATAACCAAACGTCCCTGTCACCAAAATCGTACAAGCCGTGACAGTGGCCCACATCTTACGGCGCGCCAGCAACTCCCCAAAAATATCTCTAAGCCATAGCCTTTGGCTACGCAAAGTTACTAAATCTAATAAATCCTGACGAGCATGCTGCTTAAAAGCCGCTGTCGGCTCTACTGTTAAAGTTAATTTTTCTAATTGTTCAGCCAATTGCTCAAAACCAATTTCCTCCCGGGCCATGGCTGCATCAACTCTAGTAAGCAGTCTCTTTTTTATAGCACTTTTTCGCGCATCACTTAGAGGCGCTTTTTTAGCGGCTGTTTCCCGAAGTTTTTCTTCTAGGAGATCCAGTTTGTATCTGTGGGTAAGCCAGTCAATCATAGTGCAATGCTTAGAACAACAAATAAGGTTAAGTGTTACGTCCCATGCCTTTTTTTTCTAAAATTTGGCGAAGGGCCTTTAAAGCTCGATACTGCAAAATACGAATATTGCCTTCTTTCCGCTCCATAACCTCGGCAATTTCTTTATTACTAAATCCACTTAAAAATTTAAGAACTAAAACTTGTTGATAAGGTTCTTTTAATTCTTTCAAAGCGTCTCGAACTTGCGTTTGATTAAGTCGCTGTGAAGCCCAATCTGCTGGGTCATCATCAGATTGATTTACGTGATGAGGCAAACGTTCACGCAAAGAAATATGCTTTCTGTGAAAACGATAATGATCCACCACTAAATTATGCGCAATCCTAAACATCCAAGAAGAAAATGGATGCTTGCCAGGAGTATATTTATCAATATTTTCCCAAACTCTCACAAAAACATTTTCCGTAATATCCTCGACCTCCTCCCGGCTCACACGGTAATACACATAGCGATACACCACATCAATGTAGAGATCATATAATTCACCAAAAGCATCTGAGTCACCGTTTTGGCAAGCAGCTACCAATTTTTGAACTTTGGCTTCGTCTGGTTTTTTAGAATTTTTGGAATCACGCTTCACCATAAAACAGTTATTGAAGGCCTAGGAAGTTATTTAAGCACAAATCTGTAAATCAGGGAAGAGAAAGGTAAGGGGATAGTACCTAAAATTAGCTATGCTACAATCAGCACGTACTTAATTTGAAAATCATGAACAATATGATCATTGGCCAATCTGGTGGCCCGACCCGCGTTATTAACCAGAGTTTAGTTGGCGCTATACTCGAAGCCAAAAAACATACGGAAATTGGCGAAATTTATGGCATGAAGCACGGAATTACTGGAGTTTTTAAAGAGGAATTTATTAATTTAAAAGAAATATCCGAAGAAGAGCTAGAAGTAATCGCGGGAACTCCTGGATCAGCCCTTGGATCATGCCGTCACAAGCCTACTCCCGAAGACTGCGAAAAAATTTTTGAAGTTTTTGAGAAATACGGAATCAAATATTATTTCTATATTGGTGGAAACGACACCGCCGAAACTGCTCACATTGTCAGTGAAATTGCCGCGCAAAAAGGCTATGACTTCAAGGCTTTTCATATTCCAAAAACTATCGACAATGATTTGCGTATAACTGATCACTGCCCTGGCTATCCAAGTGCTGCTAAATACGTTGCTGAGTGTTTTCTTGGCAACGAAATGGACAACCGCTCACTTAAAGGCGTAAAAATTGACGTTGTTATGGGCCGGCATGCCGGCTGGCTCACAGCTGCGGCTGCGCTCGCAAAATTCCAAGAAGATGCCGGCCCCCATCTTATCTATCTTCCCGAAACTCCCAAATCACTAGAATCTATTGTGCAAGAAATCGACACCGTCGTAGACCAATACGGACGCTGCGTTGTCGCTGTATCAGAAGGAATTAAAGACGAAACCGGCGAACTTCTAGCTAAAAAATTCAGCAAAGAGGTGGATGCCCACGGTAATATTCAACTTTCTGGGACCGGAGCACTTGGCGACCTTTTAGCTGATCATGTTAAAAATAATTCTAAACACGACGGGCTCCGTGTCCGCACTGACACCCTTGGTTATGCGCAACGCTCCTATGCCGACACTATTAGCGAAGTAGATGCGCGCGAGGCCCGCTTAGTAGGCGAAGCGGCAATTAAATTTGCCATGGGTGACGCCCAATCTGGCTCCATATACTTAGAACGCACCAACAATTCCCCTTACACCTCCGAGGCCAAACTTACTGAGCTTAAAAACGTAGCCAAAGTTACCAAAGACATGCCGCGCGATTTTATCAACGAAGCCGGCAACGGGGTAACCGAAAAATTCCTAGACTACGCAGCGCCATTAGTTGGAGAAATCACCAAAGTTGGTACACTTTTTTAATATAAGTGTTCTCGGTACCAGTCTATTGAACGCTGAATACCTTCGTCAAAAGTAACTGTTGGGTTATAATCCAAATCCTTTTTGGCGCGAGTAATATCAGCCACAAATTTAATCACCTCACCAGTCCGACTTTCACCCATTGTTATTTCACTTTCGCTCTTCAAAAGCTCTTTTAATTTTTCTGCAACATAAGAAATAGCCGTCCCCTCCCCAAAAGCCAAATTAAAAACCCGATCCTTAACCTGATCAAATCTATCTAAACTAACCTTAATTCCATCAACCGTATCATCTATATAAGTAAAATCTAATAATTTATTTTCTCCAAAAACAGTAATTGGCTCATTTTTGAGCAATTTACGAATAAAAAGCGGTACTACTCGATTACTCTTATCATACATCCCATAAACATTTGAAAAACGATAAATCAAAAACTCCATTCCATAACACTGGCTATAGGAATGAACCAAAGCTTCTCCAGCAATTTTTGAGGCAGTATACGGGCTTTCACAATTTTTTACATAAGATTCATCTTCATGATGAGCAGACTTGTCTGAATTGCCATAAACCTCGCGCGAAGAGGCAAAACAAAATTTCGGAATACCTTTGCGGCGCGCGAGCTCCAAAGCATTATAAACCGTAATCAAATTATCGCGTGCCAAATCTGGCTCCACAACCAAATCATAAACACGAGCATTAGCTGCTAAGTGAACAACCATATCAATTCCATCCGGGACTGCGGCCATAGATGCCTCAAAATCGCGCAAATCAACTAATAGGCTTTTCTTATTCAAATCCTCATTCCATTCATTTTTCACATAATCCAAACCCACAGTATCATGTCCAGCCTCTAAAAGACGTTCCATAAGCCGTGTTCCAATTGTTCCGCTAGATCCTGTAACTAGTATTTTCATGGCCTTTACGATAGCAAGTTATCGCAAATTTTAAAACTTTTTTCCCAAAATTCTCGGCTTCATGTTAAAATTACAGCCATGAACAACTATTCCAAGGGCATCTCTACTGCCCTCCTCTCAGTTCTTGCTCTCTCCTCCTATTCGATTCTTGCCAAAATACTACTTGAAAATCTAACTCCCGAGACTTTAGCTGGATTTTCTCAATTCTTCTCAGTGATCGCAATTTTATTATTCTTTGGGTTTTTCCCAGAAATAAAAAAAATTCACCGCCTGCCAGAAAAAAACGTTTTATATTTGATTGTAGTCGCCTTTTTAGCCGCGGCTATTGCTCCCTTATTACTTTTTAATGGCCTCCAAGAAACCACGGCCACAAATGCCATAATCCTTGGAAGACTAGAGGCAGTTTTTGTAGGAATAATTTCCTTTTTATGGCTCAAAGAACGAGTTACTAAATATCAAATATTTGGAATTATATTAATGTTTTTGGGAGTAGTTTTAATTGTTACTCAAAACTTCACCAATACATTTACAACCAATCACGGTGATCTTTATATTATTGCCTCAGCTTTAATTTGGGCCCTATCAGTTTGTTTATTTAAAAAGAATCTTCACCGCGTTTCACCAGAGCTAGTAGTACTAATTCGAAATGGAGTTGGAGCAATGTTCTTTTTTATAATAATTCCTCTTCTTATTCCCATACAGCACGAATTTTCAGCCCTTCTTAACAAAGAAGTTTTAATCCCACTCCTTATTTTCTCTCTTTTTGTAATCGTATTTGGGCAACTTATGTGGTACAAAACTCTAGAACTAATCCCAGCTACTATTGCTTCTTCTACTAGCCTTCTCGCACCTTTAATAGGTGTAATTTTAGCCGTTCTTATTCTTGGCGAAACTCTGTACACACACCATTTTATCGGCGGCGCCGCAATTTTAATTGGGCTTGCCTTCACTGTAATTCACCACCAAAAACACCCTCACCATCATAAGATAGTAAAAACTAAACACTGGACTCATTAATCTACTCTGCGGAAATCCAACGAATAAGATCTGAAACGCGTGAAATATAGCCCCACTCATTATCGTACCAAACCACAATCTGGGCGGTTTTTCCATCTACAACCTTAGTAGATTGCAAATCAACCACACAAGAACGAGTGTCTCCGCGATAATCAACCGAAACAAGTGGCTCATCAGATGTACCAAGCACTCCCTTTAACTCATTATTTTCTGCTTTTAAAAATGCCTCGTTAATTTCATCAACAGTCACCTCACGATCAAAAGTCACGGCCATATCAAGACAAGACACACAAAGAGTTGGGACACGAAATGCCATACCACAAACTTTGCCTTCTAATTCAGGTAACACTTGTGAAATCGCGGCCATGGCACCAGTAGTGGTTGGAATAACAGAAGACATAGTGGCCCGAGCCCGACGAAAATCACTACTAGAATTATCAAGCAAATTTTGGGTATAAGTCAAAGCATGAATACTAGTAACTACGGCATTTTTCACCCCAAAATTCTCTAATAAAACTTTCATGCTCGGAGCTAAGCAGTTGGTAGTACAACTAGCATTAGAAACAACTTTGTAATTATGTGGGTCATAATCCTTATGATTAACACCCATCACCAAAGTCTGAACTGTATCATCCTTACATGGAGCTGTAATCAAAACTTTTTTAGCACCACTCTTCATATGGCGCTGAGCATCACCATGCTTAGTAAATTTACCAGTAGATTCAATAACTACATCAACGTCTAAATCACCCCAGGGCACATTTTCAGGATCTCTTTCCTGAAAAACCTTCACAATTTCACCATTAACTTTCAAATCATTACCCTCTACTCCAACTTCCGCATCAAGAGTCCCGTAAACAGAATCTCTTTTAAGCAGTAAAGCGTGCGAATCAGCACCAGCACGGCTATTAATAGCCACAACAACCACATCATCAGAAAAAATAGCCTGACGATGCACTCCTCGCCCAATACGACCATATCCATTAATGCCTACGCGAATCATTTTTAAAAAAGTTAAAAATTATAAAAGGGGTCGAAATTATAAATTTAAGAAATCAAGCACCTCTGCATAGTGCTTCGCACAATCTGCACTATTAAAAGCTTCGGTCATCATCATTTTAAGATGATCTGTCATCTCTTCAACTGCAGCGGTGTGATCAAGTTGGTCAAACTCCTCCTCAAACAACATATAAACTTTGCGACGTGGGCGTCCCATTTCTTCACCTTTAGCATCCATACGATCTAAAAGTTCTTGCGGTGTGTGCTTAAAGAAAATGTTTTGGACACTCGTTGCATAATTAATCTTACGCGCTCCATTATTTACAAGAATTTGGAACTGTTCTGGTTTAAGGCCACTACCACCGTGCATTACAGGATAAGCTTCAAGTGGACGAATCGAATCAGCAATTTCCTTAAGACGATCATAGCCAATTCTCGGATTTTCCTCTTTATAAACACCATGTTGGTTTCCAATAAAACAAGAGGCTCCGGTTCCGCCAGTTTCCGCCATTAATTTATGCATGTCATCAACCTTGGAATAATAATTCTCAACATCAGCTGCGACTTTTTCGGCTTCCTCAGATCCCACGGAATGAACTACTCCTTCTTCAACCTCCAAATCTACGCCAAGTGGATAAATTTTCTTGGCTACTTCCTGACAACCAGCAATGTTTTCCTCAAGAGAAAGCTTAGAAAGATCAATTAAAATCGAAGTAAAACCAGCCTCAATTGAACGCTGTGTGCAACCTTCAACATCTTTTTGAACATGATCATGATGAAGTCCAACCGGGACTGCATAACCATATTTATCAATCATTTCAGCAATTATTTCGTGCGCAAAATCTGAAAGCCGCTCTGGATGCATATTACAGTAAGAGGTTTCACTCTCGGCAATTTCCAAAATAACTGGAGATTTAACTTGCCAGGCAGCCTCAAGTGTCGCGCGCATAATATATTTGTTACGCTGGTTAATCGCTACCACCCCAAAATTATGTTTGTCTGCAACAGACATCATTTGGCGCAAATTAATTGCGTGAAAACCAGAAGGGAGAACTCGAAGATGTGGATTGTTTTGTTTGTTTAATTCAGCGAGAACAGGAAGGTCAGCCATGAGCCGTTGGGTTAAATTTTAAGCGCCCGTAGGATACTGGGATTAGGAGTAAAAATCAATCATGTCTACACAAAAGCTTCTATAAAGTCTTTTCACATATTCCCACTCCCCCAGAGTCACTCCACACTTCTCTGTAATCCATATTCTAATATGGCCTTCTAAATCATCATCAATTCGCCAGGAATTATTTAAAAGATAACTTGATACAGACTCCAACACCTTAATTACCATCGGATCATCAAAAAAGAGTTTCATATTCTTTTCAAAACTCTGAATCGCTCTATGTGCAGTTATCTCATCATAATCAAAATAGGTTACAAACACACAAAAAGCTTCCCACCAATCAGAATAACCTCCCGTCTCCTCATCTTCACCAGCCAAAGCCCGATTAGCAGCTACTCCAGCTAAGGCCATTGCTAACCTTCCTACTTGTTCGTCTAGTGACAAGTCTGGGGGCGCCACATTTGGCAATTCTTTATCCTCTACCGCACGCCAATGAATTCTTGATTTAACAAAAATTCTCAATTTATCACACAAGGTAAGAGGAGTATCACGATAACTACGCACTACCGTTCCATCGCAAAATTCAAATGGCAATTTATCCAACCAATCTTTTGGGAAAATCCTTTTCATTCTTTCTCCAAAGGTAGAAATATATGCATGCACCAGATGGCTTCCATTGTCCTCTAATAAATGCATTAAAACATGCCCTGCCTCGTGATAAGCAAAATTTAATCGCTGTTCTTTTAATGTTGGCTCCCTACCGGGGAATCTTGATAATACCAAATTATGTTTCTTTTAAAAAAAGGACGGAATTATAACATATAATAATATTCTTTGCACAACTATAAAAAATCAGCGGCGAGCTACGGGTCTTGTGGGTCCCGAGCGAGTCGCTTCCTTTTAGGGAAAGGGGGAGCGCGGGGGAAAACCTGCGGTTTTCCCCCGCGTCTTCATAGCCCAAATCTCCTCACGGACCCCTTGGAGGAGATTTGGATGGCTTATTCCTAACCCATTGGAATAACACCTCAAAGTCTGTGGCCTTGCGGCCCTCTTAATTCACACTTGCTAACCCAGAAATACTCTCTAAATAATAAACTTCATTAGGTTTAACCATGTTCTGAACCAATTCATGCCCCTCAATTGTTTTAAGTGAACGGGCTTGCAAAATTAACATGTCATTAATCTCACCATCTTGAACCAAATCTTGGTGTTCGCTTTCTAATTTATTAATTTCGTATCCCTTGGTAGACATCGCGTTTAAGTGCGTTAAAGAAATAAGCCCCATTACCGCAATCAAAGCCAGCATCAAAATAACTGCCATAACCGGCCCAATCTTAAAATGCACACCTTTTCGAGAATAATTTTGGGTAACATCGTTTCCTTGCGGATGTGTCAGCATGATATGGGACATTGGGAGGGAGTAAGGGAGGTTAGATTTTTTGGATAGCACGCAATTTTGCGCTTCTACTCCGAGGATTTTCAGAAATTTCTTCCTCAGAAGGGACAATCGGCTTTTTAGTAAGGATTTTAAACGAGGCTTCACCTGAGCATTCACAACGCATCACTTCTGGCGGACAAACACAGGTTCGAGCCGCCTTTTTAAATGCTCTTTTTACCATCCTATCTTCGAGTGAGTGATAGGAGATAACCACCAGACAGCCGTTAGGATTGAGGAGAGAAAGCAGGGAGGGCAACGCTTCCTCTAGAACCTCTAGTTCGTAATTAACAGCAATTCGTAAAGCTTGAAACAGCCTAGTGGCCACCCGACGTCGATCCCCAGAAGACTTCATAAAAGTTTCTATCAGATCAACAAGCTGTGTCGTGGTGGTAAAGGGTTCAGACTTTCTTTGCTCAACTATTAATCGAGCAATTTTAGGGGCATAACGCTCCTCGCCATACTCATAGATAATCTTTTTAAGATCACTTTCAGGCCAGGTGTTTACTATTTGCGCCGCTGTAAGGTCATCAGTACTTCTATCAAACCTCATATCCAGCGGCCCCTCTTCCCCCACCGAGAACCCACGAGCGGAATCATCAATATGCGGAGAAGAAAGTCCAAGATCCAGGAGAATCCCATCAACGTGGGACACCCCTATTTCTTTAAGCCGATCATGACAATGAACAAAATTTGAATGAAAAAAAGTTGTCTGTTTCGTAAATTCTTTTAGGCGCTTTTTAGCTTCGGAAAGATTCTCTTCGTCGAGGTCAAAACCAAAATATTTACCAGCCTCTCCAATCGCTTTTAGGATGACTTTTCCATGGCCACCAAGACCTAAAGTTCCATCAACTATTAGTGCGCCTTCCTTCAGATGAAGGAATTCAATCGTTTTGTGTAAAAGAACAGGTTTGTGGTTCACGTTTTCTTCTTATAATGTTCAAAACTTGTGTACAACTTGTGTATAATTTTTTTGAACGCTCTTGTAATCCCAAATTTAAGGTAGAGATTCCCCCTTGTCAACGGTCAAAACCAAAAAAAACCTATGATTCTATCAAAATAGTTCAAATTTTGTATACAAAAACCCACCTATTTAACCTAAAAATGGCTTATCTAAGCCATTTAAAACTACTTTCTAAATTTTATTGCCACATCTACAAAAACTATTTTAATTAGGCTGCAGCATTATCTTGCCGGCTCTCAGGTGTGTCAGGGTCAAAATTATCTGCCAACCACCTATTAAGAACTATTGTAACTTCCTCATTAGCCTCAGTAACTAAAGCTCTTTCAATTAACCCTTGAGAGTCAACACACAAAACATCATCATCCTTAAGATGTAAACCCGCAGATCCTGCAAGCTCAATATCAACCGTCTCCCCCATTAACTCTTGCACATTACGCGGCGGCCTTGAGCTTCTCCTAGCAATATCCATTACCATTACGTTTCTCAATAGGTCAGCTACTTGCTCTCTAGTCTGACCTGCAGGTAGTTCATTTAAACGTCGGCACCAACTCCTTAAAGCCCCCACAGTTATAGCTGTTCGATGCTCTATTCCTCCTACCGCTATCTCCCTTTGAAAAGGAGCTGACTCTACAGCCAGTCCCCTAGAATGCACCCCCAATTGCCTTCCTCCTCTTGTCAATTGACGACGCGCAACCTGATGATTTGGCGGCAAACCCCTTCTTTGCAAAGCTGACGAAGAACCAAGCCCCCCCGCCCTTAAAGATCGGCCATCTACCTCCTCCATTCTAGAACTACTAGAGCTATGGCGCTGCGGACCTCTTCTTGAAAATGCTATTGGTGTCACGAGCCTTATTTAGGTTAATTAAAATTCACCTAGACTATACATTATATGGAAGATAAGTCAAACTTTTCGCAACCCCTTTTCTCTCTTTTCATGATACAACAAGTAACGTTATGGAATCACACCTTATAAATATTCTATTGACCATTGGGATTGGAGCCCTTCCAATTCTAGAAATCCGTGGCGCTCTGCCAATTGCTCTTGGTGTATTTGAAATGCCTCTTTGGGAAGCTTTTTTATGGTCAGCCACTGGAAATATTTTAATTGTGGCTATACTCCTTAAATTTTTAGATCCAGTGACAACTTTTTTGATGAAACACTCTAGATTCTTTAATCGCTGGCTTACTAAATTATTCCATAAAACACGCCATAAACACTCTGCTAAGTTTAATGAAATTGGGGCCTTAGCTCTAATAACTTTTGTTGCCATTCCCTTACCTGTTACTGGTGCCTGGACCGGATCTTTAGCTGCTTTTCTCTTTGGCGTAAAATTCTGGCCAGCCTTAGGGCTTATTAGTATTGGTGTAATCTGTGCTGGTACGCTAGTAACACTCGGATTTGAATCAATTACCGCTATTATTCACGCTCTAATTAGCTTTATCTAAAACTCCGGTATAACTCAAATAAATCCCCCTGACGCAAAGTGGTTGCACGTTCATTTTCCACTTTAATAACAGTAGAAGGCTTTTCGTGTTCTACAATCTTACCCACATCCAAAATTAAATCTGGCGCAGCTGTTATTTTGGAAATCTCAAAAGGGGTTGGCTTTTGATGCAAATTAGCGCTTGTAGTAGTCACGGGCCCGCCCAAAGCATTTAAAAGTGCCACCGAAACTGGCTCATCAATTACTCTCAACCCTACAAACTCTGCTCCGGGATTTAAAAACTTTGGCAAGGCTTCTTTGCGCGGCACTACAAGAGTAAGAGGACCTGGCCAAAACTCAGCGGCCATTCGCAACGCCAGTTCACAAAACTCCCCATATTTCTCAGCCTCCTCCAATGATCGCACCAAAACACTTACTGGCTTATCCAAAGGCATCTTCTTAATTTCATAAAGGTGCTTAATTGCCTTCTTATCATTAATACTAGCTGCTAAGCCATAACAAGTATCTGTGGGGTGCCCAACCACGCCGCTGTTCATCAAAACACGAGCAGCCTGCTGGATATCTTCCAGATTAAAATTGTAGGGATCAATAGTAAGGACTTTCATCATATTAATTATACCATTATAATGCCGCTGCTTACTCCTAATTTTTGCAATTATGAAACCACGCGTAGCTATTAATGGATTCGGCCGAATCGGCCGGAATGTTTTTCGTGCCAATTTAAAGAAAGAAACTTGTGAAATCGTTGCTATTAATGATTTGGGTGATTTAGAAACTCTTGCTCATTTACTGGAATATGATTCCATGTACGGCGTTCTTGACGCTGATATCCAAGTAAAAGGCGACAAATTAATTGTAAATGGCCAGGAAATCCGCGTTCTCTCCGAACGTGATCCTGAAAAACTACCCTGGAAAGAAGAAAATATCGATGTAGTAATCGAATCTACTGGATTTTTCCGCAGTCGTGAGGGCGCCCAAAAACACATCACAGCCGGCGCTAAAAAAGTGGCTGTCAGCGCCCCGGGCCAAGACCTTGATTTTACGGTTGTTCTCGGAGTAAATGACGATCAATACGACCCCGACAACCACCACCTAATCTCCAACGCTTCCTGCACCACTAACTGCCTCGCGCCAGTTGCTAAGGTGCTGCACGAGAAATTCGGAATCGAACACGGCCTTATGACCACCACCCACGCTTACACTAACGACCAACGCATCCTAGATTTACCGCACAAAGACTTACGCCGCGCTCG
This sequence comes from uncultured Candidatus Peribacteria bacterium, assembly GCA_964459205.1. GTDB lineage: Bacteria > Patescibacteriota > Gracilibacteria > UBA1369 > UBA12473 > JABJMC01. The sequence continues at coordinate 3,438 of CAYWKJ010000005.1, read as the reverse complement.
CGCCGCCGCCCTTTCTATGATCCCCACCACGACTGGTGCCGCCAAAGCCGTAGCCATGGTTCTACCAGAACTTGATGGCAAGCTGAACGGCATGTCTTTACGCGTCCCAACCCCCACCGTATCGGTTGTAGACTTAGTTGTAACCCTCAACAAGCCAGCCACAGCTGAATCTGTTAACGCGGCCTTCAAAGCCGCCGCCGACGGCCCACTCAAAGGCATCCTCGGCTACTCCGAAAAACCACTTGTTTCCATCGACTACAAAGGCAACCCCCACTCCTCTATCGTCGACAGCCTCGCCACTATGTCCATTGGCGACAATATGGTCAAAATCCTATCCTGGTATGACAATGAATGGGGTTATTCCTGCCGAATGGTAGATTTGATTGGGAGGATTTAAAAAACACTTCGTCCAGAAACGAATTGTATGTAATTACGCTCAAATATGAAATTCTTCAAAACAAATCCTTTTTTATCACTGTCTTTCTCTTCATTTATAGCTAATGCTTTGATAATTGGAGTGATGTTCATTTTTATGTTACTTCCGAACGAAATAATGAACTCGTCTTCCAGAATGAATGCAATATTTTTTATTGAAAGATCCATTTACAATATTGTGGTTTTTTTAGCAACTCTCTTTGGATTAACCTGCGTTGGAATAGGATTTAAAAAAAGGGAAAACAAAAAAGGATTAATTTTAAGTTTAATAATCAATCTACTGCTCCTTCTAATGGTTATTAATAATTTCATATTTGATATTCTCATCGCGCAACCACATATAACAGGGTATTAGCGGCTCAGCTTTTTACAGCCTTCTCCTCAACTTGTGGTACAATCATCTGGAAAACTCTAGGGCAATATTGACCAAAACTCTGAAAAGGAATATATTTACGTCCTTTTTTATAAACCCATATTTACATGCCTAGCTTGCCACCAGCTCCTAGTCCACACACACCAGGAAGACCGCCTTTTGAGGTAGATCCCACTGAAATGGAGCCGCTTGCCTTTCAACAGTTAGTCGAAGCTTATTTAGTTGAACACAACTTAAGAGGCCTCGAAGTGCCAATCGAAGATTGCGGCGAGCCGCTGGCTTGTTTAACAGACATCCCCCATCTTTGGATGCCTCAAGATATCCCGGGTCAAGTTTCAGATCCTGCAGAAATTCCCCCACTAGCCAGAAACGGTCTTGTTGAAAAACTTAGACGCATCCAAAAAAAACTTATACCAAAAGGCCTTGGCCTCAAAGTTTTCTACGCTCTACGCCCAATTCATGTTCAAGAAAAATTGCAAGAATCTGCTAAAGCCAGAGTCCGCTCTGAACGCCCTGATTTAGTCAAAGCAGGTGATGAACAAGAAATTGAAAGACTTTCCTACAAATATGTTGCCCCCACTGAGCTAGCGCCTCATTGCACTGGCGCAGCGGTTGATTTATGTATTTATGAACTAAATTCAGGGGAGGAACTTGATTACGGAACTGGTTTCCCTGATTTCGTACCAGAAACTATGACTGAGCATCCTTCAATAACCGGCCAAGCCCGCAAAAACAGACTTGAGCTTCGCGATCTAATGGCCGAAGAAGGATTGTGGAATTATCCCGGAGAATGGTGGCACTTTTGCTATGGAGATCGAGGCTGGGCCGGCTTCACCGGAAACTCCCCTGCTATTTATGGCCCGGTCAAAGAAGCAGCTAGGAGGTAATCCGAAATCTCCTCAACCCCAACTTGTGGTACAATCATCTGGAAAACTCTAACCACAAATTTTTTGCTGAGCAAATTAATCCCCATAGCATCAAAAAATGATATTCCTCCCCAATATCAAGACAACCCTATTGGTCGTTTATTGGAATATCACAATCTCGGCCTACAAAACGGATCTTATCCAAAAGCTCAACTATTAGTTGGCATGTGCATGGACAATCGCAAACATCTAAATGTCCCTAAAAACTTTACGTTTGTTATTCGCGCGGGCGGTGCCAATTTAAAATATAGTGAATTTAAAGTCTCATACGCCATTGGCGTTGGCGGGATTCAACACCTCGCCTTAATCGGACATAATCACTGTGGCATGTCTGACCTAACATCTAAAAAACCCCAATTTATCAGCGGTTTGGCAGAAAACGCTGGCTGGAGCCATGAAGAGGCCGAAAAACACTTTCACCATTACTCTCCCATGTTTGAAATCGGCGATGAAATTGAATTCACCCTTAATGAAGCCCAACGATTACGCCAAAAATATCCTAAAATCACTATTGCCCCACTTATGTACCAAATCGAAGACAATTTACTATATCTAATAAAAGAATGAGCCCATCACATGTGGTACACTTAATTAAAACAATTCAAAATCCACACCCCCGCTACAATTAACTAACACAGACATGATTAATAAAATCACAAAAGATCTAGTTAAAAGGCTAAAAAAAGCCCAAAAAAGCCTCAAATCCAACCGCTTAGACCTCAAAAAACTAGACATGTGGGGCGACGAAATCATGGCCGCTTTTAATCGGGCCATGAATTCTATGGATTTCAAAGTTAATATCCGCAAAGAATTAAAGGAAAAACGCGCCAAATTCAAACTATGGAAACTTAGCTGGGTTAAAACTTTTTTCCCTTTAAAAATCAAATATCTTTTAAGCGCGCCTTTTATTTATGGAATGATTATTCCCGGAATAATTTTTCATTTCGGATTAGAAATTTATCACCAGGTCTGTTTTCGTGTTTACGGAATCCCGCGCGTAAAATCAAAAGACTATTTTATATATGATCGACATCATCTCCCCTATCTTAACTGGTTTGAAAAACTAAACTGTCTTTATTGCAGTTATTTTAATAATTTACTCCGTTACGCTACTGAAATTTCTGGCCGAACCGAGCGGTTCTGGTGCCCAGTAAAACACGCCACCCACTTAACCAAACCTCATTCCCAGTACAATAAGTTTGCCGATTACTTAGACCCAAAAGATTTCCGCCAGAAATGGGAAAAACTAAGAGATTTCACAGATGTTGAAAAATGCGAAAAAGACGATTGTGATTTTAAGAAGTAGTTATCTATACAAACATATTGTAAAAAAGCCCTAAAACAGGTATAATAATAAGATATTTATACCTTGTTTTCATGGACTCTCAGGGCTTCAAAAATCATATAAAAACTACACTTCTTTTAACCGAAGAAAAAAAAGACTATTTTTTATCAAAAGCTGACAAATACCCGCCTGAACTACGTCAAAAGTTAATTGAAGAGCTTAATCGCCATGAACAGGAATTTATACAACAAGGAGAAGAAAAAATCTCTCAAATACAAAAACTAGAATCCGAAGCAGCGCACCAACGCATGATTGATATTGAATCAGCTCATCGCCAAGAAGAAGAACTCGAGAAAAAACAAGCAGAGGAACAATTAAAAACTGATTTGTCACAAATATAAAAACAACATGAATTTCGA
>CAYWKJ010000004.1:44959-55980 GCA_964459205.1 uncultured Candidatus Peribacteria bacterium | reverse complement strand
AATCATGCAAAGTTTTCCCAAGTGCAAATTCGGAAAAATGAATCAAGGCCTGCACAAATGACATCATCTCATCATGCTTTTTGGGAGTAAGTTTGATCAATTTAAGCCCTCCTTTTTTCTCGAAAGTTTGTTTAAACCACGGCAACCATTTGCCAGTCCGCGCGGGGCAATACAACATGGTTTGTCCAGGCCCAAAAGTGGTTTCGTTACACATTGGATGCGCGCCAATAACCGAAGCTTTTGACGTAAGCATCGCCTTAACTGGGATTTCCTTAACAGAAGTAAGATCCATCAAAAGAGAGCCTTTTCGAACATGAGGAGCAATCCCCTCAATGATCTGCTTAGTTTTATCAATGGGCACGGAAACAATAATTACATCTGATTTTTGGGCAAGCTGTTTATTAGAAAGCGTTGTCTGACGATCCGAAATAAGGAGTTTGTGTCCCTGCGCTTCTAAAAATTTGACGAAAGCTTGGCCCATGCGGCCCTTGCCTCCAATTATCCCGATAGTTTTTGGCATTATTTCTTCTTCTTAGTTGTAGGTTTTTTCTTAGGGGCGGCCTTCTTTTTAGGGGTAGTTTTTTTCTTGGCTGGAGCTTTCTTTTTGGGAGCAGCCTTTTTCTTGGGGGTTGCTTTTTTTACAGTCTTTTTTACTTTCTTAGCTGTAGTTTTAGCTTTTTTAGCGACTTTTTTGGCCTTTTTAACACCTTTCTTGGCAACACCTTCGGCTTCCTTGATGTATTTTTTCTTTTCCTTAGCGTATTTGGTAGCGGCTTTTTTAAGTAAATCTGCTTTTTTATGTGCTTCAGCGACCCAATCATCTAGGTCTACGGCACCTTTGGAAAGTTCCTCGACTGTATCTGTGGTTTTCTGCCAAAATAATTTGGCTTCTTCGCTTTTGGCAACATCTTGCGCCATAACGGAGATATCATCGGCCATTTTGGCGAGATCCTTGGCTACAACTTTGTGTCCAAATCCGCCAGATTTACGCTCTTTAGCAATTTTGTCACGAAGCGCTTTTCCTTTATTAGGAGCGAATAACATGCCGGTGACCGCACCAGCGGCGACACCAAGTAACAGAGAAATTTTTCCTTTTCCAGCCATTTTAAGGGAGGTTAATGATCTGAATTTCAGTATAGCATCCCTTCCTAAAATCGAAAGTTAAAATATTTGTTTGACTTTCAGGAAGGGTTTCCCTAGTATTTGGTAGCTTGATTTTTGAACAAAACCTTATGCCGATTATTAAATCCGCCAAAAAACAGATGAAAGTTTCTCGCAAGAAACAACAACGGAACTACCGTATGCGAGATAAACTAAAGAATTCTCTTAAAGATGTTGTTACTGCTGTCAAAGATGGCAAAACACCAGAGGCTGAAAAAGCCATGCAAAGCGCTTACAAAGTTATTGATACTGCTGCTAAAAAGAACCTTTTTCACAAAAACACAGCTAACCGAAAGAAAGCTGGTGTAGCTAAAATGGTAGCGAACATGGGTAAAACCACTGCTACTCCAACTAAAAAGAAGGCTCCTAAGAAAGCTGCTCCTAAAAAAGAAGAGCCAAAAGCTGAGGCACCTAAAGAGGAAAAGGCAGAATAAACTGGAATTTGATGTGATTTTTGAGAGGCCAAGATTTTCTTGGCCTTTTTTAGTGATTAAAGTACAATCTTACCTAGTGTTTAGCGTGGGCCCGTAGCTCAGGGGTCAGAGCAGGACGCTCATAACGTCTTGGCCGCTGGTTCAAATCCAGCCGGGCCCACCACCTTGACAATATTTAGTAGTGTTGTTATTTTGCGCTCTAACCTTTTTTACTATATTTACACCTACTTTATCTCTAGAATCTGGCTTAGCCCGTATTGGGACAATAAATCGTCACTTTGCTTTTGGTATTGCTCCGCAAGGACAAACTGATGCACGTGTCCGTAGTATTGGCCCTTCGCCAGTCAAATATCCGGATGCTGTCCTACCTCGGGAACGCCTTCATTTGTATTTGAGCAGGCAACTTGTTGATGAGAGAGAGAAATTTCTGGGCATTTCATCAGGCACTCACTGGGCTACTGAAGCGCTTAATAACGCTATAGAACATGGGTCTCTCAATCTTACGCTGGGGCCCGTTGAAGTTCACTCTTTCTTTGGTGAGGAAGGAAGTAATCTTGTCTCCATTGAAGATCCAGGATTGATCCCTTTTGATTTTGAAAGACTCCTATTAACCCCTCCCACATACTATACCGCAGATGACCCTGAACGCGGCCCATACCAACGTGGATGTGGACTTTATGCTCTAGAAAAAACTGACCGCTTTGCTGTTTGGTTCGAAAGAATACAAGGAGGTTTGCGTACTCTTTTATTGAGGCAAAATACTAGGAATAGAGTGGGCAGGGTTGCGGCTTTATAAATATAATAGCCTCTGATATAAATAAGTACTAATAAGTTAATTCGCGTTCTAAATGGCAAACGTCTTTGGCGGCAAAATAAATGATCGAGAAACTGGCGGATTAAAAGCTTCTTATGGAGAGGAGCAGACTGCTTTAGCGCAACTTAAGGCGCGCAATGGCATGAGCCGGGGAAGAGAAATTAAGGGGCATAAAAGTATTCGGAGAGCTGTTGATGGGGTGGTTTATAGTCAAAAATATTTAGATGTTACCGAGGAAAATCTCCGTATGGTTTTAGGCGAAGTGGTATCTGCAAATTTGCAACCACCGGCTGAGGTCCAAGGTGAGATCACACGAGTTCAGGCGATTTTAGATTCTGGGGATCGGGCAGAGATTAGAGCGCTTGTTCAGTCTATTCAACAAATTAGACTATTCCTGGCTCCAGACAAAGATTTAACCAAAGAAGATGTCCAAACTCATCCCCTAACAATTGATATTAAGTTTAAGGCGAATGAAGGAGATGATCTAACACGAGAGGCGATTAAATGGCGTGCTATAGAAAATGGAGACCAAGCCATACTTAAAGCAGTGGCTGCCATTGAACAGCGCTACGAAGAATCTGGGCAACAATTAGGCCATTTGCGTCGACATATTATTGCCTATGAATGGTTACCAGAGAGTGTGGTTCAGGAAATTCAGGCGGAATTAGATATCGATGAAGTGACAACTGATGTTAGAGACGCTATTGCCGAACAATTTGCTGTAAAATTAGATGTAAGATATGACCTTATTACTACTCCAGACGGGCGAGAAGTTCGGGTGGTAAGTCGTGAAGCTGAGATTGACGGAGATGACGATCAGGCTGATTATCATTTAGGCCAAATTCAGCAGGCCTTGAGTGAAGAAGGCTATGCAACTTTCATTCCAGAAGAGTTTGATTTTGGAACTTTAGCGCTTTCTAAAAATCCGGTGAATATGATTCGCCGGGTTACTCGTAAGCATGTGATGCGCAAGGTCGGCTCAGCGGTTAAATCCTTGTTTACCCTTAATTTTAGAGGAGTAGGCGAAAGCATACGCGAAATTGGCAATATTGTGGCTGGCCGGTCTCAAGAGGCAATGGATGAACAGGTAGATGAGGTGATGGAAACCTTTGATGGACGTCAAATTGTAGTAGATTTACCGAATAAAAAAGCTGTTATTGATCAGCTCACCACAGCCGGAGATATAGAGAAGGTTAGAAGCGCCTTGGAGCAGAGGTTAAATAAAGCCATTAGACCGGTAGCCGCCTTGGCGGCCTAGTGGCTTCAGGAACTTGACAATAACTTCTTTTTAATCTATAAATAAACCCTTATTAAACACTCAAATCATATGGTTTCTATGTCTCCTCCCCCCCCTGGGAGCAATCTAGATTCTCTAACAGAATTATTTGTGTATAGACAAGAGGCACTTGGCGAACTTTACCTTCTTCATTTGGGGCGCTTTATTGATGACTTGAAGCGACAAGGTATTCTAAGTCCTGACGATGCCGAAACTTTGGATACCGTTTTACTAGACGCAACAAATCAAGAATTAGATTTAAGCACCTGCACAGAGGAGGTTTTTTTGAGTCTTTTAGCAGGCTGCTATGCAAGTCTAAGTGATGCTCTTATAGAAGTATTACAGCCTCCACAAAGACAAGATGTTCTTTCTTCTTTTGAACAAATGATGAGACAAGCAATAAGCTCTTACTGGAACTGTCCAAGTGCTGTTCAAATTTTATCTACTGCTATCGCCCGTTTACAAGCAACAAACTCTGATGCGGTGATATCTGATTCACCAAGAATCCAATTGGGAGCCCCACCACCAGCCACTGTCGCACAAGCAGACCGGAATGAACCTCTTTTATTATTATCTGACTTAGTTGAAGAGCTAGACGTTGAGGACCTAGACGAGTACATTGGCGGAGGCCCGGCGGGGAGGATTGATCTTGTCTAAATCATTCTAAGCCTTGCCTCATTCCGCGTGAACCGCTAATCTGTGGCGGACAAATTTCTTAACCCTCCTTAGCAAATGCAGGAAGACAAAATTATTCTGATTCTTCAGGAATTACGTAAAGTTCGTGAAGGCCTCAAAGAAGTTAAAAAAGATCTCAAACGTGAGGAAAAAATTGATGATGAGCAGTACGAAACCATGAAAAAGACTGTCAAAGAAATGCGCGGACAAATTCGTGAATTTGAGGACAATTGGAAAGCAGAACTCAACAAAGACTCTGATTATCAAAAACTAATTGAAATGAAGGTGGAAAAAGAGGAAGAAGCCGCTAATTTAGTGGCGGAAATGTATCATTTGGTGAAAAAATTACCCCCTAAGGCTTGGGAAACTAATATGGATACCGAAGATGGCCCAGTTCGAGTGCAAGTTCAACCTGAAATGCGGGTTTATTTGAATGGGAAAGAAGAAAAAAAGAGGACTTAGGCCTTCAGGGGTTGACTTTTTGGCAAAATTTATTATAATTTGCGCCAAAATTAAACTTTCACATGCCCCCTGAAACCTTAGGAACATTTGCAGTCACCCCAGACGATATTGCAGCGACTTTTAGAAAGCCGGCTGATATTGCCGCAGGCCTAGAAACACCAGAAATTTGGGATTGCTACCAAGAAGTGGCGGACTGTATAGAACAGGGCCTGGGCTGTCGCGCGACGGCAGATGCCTTAGGAATTCATGAACAACCTCCTCATGCTGATTTTCAACGCATCCAACGGAGATTTACTTCCTGGAGAAAAGGAAAACTACCGCACTCTGTGAAGGCAGTAGATCAGTTACATGCTTTGGGTATTTTCCCGGGCAGAGGTGGCTATACCCATGCCTCTGGAGAGCTTCTTTTGGTTGATAAATTGCAGCCATTTGAGCCTACTAATCCCAGATTTGAGGCAATTGCAATGTTGAGTTCGGCCCACTTTTTGAATGGCACCATAGGCTCTAAAGCAGCGAAAGGAAGTTCCTATACATCATTAGCAGGAGCTTTGTGCCGACGTCACGAGGTAACACCAGAAATAAGAGCTTTTGTTAAAGAGCTAACCCAAGAGCCTCATGAAAAGCCTAATGTTATTTCTATTAGCAATTTACAAGCCCGCTTACTAGCAGCGCTAGGGAATATCGTGGGCAAGCGAAGCAATGCGGGTACTGGAGTCCTGCCTTTTCATTTAGAGGCAGCTTTAGGCACCTTAAAATCACCTGCCTCTGCACCAGAAGAAACAGCCCTGGCAAAGCGTGTTTTGCTGGATTTTAGCTTAGCTTTCTTTGGATTGAATAAAGTATATCCGCATAATGATCATCCTCAGCATGGGCAAGGATATATTAGAAAATTAGCCACCCAAGAAGCAGTAATGGCCAGAGCTGAATTAGTAGGCGAAATTCTGGGAAGCACGGGTATTTGTGCGCCAGGCACCATATGGGGCCCATATCAAAGAGATGACCTGCATCAATGCCTATTAGATCTAGAGTTTGATGGAGATGTAGATTCTAAGATCACCCAAGCCAAACAAGAGTTTGCAGCTCGTTTACAAGAGTTAACTAGATCTTTAGAAGACTTATCCGTCTAGCTCCATCCAAGCTTTTCAAGAGCATTTTCGGCGGCATTCTGCTCGGCGTTTTGCTTGCTACTCCCTTTTCCCTCGGCAATACGACGTTCGCCAATATAAGCCGCCATTACAAACTCTTTGTTGTGGTCCGGGCCATGTTCATCGATTACCTTGTAAGTTGGTGTGGTGTCCTCTTTTTCTTGAGCCATTTCTTGAAACTGTGACTTAGCATCAATATGCAGGCCTTTTTCAAGGATTTCCTCGAGATAAATAAGCAAAAATTTATCAACAAATTGGTGCGAAACATCATAGCCGTGTTCCAAGTAGACTGCCCCGAGTAGGGCCTCAAAGGTGTTAGCCAAAATGTAATTCTTCTCCCGGCCACCCGATTTTTCTTCGCCGTGGCTCAAAACTAAATACTTTCCTAAGTCTAATTCCTTAGCAACCGTGGCTAAATGGGCTCCTTTCACAAGAGCAGAACGCCAGTTAGTAAGATCCCCCTCGCTATTAGGGTAGTTTTTGTACAAAAACTCGGTCACCACCAGTTCTAAAACCGCGTCGCCGAGGAATTCAAGTCGCTCGTTGTGTTCAACTCCTTTTTCGGAAATTTCATTAATGTAAGATTTATGCACAAAAACTGTCTCTAAAGTCTGGCGATCCTTAAATGTGATGCCGATTTTTTCTTCTAAAGTGTGGAAACGATCTTTACTCATTATTTTTTAGGTTTATGAGCTTTCATAACAGTACTTAAGACGCCATTTATGAATTTGGGAGCATTTTCGTTACCAAATTCTTTAGCGATTTCAATGGCCTCATTAATGGCCACCACCGGAGGGACATCTGGAGAAGCAATAATCTCGTAAACTCCCTGTTCCAGAATAACTCTATCAATTGGAGCAATCTTGTCAAATGGCCATTCTGGAGCGGTTTTTTTGATGATTTTCTTGATTTCATCATATTTTTCTAAAATTCCCTTCAAATTATTAAGGGCAAAGTCAGTTTCGGTAACATTTGGGTAAAATTCTTCTAAAATATAGATCAAAAGAGCCTCAGGATCCTCTTTACGCGCTTCATAAGCGAATAAGGTTTGGATAACCGCAATTCGAGACATATGGCGACTTACAGCCATTTAAAAGAGGGTTTAAAAGAGCGGGGGGGAATTAAGCTTGCATCTTAGTGATCTTCTTCATCTTTTTATCTACGTTGAGTACTTGACGTCCACGATACATGCCACAGTTTGCACAGGCATGGTGAACGCGACGTTTTTCGCCACAACTTTTACACTCAACCAGTTGGATTTTGTCAGTAAGCTTTTTGCGCACGATTCCTTCAAACGTATGGTAACGCTTTTTGGACCGCGTTTTTGATTGCTTTTGCTTAGGTACCGGATGTTTAGGCATGTCCTTATAAGATTAGTATCGCCTACGCAGCATACGGAATTCCTACTAAATTGCAAGAGAAAGTGCTTAGTTCTAAAAAATGGGGCCCCCTTTTAAAGGGACCCCATATTTTGTTAGTTAGTTACTTACATTCCGATCATAAGAACAGAAGGCTTGAGAAAGTCCATGATATTAAGCAGGCTAGCTCCAAGCTTCTGGAGCATATTATCTTCAGCCCAATCATCAGAAGTAAATACATCAAGATCAACCGCTTCAAACTGATCAACATCATCCATGTACTCAGTTAGATCAAGTTCAGCCGCAGCATTACCTAACATAGTATCGTAAGCTCTACCAATAACAGTAGCCGCCTCCGCACGATTAATACCATCATAAGGTCTAAACCTGTTAACCCCATCATCACCAGTCATGATTTCGGCAGAATTAATTGCCCCAACTACCCACATATCACTGCTATCAACGTCAGTGAAAGAAGGGCTATCACCTGCAGGCAAATCTAATAGCTGAACAATTAGACTAGCAATATCAATACGCATGGCTGGATCATTTGGCGAGTCAAATCCACTAAGATCTAATCCTAGATTCTCAGCTTGTTTGTAATAACCTTCAGCCCAGTGACCATGAGCAGCACTTAAACTTGGTGTTCCAGAGGCAGGACCGTATTCAAGTGATTCAAAAACCATCTTAAGGATTTCCGCCTGAGTCACTGAGTTACCAGGACCAAAAGTCCCATCTCCATAACCACCAACCCAATCATTGTTTTTCGCTCCAGCAACATGGGTGTAGTACCATTGATTTTCCCATGTATCGGTAAAGGCTAAGAGATCATCTTCATACTTAGCTTCTGGAGAAGAAACAATCGCTTCGGCTAGTTTATCTTCAATAGCGGTAACCTCCTCATCACTAACATTAGTTGGGTCTATTGCCGCTAAAAGATTTCGAAGATCATTAGCATCAGGACCATAAAGGACACTGGCGTAATCTAAGGCTTCTTTAACCACACCGTCTAAAGCAGTATTGCTACCACCGGCGGCCTGAAGATCACCTAGAGTTTCGGCCATAACTTGAACATTAGCGGCATGCTGGGCTAGCTTATCAGCATCACCAGCGTGGGCACTAAGGGTCATAAGATGGTCTAGTCCGATTCCCATGTCTTGATCATATCCAACTAGAGCCTTGATAACCTCGGCGCTAACATGAGCCACAACTTGCTCAATTACATCATTCAAAACATCTTCGCCTACTAAACCAATAAAGTGATCTAACTCATTCTCTTCTAGATCAATTACATCATCAAAGCCTCCGGAAAGGTCATAATGGAAACCTATAAACTTCCCAAAGAACTCATCAAGCACTTCGCGATCATCGTCTCCAACCTGATGCTCATACTCGCTGAAATAAAGGTCAGCCAAGTATTCAAGTTTTGGCATAGCCCAATACTCAGTTGGTTCTAGAACTTCTTCAAAGAAGTACCAAATTGGATCTGGGTTTTGAAGTTCTTCTGCTTTTTCTAGGGCATACCTAGCCGCTGGATCAAGTTTTTCATCCCGAACTTCAATCAAAGCGGTGATTGCATCTTGGGCATAAGGCTGGACAAAAATGTCTTTGGCAATATCCAAAGCATCACCCTCTTCCCATCTGGCGATCATTTCTTTAAGCTCACTAATTGCAAATTCACTTTCACGAGCCCAGTTAATGGATTTCCACATAGAATCAATATGCTGCCAAGGTTCACTATCCCAGAACATATCTTTAGTCATCCAGTAATAGTCCATGTCTAGATAAATCCACTGCATTTGCTCGTCAAGATCCCAACGAATATCATCAATTTCTTCCCAACTTAAGTCGTCAGTATCTTCAATTATTTCCACCACTGCTGCTTGCAGCGCATCTAATTGATTTTCAATATCCTCCCAAGCAGCTTCAACTTCGGCAACGCCATCTTCAACCTCTTCAAACGGGGTCCAATCTAAATCAGAAAGCACTCCTTGCTGAGCAGCTTCATAAGCGATTTTAATTGGCTCACGACCGATTAGATCGTAAATTCCGCGATCATCATAAGGATCAATTTTTCGCTCAATTGTTTCACGGAGTTTCCAGTAGAAATCATGTTTTTGCCACCAACTCCAGAAATATTGGCTTCCCCGATCTCCAGTTTCTACTAGGTCGTAACGAGCTTGAGCCTCATCAATAAAATCTTGGTACCCATCGGTGTAGGACTCAGCCTCATCTTGAACAGCCTCTACTTCTGATTTGTAGCTTTCAAAGACACTTGTTCTTTCACTAACAACTGTTTTGAGCTCACTAAGCTCATCAAAATTATGTTCACTGGCTTCATCGTAATATTTCTCAAACAATTCAATATATTTATCTAGACCTTCAAGGGTGTGCTCGGAACGGCTAATTACATCATCAAAATCAACTCTATCATTGTCTAGACTACGTTGCATTTCGTATAACTCACGACGATCAGCGATTCCACATTCTCCCCAGTAAGACATGTTTGTTCCAGCTTCAATAGCCGCTTCTTCACTCTCATAAGTTATACCGTCATTGCCACAAACAGAATCACCGGAGTAAGTTGAATCATTAACATCTTCACATTCCATGTCACTCCAATCTTCGTTGTAAACAGCACAATATTCACCATTTAACCAATTCCACTCACCAAAGTCAGTACATCCATAGTCACTCCACCAACCTTCACATTCATCAGCAGAGCCATGATCGTCATTATCACCGTAAGCGCTAGGAATTATAATACCTTCGAAATCATTATTATCTTCATCATACTCTTCAATAACATTATTTGGGTCAACTTGAACATAAACCTTATGCTCCTCGTCTGTACTAAGATAGGCAGGGCTAATATGACAAGTATTACCAGCGTCAAGACAACCTTGATCAGCTAAAGTACTAACACTATAAGTCCATGTTTTATCATCAACCGTGATGTAAACGTGCCATGAATCTGTATCAACATTCCCTTTACCCTCATTAGTAACTTTAACGGTAAATTCACCATCATCGTCCATCCAAGCATCTGATACTAGATCTGGAAGGTAAACTTCTTCCTCTTCTTCTTCATCTTCTTCATTTTCAGAATAATACCAAAGTGTGTCTTGGTTATTGTTTTCATCTGATTCCTCCACAGCGTAGTAAGGATCAATATCAACACTAATAACATGAGAAGCGTCCACATCGACATATTGAGGGGTAAGAGTACAAACCCCACCTGGCTCAATACAATCTTGGTCAGCTAAGGTGCTGACACTGTAGGTCCATGTTCGGCCATCAGAAGCGTCTTCATCAATATAAATGTAAATACCAAATGAAGTGGTTGGCACTTCAGCTTCACCATAGTTTTTAACTTCCACTATAACTTTTCCGGTGTCAGAAATTTCGAGGTTACCAACTGCTAGATCAGGAAGTTCCTCGTGATCTTCTTCTTCATCGTCACAACGGACTTCGTCGCCCCAGTAATCAAAATAACCTTCATAGTAATTCCCAGCGGCATCGTAGAATGGAAAACAACCAACATCACCATAGTAGTGACCTGTTTGTTTAGCATCGTAGTAATCATAAGTGTCGTCTTCAGGACAACCATTGGTGGTAAGCGCGTATTCTTTTGGACACTCATCCTCAAGATCAATTAAGCCGTCCTTATCGGTATCAGGACATCCACTATCAGTA
>CAYWKJ010000004.1:33337-44859 GCA_964459205.1 uncultured Candidatus Peribacteria bacterium | reverse complement strand
CTTCATCCTCAGGACAACCATCGGCAGTAAGGGCGTATTCTTTTGGACACTTATCCTCAAGATCAATTAAGCCGTCCTTATCGGTATCAGGACATCCACTATCAGTAGTCCCATAGTCATCTGGACATTTATCTTCATCATCGTTCAAACCATCACCATCACTATCTGCGACTTCATCCTCAGGACAACCATCGGCAGTAAGGGCGTATTCTTTTGGACACTTATCTTCAAGATCAATTAAGCCGTCCTTATCGGTATCAGGACATCCACTAGTTGTTGTTCCGTAGTCATTTGGACACTTATCTTCATCATCGCTTAATCCGTCCTTGTCGCTATCTACCTCATCCTCAGGACAGCCATCCGCAGTCTGAGCGGGCACATCCTTACACTCATCGATATTATCAGTTAAACCGTCACCATCGGTATCTGGGCAACCATTATAAGTATCACCGTGATCATGCGGACATTCATCACGAGAATCTTCTACCCCGTCTTGGTCGCTGTCTGGTTCGTCTGGGAGAGTAACTGTATTATCATCACCAGTAACCCCGCTGGTCCCAGAAACGCCACCAAGATCAATGGTAGATGCACCATCCACCCCAAATACATCTGCTGTAATTTCAATGAGATCTAATTTTTGTAGAGTTTCATTATTGGTCATATAACCTAGTGCTGGCGCACCAAAAAAAGTGGCCACAAACATGGCCATAATGCCGAGCCGAACAGCTCGAATACCTAAGTAGTGTGAGAGTTTGTCCATTTGGTTTTTGTTTTAAATTTTATGAACTACTATAATTTTACCGCATTTTCTTATATGTGTCAAGGTTGCTGACAAGGAATTCTTCTGGTTAAATTGGCTTATGAAAACTTTGAACGATGATCCCCTAGTTTTGGCCGAAACATATAATTTTCAGGTTGAGCCGGCTTATTTTGAGCAAGGTCTGACTGATGACGCGCAGGTTTTGTTGCGCCGAGATGTGGTGGAAATGCTAAAAAAAGCGGAGAGATGTTTACCGAGTGGATTGCGTTTTAAAATTTGGGATGGATTTCGCACAACAGCTGTGCAAAATGCGCTGTATTCTGAGTTGTACAAAAAATTAGAACAAGAACACGCTGATTGGAGTGATCATCAGGTTCATAAAGCCACTCAAGAATTTGTGGCTGACCCCACAAAAGACGCAAAGTTTGCGGCCCCACACAACACTGGCGCTGCCGTTGATTTAACTATCATAGACTCAAATAGGGACGAATTGCCCATGGGCACCGGTTTTGACCATTTTGACGTTGAATCCTATACTTTTCATTTTCAGGATTCCTCCCCAGGTTCAGAAGAAGCACAATGGCATGAAAACCGAATGGTCCTGTATAACGCCCTTATTCCCTTAGGATTTTTTAACTTCCCAGACGAATGGTGGCATTTTAGTTATGGCGACCGGGAATGGGCCAAAAAATATAAAAGAGACATTATTTATCCGAGTGCCGAGGAAGACCTTTTCCCGCTTTCCTAAGTTTGCTAGACTCGGAGCGTAATTTAATACCTATGACAAAAACTAAGGTTGGGATTATCTTTGGGGGGCGATCAGGGGAACATGAAGTTTCACTTGTCTCGGCAAACTCCGTAATTAAAGCTATTGATAAAGAAAAATACGAAATTATCCCGATTGGGATCACTAAAGAAGGTCAATGGGTAGTTGGCGCTGATACTATTAAAGCGCTGCAAACCGGTGACGTAAGTGAATTGCACCCGGCCACTTTCCATACTAACCCTAAACAACTGGGTGTTATTGCTATGGGACGGCAGCACCGTACCCTTAAAAACACTAGTGAAGAAGTTCACTTAATGTTACAAGAATTAGATGTGGTTTTCCCTGTTTTACACGGTCCTTTTGGCGAAGATGGCACGATTCAAGGATTATTTGAAATGGCAAATATTCCCTATGTTGGCTCTGGGGTGTTTGCTTCGGCCGCAGCTATGGATAAACTTATGGCTAAGACAATTTGGGAAAAATGGGATTTACCGCAGGTAAATTACTTGGGAATCCGGAAAGGAACCTGGGATAATGACCAAGAACGGGTGCTTAGCTTGATTGGCGAGGACTTTTCCATGCCAGTGTTTGTAAAGCCAGCAAATCTTGGTTCTAGTGTAGGAATCAGCAAAGTTAAGCATCCCAAAGAGCTTGCCGAGGCGATTGATTTAGCTTTTAAATTTGATGACAAAATTATTGTTGAGGATGGAATTGAGGCGCGTGAGATTGAGGTCGCAATTCTAGGGAATGGCGATGATTTGATTATCTCTCCTCCTGGTGAGGTCCATGTTGGCGGTGAATTTTATGATTTTTATGACAAATATGTGAATGGAATTTCCGAGACGCAAGTCCCAGCTGAATTAGCGCCAGACCAAGCTCAAAAGATTAAGCAGGTAGCTCAGCTTTCTTACCAGGCGCTAGGTTGCTCCGGGTTTGCGCGAATTGATTGTTTTATAGAACGTAACTCTGGCAAGATTTTTCTAAATGAAATCAATACAATCCCTGGTTTTACAGATATCAGCATGTATCCTAAATTAATGGAAGCCGCTGGGGTCCCCTATTCGGAGTTGATTACGCGGCTAATTGAGTTAGCTCTAGACCGTCATGCTAAAAAACAATTACTCAAAATGGATTTCGAGTCAGAGACGGACTGGTACCAAAAATAAGCTATTTTCGCTGTTGCGCTGACCTCAGGTTTGTTATAGATTACGTCTACCATGTTCTCTTTTCTTAAGCGACGTTCCCGAAAGGTGGGGAATTCATTGTTGGCTCTGGATATTGGCACCGAGTTTGTTAAGGCTCTCGTGGTGCAGCTAGATGGGCAAAAAGGCCGCATCCTTGGAGTTGGCAAATCTCGTCAAAATCCAGGAGACATGCAAAACGGCTCTGTAACAGATATAGCGGCCGTTATTTCGAACTGCAAAGAAGCAATTTCTGAGGCCGAAAGAATATCTGGGATTATCCCGGAACAATTAGTAATGGGAATCGCGGGAGAACTTGTAAAAGGCGCCACCAGAACTATTCGCTATCGTCGCCATGAGCCACACGCCAAGATTCACTTTGAAGAACTTAAAAACATTATTCACAAAGTTCAATGGAAAGCATTTGAGCAAATTAGATCGGAATTAGCTTTTGAAACTGGGTATAACGAAATTGATGTGAAGCTGGTCTCAGCCGCGATTGTTGACACCAAAGTTGATAACTATAAGGTCGCAAATCCAGTGGGTTTTCAGGGAAAAGAGGTAGTAATGACTATTTTTAATGCTTTTTCACCCTTGGTGCATTATGGGGCTCTGCAAACGATTGCCGCGGAATTGGATATTCCCCTACTGGCTATTACGTCGGAACCTTACGCAGTCTCACGCTGCATGCTTTCGCCAAAGGAATCTGAGCATTTGAATGCTATTTTTGTAGATATTGGTGGCGGGACAACTGATATTGCCGTAGTCCACGATAACACCCTTGCTGGAACTAAAATGTTTACGATTGGTGGTCGGAGTTTTACGAAACGTCTTTCTCATAACTTAAATGTTTCTTTTTCGGAGGCCGAAGAAATTAAGCTAGCTTACGCTGGTAATCGCCTGGAAAAACAATCTCACAAAATTGTTAATAAAGCCTTAAAAGGTGATTGTGATGTCTGGCTTACGGGTATGGGCCTAACCTTGGGAGAATTTTCTGATTTGGATATTTTCCCATCAAAAGTGTTGTTACTTGGTGGGGGGTCACATCTTCCAGAGATTAAGAACATTTTGTCGGAGGAGGATTGGTGGAAAAATCTGCCCTTCCCGAAAAAACCATCTATCCGGTTTGTGCATCCGCAGGATTTAACAAATATCAAGGACGAAACTAATCTTCTGCATGATCCACAAGACGTAACGCCAATGGCCCTAGCCCACCTGGGACTAGAGCTCGCTGGCGAGGAGCAGATCCTTATGAAATTACTCCGAAAAGTGGTACGATTAATGCAAGTTTAACCTCCCTTTAATGGACGAAAATATTCGCATTTCAAAACGCAAAGTTCTCTATGTTGAGCTTGATGAAGAAATCACCTCGATTTTTGAGCGGATTGAAAGACTGAATTATGATGATGTTTATCTGGTAGTTCCAGAAAGGGCGGCAATTTTTCAAAGTGTAGTTAATTTAAGTATTTTAAAGAAAAAAGTAGAGGGAATTAACAAAAAGCTTTCGATTATTACTAAGGATCCGATTGGGATGAGACTGGCTCATAAGGCTGAGATTGCAGTTTTTGACCAACTCAGTGCTCCAGAAAAGCCTGTAGAAGAGGAAGCTGAAGATAAGGAGCCAGATCTTTTTACGACGCAACCAATTTCCGCGGTAAGTAATGAAGTAGATGATGCGCGTCCGGAGAGACTCACTAAAAAGAAACTCTCTATTTTTGATATTGTGCGCGAAAAAAAAGGGAAAGCAGCTTTTTCACTAAATTCGCTTAAACAATTTTTGGAAAAACGCAAAGATGCTGAGATGTTTAAAGAACCATCTAAATTTGCCATGGGAGCACCAAGTCGTAAAACCATGGGAACCCTAGTGGTGGCGAGCATCGTGGTACTGCTACTTATTAGTTATGTGGCGCTGCCTGGCGCGACCGTGACTGTAACTCCAGAGTTTGAAGTGATTGAACAAAGCGTGAATATTACTTTTGCAAATGCCTCAATTTACGGGACTAATCCCTCGATTGGTTCGAGCCACACACTGGCCTATTATCCGATTGATATGACTATTGAAAACAGCCTGACTTATACGGCAACTGGCCAAATTTTTGGAGGCACAAATGCTAGTGGTTATGTAACGATTTTTAATGAACGAGAGACTTCTTGGCCTTTGGTGGCTTTGAGTCGCTTGCAAACTGAAGATGGTTTGGTTTTTAGGATTCAAGAAGCGGTAACTGTGCCGGCGGCTAGCGAAAGTGGGCCTGGCTCTATCCAAGCTTTTGTCGTGGCTGATGAGGAAGATGCTTATGGCCGCGTCATGGGTGATCGGGGAAATATTGAGGCTAGTTCATTCTTTTTGCCGGGATTGCGTGAAAGCAGCCAAAAAGATCTTTATGCCAGGAGTGATTCTACTATGACCGGAGGGACGACTTCGGTAACTCTTAAAATCTCACAAGAGGACCTGAACGCCTCCGAAGCATTACTGGCTACTACTCTGGAAAATTCCGTCCAAGAAGAATTAGAAGGCGAAGTAACCCGCCGCAATACACTTAACGAAACTAACTTAGATCTTTTAATAGGCTGGAATGCCATTGATACCAGTGAACCCAACGTAGCTGTACCAACTCATCTGGTGGAGGCAATTCAAGACGAATTTACAATAACTGGATCAATCCAAGCCGAAGGAATTGCATTTGATCATGATGAATTTGTGAGGATTTTAGAAAAAGCCCTTAACGAGCGTAAAAGCCCAGACAAAGAACTAATTAAGATTGATTCAGACTCTATTTCGTATGAAGTTGTGGAAAAATTTGAATCTCCAGGACAACTTAAAATCACAGCCACCATTAAAGGTATCGAGGCCTATGCTATTAATCCCGAGACTGAAGGAGGCGCTAAACTAGTTAAAAAAATCAAAGAACATATTGCTGGAAAAACAATTAGGGAAGCTGAAGATTATGTGCAAAATCTGGCCGAAGTTAATAAAGTGACTATTTCGAGCTGGCCAATGTGGGCCCCAACCATTCCGACTGTGCTTGAAAACATTGAAGTCAAAGTTGACGAAGAATGGCTAGAATCATTTGCGGAATAGGCCTGATTTTATTACAGAATTAAATATTGGTTGACATTTTAATGTGAGATTTTATAATAATTGCCAACACCCCAAATAAAAATAACTTGATTCTTATGTACCCATCACCTACGGCCGCCCCGCCTACCACTGCGGAGCGTGTAGATTCTACTAGAACCTTTGCTGATGTAGAAGCGGCCTTATTACAAGCCACACCAGGGAGAGATTTAGTAACTGGTTTAGAAACCGCGCGCGAAGAACTTGCCGCAGCGCAAGCAAAAGTAGAAGCCTTAGAACAAGCCGGCATGGATTTGGGGAAAATTTTGACAATGAGAGCTTTAAAAGAAACTTATGGGATGCAAGTCCAAGCACATAGCATTGAACCTTCTAATCCGCACGACCCATTAATGTTCACCGCGGCACTTGATTCTTCAACCTTGAGAGGGGACCCAGGTGAAACTGATTTAGGCGATGTGTATCTGATAGGTGCCTCTGCTCGCATACATCTAAGCCGCCAGGCCTTTGATCAGGCGCGACAAGTACCAGAAGGAGCTTTTTATGGTTGTACTAGGGCTGAATTGGTACAATATCATGACCTTGCCAAAGCTGAGCATGAGAGAGCAAACACTAGATCAGCCGCTGTTGATACCGCTGTGCATATGGCTGAAAAAGCCCTGCAACGTCTCACCTTACAACTAGCTCGTGACATTATTGACCAGGAATTAGTGCCCACACATGGAGAGCCGACTGCGATAAATTTTGTAGAACCAACATTGGTTCAGGTCGTATATAAAAATACTGACATAGGCGATGCTGAAGGAAAAGCTCGCCAAGTCCTTGAATCCAGAATTTTTACAATCCCTATAAGTGAGGCGGATTTAGACCAAGCTACTTTGGATGTTGCACTTTTAGCCAGTCCAGAGCCTGAGGGTGAATTAGCCGAAGCAATTGCAGACTTTAGAGCCGGGATAGGCAATGATTCTGCGAATGGAGCTCCTGAAGAAGGTGCCTCTGCTTAAATAGCCCTCTTCTCTGAAACTTGTTTTTCTGGTAAATTACTTTTGTTTAAAGTAACTTATTTTTCATGCTCTACTCGACCCTCTTTGGAAAAACAATCAAAAACATTGATCAGGATGTTAAGTTAATTAGTCACCGGCTACTTTTACAGGCCGGTTTTATTAGAGAATCTGTGGCGGGACGGTACTACTTTTTGCCGCTGGGAATGCGGGTTCGCGACAAGGTTGTGGCCGCGATTGAGGACGAAATGAACAAAGCTGGAGCCCAAAAAATGATTACTCCCGTGTTGCACCCGTTGGAACTCTGGGAAGAGACTAACCGCACCTCGAGTGTGGGGTTTGAATTAATGACCATCGAAGATCAGCGCGGCGGGAAATTTGCGTTGGGTGGCACAGCCGAAGAAATGATGGTGGATGTGGCGCGTAGGTTTAATATTAGTTACAAGGACTTACCGTTTAATATTTATCAATTTTCGCAAAAATTTAGAGATGAAAAACGGGCACGTGGTGGATTGCTCCGTGTTCGTGAATTTTTGATGAAAGATGCTTATTCGTTTCATACGGATGAAGAAGATTTCAAAAAAGAGTACGACAAAATGTGGCAAACCTATTCCACTATTTTTGATCGTGTCGGTCTTGAAACTATCCCGATTGAATCTGATAATGGCTATATTGGCGGTGATTATTGTCATGAGTTTGTGGTGGAGTCAGAAGTTGGTGAAAGCCGGTTTTTGATGACCGAGGATGGAAGTTATGCAGCGCACGAGGAAGTGGCGGTTTTCAAGCGTGAAGAGATGAATCCTGAGGAAAAAGAATTACCAATGGAAGTTAAGGATGCCCCGCGTGGCCCAACAATTGATGATGGAGTTAAACTCTATGATCAACCAGCGTGGCGCCAAATTAAAACTGTGGTTTTTGTCACTGATGAGGACGAAACTGTGTTAGTTTCACTTCGTGGTGACCTTGATGTTAATGAGATTAAATTAAAAAAAGTCTTGGGCTGTTATGAGCTCAAAGCGGCCACTGATAAACAGATAAAAGAGTTGGGAAGTTGTGTAGGTTTTGTATCGCCTCTTAAGTTAAAATTGCGGAAAATTGGTGATGTTTCGCTCAAAACTGTGAAGAATTTTTATACTGGCGCGGATGAACATCATAAAGACACTTTGAATGTTAATTATGGCCGTGATTTTGAGTGTGATGTTTTAGCGGATATTGCTCTCCCTCCGGAGGGATGTGTGACGGAAGATGGTAAAAAAATGGTAGAAGGTCGTGGGATTGAGGTTGGCAATATTTTCCAACTTGGGACCCACTATTCAACTAAAATGGATAAGGCGGTTTTTACGGACAAAGATGGTAAAGCTAAACCTTATTATATGGGTTGTTATGGAATTGGAGTGGGTCGGACGGTGGGTACAATTGTCGAAGAACATCATGATGATAAGGGAATTATTTGGCCAAAAAGTGTGGCCCCTTTTAAGGTTCATATGACGCAACTAGGGAATGATGAGGCGGCCGCGCAGAAAGCTCGCGAAGTTTACGAAAAGTTAAAGGCGGCCGGGTTTGAAGCGCTTTACGATGATCGAGACGCGCGCGCCGGGGAGAAACTCAATGATGCCGACCTAATTGGCATCCCAGTGCGATTAGTAATCAGTAATCGTTCTTTAGAAAATGGTGGATTTGAATGGAAAATAAGATCTGAAAAGGAAAGCCGAATTGTGGCTGAGGATGACTTAATTCCAGAACTAACTAAATTCTATGAAGCGTAATTTCCTCCCAAAAGCACTGCTTGCAGTGCTAATCCTAGGCCTGGGGCTCTTTCCCGCCCTTATTTCAGCATCAAATTATGATCCCACGGCCTCTTTTAATATAAGCCCCAGTAGCGGCTCTGTTGATACAACTTTTAGCTTTGATGCTTCGGACTCATACGATCAACGTGGTTTTTCAAATTACTTAGATTATCGTTGGAGTTATGATTATGGAAATACTGAATTTACAGATTGGAGCTCCTCTTCTTCGGCTAGTTATGAATATGATTCCACTGGTGACAAAACAGTGGCCTTAGAAGTGCGTGATGAAGATGGTTTTACGGATCGTACTTATGGCGAGGTTACGGTTTGGGACACTGGTGGCTGGAGCACTTGGTTTGATGTTTCCCCAACTTCGGGTGATACCAGTACGGTTTTTACTTTTGAGGCAGATATTGCAGAACGCGGGGGCACCAGTAGTTCTGATTATGATGTTCGTTGGGATTTTGATGGAGATGGAGAATGGGACACAGATTATGATGACACTTTAATTGCTTATCATACCTACGATGATACTGGTTATTTTAACCCTCGCATGGAGGTTAGAAGTCCGGATGGTGACACCGTAGAAATCTATGGATTTGAAGATGGAGATGAAGATGATGTTACTTATCTTTATGTGACCTTTAATAACAACCCCGGCGCAGCGATTAGTGTGTATCCTTCTTCTGGGTCCACAGCTACTACCTTTTATTTTGATGGCTCAAATTCTTACTACACAGATGAATATCGCTGGGATTTAGATGGCGATGGTGTTTTTGAATATGACTGGAGCGATGAAGAAAATCCTTCTACTAAATATACAGTTCCTGGCACTTATGAGGCCACACTCCAGGTAAGAGATGATGAAGGAAATACTGACGAGGCGCATACTACAATCACTATTAGCGAGGATAATCATGCGCCAGAGGCTGCTTTTTCTATTAGTTCAGACTCGGGATTATCCGACAAAACAACTGGTACTACTAGCACTGTTTTTACGTTTAATGCCGCGACCTCTTCTGATGAAGAAGACTCTTATTATGATCTGCAAGTCCGCTGGGATTTTGATGATGATGGCGAATGGGATACGACTTATTCCACGACCCGCACCGCTTCTACTAGTTACTATGATGCTGGCATCTATACAGTAGTGCTAGAAATCGTTGATTCTGAAGGTCTGACTGACACGGCCGAGGACACCATAACAATTGTAGAAAATGATGCTCCAATCCCCTCTTTTGAGGTCTCTCCAACCGCTGGCACATCCGGAACTACCTTTTATTTTGATGGCTCAGATTCCACTGATAATCAGTATCAAACCTACCAATTAGAGGTCCGCTGGGATTGGGATGGGGATGGCAACTATGACACTTCCTTTGAGACTGATAAAACCACCTCACATCAGTACGATGACCCGGGAACTTATGAAGTAATTATGCAAATTCGTGACCCGGAAGGATCTTCCGCGGAAACCTCGGAAACAGTATTGGTTGAAGATTCTAGCTCTCCACATGCGAGGCTTTCGGTTGATGAAACGTCTGGTACTTTTTCTACGGCTTTTCATTTTGATGCCTCGGAATCCTATGATAATGAAACAGAATTTGATGATCTCTGGTTTAGATGGGATTTTAATTACACCGGTGAAAACGACATTATTTATGACACTTCCTGGAGCCAGGCGGAAACTAAAACTAAGTATTTTGATCAAACTGGAGAAATAACTGTTAAGGTGGAAGTTAAAGATGAGGAGGATCAAATTTCTTACGCTATTTTGACGGTTGATTTGCACTGGGCCTCGGAGTATTTAGATTATTTAAAAGACAATGGAATTATCAAAGGTTACTCCGATGGTGACCTGGCCCCAGACCGCGAAGTCACCCGGGCCGAGCTACTTAAAATGGTTATGGAAGCCACGGATGTGAATAAATACGGTCACACTTATGAGGCTTATTTCTCTGATGTACTATCTACTGATTGGCATTATGCCTACGTAGAAATTGCAGCTCAAATGGGCATTGCTAACGGGTATGGTGATGGGACTTTCCTCCCAAATAATTCTGTAAATCGTGCTGAGGCTATGAAAATTATCCTCGAAGCATTTGCGATTGATGTAGATAGCTATGATGCTGGCACTTTCCCAGACATATCAAGCAATGATTGGTTTGCTGATTATGTTGGCACTGGGTATGACTACGGACTTATCAATGGCTATGAAAATGGGTATTTTTATCCGGCACATTCAATGACCCGTGGGCAAGCGTCCAAGATTATAACGTTGGCAATGCAGGGCAATCTTTAACTAAAGACCAAGCTGCTTACGAATATCATCGGCTTTTCCTTCGTCTTCATCTTTGCGTCCTTCCTGCTCAACCATGTTTTCGAGGTCTTTCCATTCAGCCGCATGTTTTTGCTCAAGCTTTTTAAGCTGGGCTGAATGTTTAGGTGAAAGTTCAATGAATTTTTCCTTTTCCTCCTCCAGAATATCAATTAATTCATCAATCTGCTCTTGGCGAAGTTTTGGAATAGAAGCAACGATTTTCTTTTTCTCATCACGAGTAAGTGAAATTGAACCAGCAAGTAACTTAAGGAAGTAGAATTCATCAAACTTAAGCTCATGTGCGGGGATCTTAACGTTAGTCTTAAAGTTCTTTAAATGATCTCCAAATTTGTAATTAGGGTCACTTGGTGGTGGCGGTGGTGGAACTGGTCCAGAACCGATTGCTCCTCCAGCACCCATTGGCGCGCCCATACCTGGAGCTCCGGCTGGAGGCATTCCTCCTGGAGCTGGTGGGTAAGCAGCACCATATCCTCCCGCTGGTGGTGGCGGTGTGTACCCTCCGGGAGCCGGTTGTCCGGGCTGTGCTGGTGGTGGGACTGGTGCACCTGGCTGAGCCGGTGGCACATACCCTCCTGGAGCAGGCTGAACCGGTTGCTGAGCCGGTGGTGGAGTTGGT
>CAYWKJ010000004.1:0-33237 GCA_964459205.1 uncultured Candidatus Peribacteria bacterium | reverse complement strand
GCTCCTCCTCCCGCTGGTGGCGGTGGTGGTGGCGGAGTTCCTCCTGCAGGCTGTGCTGGTGGTGGGGTAGCCGGCTGCCCGGCTGGTGGCGGAGTTGGTGCTCCTCCTCCCGCTGGTGGCGGTGGTGGTGGCGGAGTTCCTCCTGCAGGCTGTGTTGCTGGTGGAGTCCCAGCTCCTTGGTTTTGTTGATTATCTTGTGGCGCTTGACCGCCTGGATTAGTTGGATCAGTCATGAAGTATCTTTTTAGGAATTCAGGTTACAGAAAACACTATTTATCACTTTTAGTCAAGCGACAATTTATGAAATCCCCTACTCATGCCGCAAGGCATCAATTGGATTTAAACTCGCGGCTTTTCGAGCTGGATAAAGTCCAAATATGAATCCCTCTAAAATCGCCGCTCCGACAGCCACGGCCACTCCTTGAATTGGGATAAAGAAATGAATTTCCATGCCAGAATATGATGCTCCCAAAACCGCCAGAAACACCAGTGTAACCCCAATGATTACACCTATAATCGCTCCTAAAACCGTAATAATGATCGTCTCCCACAAAAACTGCATCATAATGTCTTGATATGTAGCTCCCACGGCTTTGCGGAGACCAATTTCACGCGTGCGTTCAGACACGGCCACAAACATAATGTTCATAACCCCCACTCCCCCTACAATTAGTGAAATCGCGGCCAAAATAATTAGCAAAATTTGTAAGGCGCCAGTTATGACCCCTAGCATTTCTAAAGCCTCCTGCATGGTTGTTACAAAAAAGTCTCGTCTTTCGACATCTGTAATATTGTGGCGATAATCCAATAAATCCTCAATTTGGACCTTAATGGAATCTATCATGAGCTCATCTTCGACCTGGACTAAGAAATAAAGAATATGATCCACTCCCAAAACAAACTTTTGCATGGCGTTTAAGGGGAGATAAACTTGCTCATCCATATTTTGCATGAATACAACGCCCAATTCTTCCATAACCCCAATCACCTTAAAATTCATCCCTTTAATTCGTACGGATTGAGAAATAGGATCTACTCCTGGGAAAAGCTCCTCCGCCACGGAATGCCCAAGCACTACTACACGCGCTAACCCCTGATCCTCCTGCTCGGTAAAATATCGCCCGTTCTCTACTTCGGCCTGATCAATATCAATAAATGAAGCGCTGGTGGCCTGAATCATGTACTCCTCGTCCTCATAAATCGAAATTACTTTTTCCATGCCAAAAAGTCCGGCATAGCCATCAGTAACTCCTGGGATATCTTTGATGGCTTCAACATCATCTTCGGTCAGAGTGGTGATGGTCATGCCTTCTACAAAAGCCACGGCATTAGCCGGACTCGTATGAGAAAGCCCGGGCACGGAAATTTCCCCTTCAATTAAATTTGAACCAAATGCCTCAACTTCACTCTCAATTACCGCGGTAGTGGCGTGACCCAAAGCAAAAACTATAATTACGGTTACAATTCCAATAATAATCCCTAACGTGGTGAGCAAACTTCGAACTTTGTTTGCTTGCAACGCCTGCAAAGCGAGTTTTAGATATTGTAAATATTTATTCATACCGAAGCGCATCAATAGGATTTAGATCCGCGGCCTTTTTTGCCGGATAAAATCCAAAAATAATTCCCACCGAACAACTAACTATAAACGCTGTAAAAATAGCGTTTACAGAAATAACTAAATCCCAATCATAGCCCATAGACTGCACCACAATCGCTACCAAAGCTGACATCAAGGCCCCAACTGTAATCCCGGCTACTCCCCCAATCATGGTCACGGTAACGGCCTCTAATAAAAACTGTTCCAAAATTCGGCGGCGGCGCGCGCCAAGAGCTTTCCGTAGTCCAATTTCACGGATTCTTTCAGTCACAGACACCAACATAATATTCATAATTCCGATTCCGCCAATTACCAATGAAATCGCGGCGATCGAAGCTAAAAAGAACTTTAAAACATCTGTTATAGAAGAAAGCATATCAATGGCGTTTTCCGAAGTTTCCACCACAAAATCATCATCCGCCGCGTCCCGAATATCATGACGCTCTCTAAGTGTGGCCTCTACATCTTGACGCGCTCGATCTAAGTTTTCTTCCCCATCAACTTTTAAACGTACTAAATTCACATAATCAATTCCTAAAAACAATTTTTGAGCTACATTTGCCGGCACAAAAACCTGATCATCACGATTTTGAAAACCAGCATTCCCGCGCTGTTCAAAAACTCCAATCACTTCAAATTGCTCACGCTGAATTTTTATATTTTCCCCCAACGGATCTGTCCCATTAAAAAGCTCGTCTACTACTTGTGACCCTAATACAACTACCCTTTCTAAACCACGTTGTTCTGATTCATCAAAAAATCGTCCATATTCAACTTTTACATCTTCTACATCTGTAAATGTATGAGAAACCCCATTAAAAAAAGTATCAATGGCATCCCCTCCATAAGAAACCGTGGCTCCTCCTTTTACATAACCCGTGGCCGCCACCACATTGGGCACATTGGCGGGATCATTTAGGGCCTCAACATCTTCGAGAGTCAAAGTTGTCACTGTAATCCCATACAAAACCGCGGGCGGCCCATCTTCTAATCGCCCTCCGGGCAAAACTCCAATCAAATCACTACCTACACCTTTTACTTGATTTACAATTAAACTTTGGGCGCCGGAACCAATTGAAACAACCATTACAACCGAGGCAATTCCAATCGTAATCCCTAAGCTCGTTAAAATCGTTCGGCCTTTATTGGTTAAAAGCCCTCTAATGGCGACTCGAAATGACTGCAAAAAATCAAACATAATTTATTTCTTCAGACGATGGCCGTTTTTTTGATCTTTTACAATATTGCCATCCAAAAGTTCGATTATACGATTAGTATGATGGGCAATGTAGTCCTCATGAGTGACTAAAACAATTGTATGCCCATCCTTATTAAGATTATCCAAAATTTTCATGATTTCCTTTCCGGATTCACTGTCTAAATTTCCGGTGGGCTCATCGGCCAAAATCAAACTGGGCTTATTTACCAGAGCTCGAGCAATGGCCACTCGCTGCTGCTGCCCCCCAGAAAGCTGATTGGGCATGTGTTCTAAACGATGTTCCAACCCCACACTTTCCAGGGCTTTTTTGGCGCGCTCAATCTGTTCATGTTCCGGAACTCCGGCATAAACTAAAGGAATCCGCACATTATCTACGGCTGTAGTCCGCGGGAGTAAATTAAATGATTGAAAAACAAAACCAATTTCTTTATTTCGAATTAAGGCCTGCTCATCATCAGAAAATGTTGTGACGTTCTTGCCTTTAAAA
Source organism: uncultured Candidatus Peribacteria bacterium (assembly GCA_964459205.1). GTDB lineage: Bacteria > Patescibacteriota > Gracilibacteria > UBA1369 > UBA12473 > JABJMC01. The sequence goes on along the minus strand of CAYWKJ010000004.1, from coordinate 29,931 downwards.
TGATAATGACCAGAGGTGATGGTATCCAAAAAGCCCATAATATTCATGAGCGTTGATTTTCCGGAACCACTTTGACCAATAATGGCCATGAATTCGCCGGGCTTAATTGTAAAGCTAATCCCGCGTAAAGCCTGCGTTTCTACCCCGTCAGACCCATAAGTTTTGACCACATTCTTGACCTCTATCAATAGGTTTTTTTTTGATTTTGAAGTTTTTTTAACAGGAGGTTTGGGAGGCATAGAATTTATATTAACTAAAGACAACTTCAGTATACCTGAAAGATATTTGATCTCAACGGAGAAAGGCATTAATGTATTTACACTATGTTTAAAAAGCTTTGGGAGAAAAAACTTACATTAACTTTAGTGCTGGCCTTTATTATCGGAGGGGGTTATATGGTTTTTTCTAATGGGGATGGAGAAGATTCATTTGAATTTGCCGAGGTTGAATATGTAGATATTACGCAAGAAGTTTCGGTCACGGGAACTATTGAGGCGGACCCTCAAATCAGCCTTCGTTTTCAGCGAGCTGGGCAAGTTGAATCCATCCCGGTGGATGTAGGAGATTTTGTAGCTAAAGGAACGACCCTAGCCAGTTTAGATGCCACAGCCCTGGCTATTGAAGTTGATTCGGCCGAGGCCAGCTTGGCCCTGGCCAGAGCTAACTATAATCAAACTCTTACCGGCAGCACAGACGAGGCTATCCAAGTTGCGCAAGCTGCCACTGAGAAAGCCGAAGCAGACCTTTATCAAGCGCAAATTAATTTAGAAAGCGTTACTAATTTGGCTAGTGAGTCTGTCGAAAGTGCAGAACTAGATTATGAATCTGCGCTCACAGATTATGACAATGCTATGGATACCTATGGCGAAGATATTGTTCATGCTTATGAAGATGCTTATAACACTATCAAAGACGCTATGAATGAGGTTGAGGATAGCCTACGCGAAGCCGATAATATTCTGGGTGTCGACAATACCCAGGCTAATGATGATATTGAAACTGAACTTACATCTGGTGGCACCGCAGCCTTCACTCTTATCCAATCTGACTACACCGCGGCTACAACTGCTTACGACACTTTATTAGCCACACTTTCTGATATCGAGACTGATAACTTTACGGAAATGGATGTTGTTTTTGTAGATATTGAAGAGCTCATCGATGATGTTTATGATTTACTGAATGATATTGATGACATACTTGTAGAAACTACTATCCAAGGCACTTATACTTTGACTGTACAAAATACTAAGCGCGATACCATTGCGGCCGAAATTGATGATATGGTCACCGCTGACACCACGGTCTCTAATGCTATTCAAGCTGCAGAATCAGCTTTTACTAGTGAAGATACTAATTTAGGTAGTGCCCAAGATGCTCTTAATGAAGCTGAACAAGCCCTCGCTCTAGCCAATGCCCAAGCCGAAGCTAATATTAGCGAAGCCGAAGCTTCCATTGCTATTTACGAGGCTACCTTGTCCCAAAAGCAGGCTAGCCAAGCCGAGACAGAAGCTGGTCCGCGTGATGTTGATTTAGCGAGTTTATTAGCCGCTATTCAAAAAGAAGAAGCTGCTTTAAGTCTGGCTCAATATAATCTATCTCTGGCTTATTTGACGGCGCCAATTGCTGGGCCAGTTACTAAAATTTATTTTGATGTTGGTGAAAATGTGACTACTACCGAGGATTTCTTGGAAATGGTGTCCTCAGATTACCAAGTTATTGCTAATATTTCGGAAACTGATATTACTAAGGTTAAAGTTGGTGACCAGATTAAAATGACGCTGGATGCTTTTTATTATGACAAAATTTTTGAAGCAGAAATTATTGAAATCGATCCTGCCGAAACAGTTGTTCAAGGGGTGATTTATTACCAAGTGACCGCGGTCTTTACCGCCGGAGACACAGACGTTAAGCCAGGCATGACCGCCAATATGGATATAATTACAGCCGAAACTAACGAGGTTCTTGGCGTGCCAATCAGAGCCGTAAAATATGATGGCACCCGAGCTTACGTGCTTCAGGAAGATAAAACTACAGGGGGAACAATGGAAACAGACGTCACGGTTGGAATTCGTGGTGATCAATATATTGAAGTATTGGGGGGCCTTGAAGAGGGAGATAAAATTATAACTTACTCGAGATAGTTCGAGCCAGTTTTAGTTTCTCGTTTCGAGTTAATTGCTTAATTCGATATTCCTCTTTTGAGGCGGCGGCTCGATCCCCTATTTCACAGGAATAAATCAATTTTACTGGCCCACGGCCTTTGGTGTATTTGGCTCCTTTAAGAGACGCATTATGCTCCCCCAGCCGCCGATCAATATCAGTCGTAATGCCGGTGTAGAGCGTTTGATCTGAACATTCAATAATGTATACGTGCCACATAACAAAACATTAACAGAAAAAGAAATAATCCAGCATGTGTTTTAGAGATTTTTGTTGAAGCTGATCTTGAATTTGCGCTTGGTCATCCGGACTGGCCACTATAATAATGATTTGGGGATTATCCAAGGAATCGAGAGACGAAGCATCCTCCAAAACACAATCATAAATTTTTTGACCAATTTTTTGGGGATTATTGCAGACCCAATGAAAAGGTTCTTTAAGAATTTGTGCCAAAGCCTTACCTTTGCGACCCGCGCCCCAAATAACCAAGGGCCTTTTGAGGTCGCGATTCAACTTCAAAAAATAGTGAATTTTAAGATCTAAAAACCGATTATCTGCGTAATTTTCGTCAGTGCGTGACGCGCGCGTGGGATAATCCCGCCAGCGATGCAAAACTTGATCCGAGGGAATGCATTTTAATCCTCCCTCATAAAAGCGAAAGGCTAAATCATAATCCTCTGGGTATTGATCGGACTCAAAACCACCACATTTTTCTAAATCCTTTCTAAAAACCATCCAACAAGGAGAAGGAATGGTGCATTCCTTATAAATCTCATCAAAACTGGCGCCTTTTTTGATAAGCTCATTCAGCCACTGCTCATAGTTCTTGTAACCTTCGCCCAACGATTCGGCAAAATACTCGACCAAACCTAGTGCAAGGTGTCCTGGCCCAACTGAACGTAAATTCTGGTTCAAAACCGCGAGTTTTTCGGGAGGCATGATGTCATCTGAGTCCATGCGAGTAATGAGTTTCCCCTCACTCTTAGAAAGCGCTAATCGCAAAGCTGGAATAATCCCCTTCCCTTCATTTGTAAAAACTTTTATCCGCGCATCTCGATTCGCAAAATCAGCCAAAATCTGCCCGCTTTCATCGGTCGAGTGATCATCCACGGCAAGCAACTCCCAATTCGACTCTGTCTGGTCGATAACAGATTGTAAACAGTCCGGCAGAAAGCCGGCCGTATTCTTAACCGGCATTAAAATACTTACTAAAGGTTCCATAAATAGAATATACCATTAAGCCATAGCAAATGGCTCGGGGAATGGCATTTCGTATAAAGCGGGATCCACGTTAACTTCTTCCTCAATCATTCCCCCACTATCAATAATCATTTGTTTGGCTTGATTCCGAGCCTCTTCTTCTAAGTCTACACCATATTTTTGGCGGCTCAATTCTACAACTTCCGCGGCAAAGTGCTTGGTTGGTTTTTGGAGGAATAGAGTTTGTCCAGAGAATGCTTTTCTTATTTCGCCATTAATGGAAATCTTACAATAAAATTCGCGCACTCCCAGATTAATCAAATCACGTTCAATGAAAACAGGGGTATATTCTTGGACAAAATGTTTAGAATCTTCTCCGCCAACACGGAACGAAATAAAAGATCCAATATTCCCAAAAACTGATTTCTTAATATTATCGGAAAGCTGACCCAAGAACTGATGCGCTACATTAAGTACTAAGCGATATTTTCTAGCTTCAGAAAGAATTTCGGTAAAGGTGTCAGTGGTAAAGTTTTGAAACTCATCAATGTAGAGGTAGAAATCTTTACGCTCTTCTTCCGGGATATCCTGACGCGACATGGCGGCCTGATAAATTTTGGTCACAAACATAGCTCCCATAATTTGAATGTTCTCCTCCCCAAGAATTCCTTTAGGAAGTTTAACTAAAAGGATTTTTTCTTGATCCATGAGCTCACGCAGATCAAAAGTATTATCTGTGATGGAAATCATATTCTTAATCATGGTGTTCCCGGCTAATTGTCCCATTTTATTTAACAATGGGTTGATAGCCTCGGAACTGTATTTTTCGGTCCAAGCTGGGAATTCATTAGTCCAAAAATTACGCACACTATCAGATTTAATAGTGCGAATTACTTTTTGGCGATATTCTCGATTAGAAATCAATTTTTCAATAGAAAAAACCGTGGCATCAGTAGTGTCGAGCAGGGCCAGAACGCTATAACGAAGCACGTGCTCAAGACGATCATTCCAACCAGCTCCAAAAGATTTCTTAAAAATATTTACAAAAGCATTGGTCACCTGCATTTTTAATTTTTCTTCAACCCCAGCTAAAGGATTAAAAGGGACCGGCCGCTCCGTATCCAGAGGATTAAAAACCACCACGTCTTTCTTTCGTGATTCAGGAATATAGGTCAGAACATTTTCCACCAAATCACCATGCGGATCAATCACACAAACTCCTTTGCCGGCTTCGAGGTCTTCTTTAATTAGCAGCTCCAACATCTTAGATTTACCAGATCCAGACTTACCAATCACATAGGAATGACGCCCTCGATCCTTGCGCATAATTCCAAATTTACGGAAATTATTGTGATAATTTGTCATCCCAAAGGAACAAATATCTTTTCGCCCCTCCCCAAATGGTAAATCCGCTGGAGGTTCGGCTTTTTTGGAAATCACCGCTGAGAAATGAGGGATATCCGTGGGGTTTGGTAAGTGAGTCAGCGTAATAAACTCATCTACATTGAAAACCATACGATTTTGCGTGGAACGATCTTGGCTCATTTTTATGGCAGTTTTTCCTTTACATGATCGGCGGATCATAAGTTTATTCGTGGACTCATTAGAATAATAAGCCTGAATAGATTTAAAAAATGTTTCGGCTAATTCCGCGGCATCACCGTCTTTAGAAGCAACTCCCATTTGGATATTAACTCCAATATGATCATGCTTCATTTTCTCTTTTAAATATTCTGTTTCTTTCTCAAACAAGCCCTCTTTTCGAGCATCACGAATTCGAATTTTGCGTTTAAGATAGTGCCAAATTTTGGCTAGTTTTTTCTGGACTAAATAAAAGAAATGCTCATGTTTTTTAGTTAAGATCAATTGCATCCAACCTTTTTGGTCACCGCGCAATTCAGCCAAAAAGCTACAAATTGGAGAGAGCGAATCTTTGTAAAACTGAATGGCCGCTGATGTTTCTTTCACCTTATCTGGCACAGAATCCATGCGCAGAGTGTTGAACGTTTTAATAGGAACAATATAGGTTTTTTTCTGCTTAAGAGTATGAGCTGTAACCTCATAATCACTAGTAATGGATAAGGGGTCGCTTTTAAGTACTAAAATTTCGGCAAAAGGAAAAATTGAGTAAAAAAGAGATTGAAATTTATTAACAACTTTTTCATCTAAGGTAACGAAAAAATACACAATACCCTTGTGGCCAAACATTTCAAAAGAAATATTTTCTCCTCCCTTTAAAACTTTTCGCAAAGTATCAATTAATCGACCAAAATTTTCAATGGTAGCGTGGTCATGCTTCTCAGACGGTGGCGTTTTAATGTAGAGATATTTTTGCATAGTATTTATTGAATGGAATTGCGGAAACATTCCTCACAAAAGACAATATAAGGAGACTCCTCCGAGAAAGCGGACTTCATTTCGGTGCGACATTTCTGGCATTTGCGCGCATTTAGTTTACGTGGGTTGTAACGGTGCAGACGTTCTAAATAACGATTGCGAAAAGAACGATCTGGCAATGGAAGTTTCATTTTTTGATAAAAAGCCAGCTCACGTCCCATAATTCGGAAGGGCTCACCGGTTTCGATATCTGTATAAACGGTGTTTAAAGCTTCCTCATTGCTCTTAATTTCAAATAAAGAATCCGGCGGACTAACTATATCTATCCCCTCTTTTTCTCCTTGTCCTAGCCAGAGGTGCTTATCGGTGTATTTGGGGCCTGGGGGCCAGAGCTCTTTGCTGACGTTAATAAATTCTTTGTATTGCTCTTCGGTTAAGGGAAAATAAAAATCAGCTACTGTAGTGTCGTAGGCAAAAGGTGACATCCATGGCGGGAAAAACTGTCCCCATTCATTGTTTTTCTTAAGGTGTTCAATGAGTTTGTCTTTAAGCTTATTGTACTCTTCAGGACTGTACTGCTTATTAAAAATACAATGCTTTTTGCTCTTAAGCCCAATACATCCAAAACAATCCATACAATTCTGACAATTATCAATGTAAAGGCAGTTAGAACAATCATTAGAAAAATTCGCCACAAAATTCATACCGCCACGCAAAACCGTCTGATTTTCAAAACTCTTTTGTGAACCATAAGCGACCATCCAACAATCCATACAATCTCGAATATCAAGCGCCGGACCAGAAATATTTGAACAAGCCACCCCGTTCTCTACTCCATAACAATTTTCGCAATCCTTACAATTAATCAGGCGATCTCCATTGGAATTTTCGGTTTTAAGGAGGTACATGTAGCGTTGCGGCACAGTTTCGAGAAACATTTGGAACATTTCTTTACCGCGCTGGTAAGAATGACGACGGAAAAGCTGTCGCTGCATAATAAAAGTCATAAACACATCCGGGCTCACCTCGGTATTAAAGATGCAATTTTTACGATCTCGGAGTCCAAAACAAAAAATACAGTTATGGCAGTTAACTAAATTCGAAGAGAAAAAAGTATTCGAGCAATTCATGCAGTATTCACAGCCCACCAACCCGTTGGAGGTATTGCAGTAAATAGAATCGTAACAAAGCTCGCAGCGATATAGCTCTTCGGAATCCATGCAGTCCTTACAATTAATAAAGCTTCCGTAGTGACAATTCACATTGTCGTCGGCAATAAAAACTTGATAACAATCATTGTTATTGTTGGAATCGTTGGTGTAGTCGGAATTTTGATTTTTTGCTTGTACAAGGGAAGGGCGAGGCACCTCGAGCATCATTTCGTGAAATTGTTGGAAAAACGGCCGCTCAAAGTCAAAATCTCGTCCAAATTGAAGCCCATCCCATTCATCCCCCCACCAAATGTTTTTATCAAAGACTTTATAAGGACTATTAGGATGGTAAATGGTCCAAATATCTTCTCCGGAATGATCACATTTGCGTTGAAACAAATTACGCTCATTTCGCCATGAAATACGCCTAATTTCCCGACATTGTCGACAAAAAGGAATCGTCTGTGGATCAATGCCAAATTCATCATAAAAACGCCTTTCTTGAATAGTAGCTTCAAACTCTGGTTCTCCTGGGCAATGGGGATTTTTGCAAGGCATATAAAGCGATGTTATCGCGCTAGATGTTATAGTACTAAATTATGCAATATTAGGCCAGGAGAAGTGGTGTTTAAGCCAAAACTAAAAACCACCCCAATTTTGAATGGTGGGCGATACTGGATTTACCGCCTCGGGCTGCGCCCTCCCGGCATAAACTTCTCATCCAATATCGCTATTCGAAAATCCGCCTGACCCGCTGGGCCAGTTGAATTTTGAATGGTGGGCGATACTGGATTCGAACCAGTGACCTCAACAACGTCAATGTTGCGCTCTAGCCAACTGAGCTAATCGCCCGGAATAAGAATATCTGTAAGAAACGTTCAACACGAAGTGTTTAATCCCGAGTTAAAGGCCCGAAAAAGTTTACTTTTTAGAGGGTCTTTGGTTAGGGATTAACAACAGCGCAGCTGTGAACGTTTCTATCAAAGATCATTTGCAATGAGGACGTACTAGTTTCCGGAGGAAAGGCTAATCGCCCGTGTTTTGCTGCCTCAATCTACGAAAACTTACCACTAAAGTCAAAGCATTTCATTTTTTTGTTAAATCCTGTTCATCTTAAGACCTTGACACCTTACGTATTTACTGTAGAATTTTAGATAATAAAAAAATATTCTATAAATTATTTCAACAATGAAAACTTTCAAAAAAACTCTGTTTCTATCTTAGTGGCCCTATGTATTTGTGGAAATGTAAGTGTGGCTTTAGCTGACGATAATACAAATACTGATTCTGAAGGAAGTGGCTATGGTGGATGTATAGAACTTGATCTGCCTACTTTCCCAAGTGGTTGGAGTGTCAATTTTGAAGTTGGCCCAACTCGTCCTTTTGAAGGTAATTCCATCAAAAAGTAATTTTTTGTTCATCTTTTTGTTAAATCCTGTTCATCTTGATTTGCTACGCTCGCAAATATGATCAGGTTATTTTATCGATTTTTAGAATTTTTGTTTCCGCGGCGATGCTTGGGGTGTAAAGAAAAAGGTACGTTTTTGTGTGATGGCTGCTTGGCTTCAATCCCCACTCATCAGGAGCAGCATTGCCCTGTTTGCTTACGTAAGTCTCTATTAGGAAAGATTTGCAAGACTTGTCCTGGTTGGCATTTGGATGGCCTGTTTGTGGTAGCCCCGTATTCCCAAAAATCACTCCTGCAAACCTGCATAAAAACTATGAAATATGGTGCGGCTCATTCGCTGGCGATTGTTTTGGGAAATTGGATGGCTCAGCATTGGAAATCTAATGATTCGATAATTGTGCCGGTGCCTCTTCATCCGCTCCGTGAAAAATCTCGTGGTTATAATCAAGCAGAACTTTTGGCCGCGCAAATTTGTCAGCCGCAACAATTACTAAAGCGCATCCGCTGCACACAACCGCAAGCTGGACTTACACGAAAAGAACGCTTAGAAAATCTTAGGAATTCATTTAATATAAGCGAAAATATAGACTTGTTGAATAAAAAATTTATTCTTGTAGATGATGTCTGTTCAACCGGCGCAACTCTAAACGAATGTGCTAAAGTTTTGCGTACTGCGGGAGCCATACAAATTTGGGGGCTTGTCTTAGCCCGGGGATAACAGGTAAACTCTTAGACATGAAGATTGGAATCGATGCCTCCCGTTACCAACACCCGCGCCCCACAGGAGTAGAGTTCTACTCTGATGAGATTATTGATGGGCTGCTACCACTTATAAAGAACCAAAAAAAACATGAAGTGCGGTTTTTTACGCCAAAAAAACTAAAAGGGATCCCAGCTAAGATGCAGCGCATCCTCCCTTTTGGACGTTTATGGACGCAATGGCACCTGTCGCGAGAGCTCAAAAAGAACCCAGTTGATGTTTTGTTCGTGCCATCACATGTTTTTCCGCGAAATCACCCCGAGAAATCCTACATCACGATTCATGATGTGGCCTTTCGCGAGTTTCCGGATGCTTATTCAGCTTTTCAGTACTTTTACTTGCACTGGAGCACTAAATACGCGGTAAAAAACGGTCACAAAATTATTGTTCCCAGCACCGCTACTAAGCGCGATTTAGAAAAATACTACAACTGTGATCCAGATAGAATTATTATAATCCCCCACGGATTTAGACCTGTTAAACACCGCATGAGCGCAACCAAAGAAACCCGCATTCTCAAAAAATTTCACCTCACTAAAAAAGACCCCTATATATTTTTTGTGGGACGATTGGAAACTAAAAAGAATTTGGCCCGCTTAGTCCAGGCCTTTGCTAAAATGCGCAAAAAATATCCAGATTGGCGTTTAATTTTGGGTGGCGGACGCGGGGTTGGGTTTAGAGCGATTTTGCAGGCCTTAGAAAAAGAGCGAATTATGACGCACGTTATCCTCCCAGGTTATCTAACGGAGAATGAAAAACACGTTCTACTGCATCACGCTAAGATTTTTGCCTTCCCATCTTTGTCCGAAGGATTTGGATTCCCAATTTTAGAGGCCGCCAGTCACGGAACCCCGGTTTTGGCCTCCCGAATTCCAGCATTATTAGATTTTCAAGAAATTGTAGATGTTTTTGTGGATGCCAAAGATCCAGATTCTATCGCCGAGGGGCTCGACATGCTAGCGCGCAAACGATTTGTGCCCCAAAAAAGCGATTTAATCTCAGCTTACTCCTGGAAAAAGACCTCTCGATCAGTGTGGAAACTACTTACTAGCCAATTATGAAAGTTGCTCTAGTTCATGACTTTTTAGTGAAATTAGGGGGCGCAGAGCGCGTTCTGAAAACTCTGACTGATATTTTCCCACGGGCCCCAATCTACACTTTGTTTTATGACGAGGCGCGCGTGGGACATGTTTTTCCTAAATCTCAAGTTATAACCTCGGATTTGCAAAATATGCCTAAATTTTTACAAAAAAGGCGACGTTATTTATTGCCAAGTATGCCAAAGGCGATTGAGAGCTTTGATTTAAGTGAATTTGATTTAGTGATTAGCTCCAACACGGCTATGTCGCACGGGATTGTGACTAATACGGACACAAAACATATTTGTTATTGCCACTCCCCAATGCGCTATGCCTGGGATTGGACACATCAGTACATGCAGGAACAACGAGTGGGACCAATTAAAAGAATGGCGATCCGTCATATCCTTAAAAAACTACGAATTTGGGATTATTATTCCTCGGACCGGGTGGATCATTATATTGCTAATTCTGAGAATGTTCGGCGTCGGATCCAAAAATACTATCGCAAGGATGCGGATGTTATTTATCCACCAGTGGATACGCAGCGATTTAAGGTGACCCCAAATCATGAAAACTACTTTTTGATTGTCTCGACTTTAACTCCTTACAAAAACATCGAACTTGCGGTGCATTTGTTTAATAAAGTACGCAAAAAACTAATAATTATTGGGGATGGCAGTGACCGAAAACGTCTGGAATCAATGGCTGGTCCACATATTGATTTTCTGGGGTTTAAACCTGATGAAGTAGTGCGCGAGTATATGCAAAATTGTCGCGCTTTTGTGTTCCCAGGAGAAGAAGATTTTGGGATGACCCCAGTCGAAGCCATGGCCTGTGGCAAGCCAGTTCTGGCCTATGGTAAAGGTGGTGCTATGGAGACTGTGATTGCCGGACAAACAGGAGAATTCTTTGAGGAATTAACTGTAAAATCCATGGAAAACGGCTTGGCACGGTTGTTTGTAAATGAACCACGTTATGACCATAAAAAAATTAGAAAGCACGCGGAAAAATTCGACCGCAAATATTTCATTGAAGGAATCGAAAAACTGGTGGTATCATAGGAGTCCTCTTACAATCTAATTACTTTTAAGTGGCTGACATTTCCCTTTATCGAAAGTATCGACCCCGCAACTTTGAAAACCTAGTGGGCCAAGACCACATTCGGAACACCTTGCTTAACGCGATTAAAGGTGGGCATTTATCGCATGCTTATCTGTTTTGTGGGCCTCGAGGGACTGGAAAAACTACTACTGCTCGTTTAGTAGCCAAGGCTATTAACTGTATTAACCCTGAGCCAAGTGGAGAATCTTGTAACAAGTGTGAGTACTGCCAATTAATGAATGATCGCAAACTGATTGATTTGATTGAAATTGATGCCGCCTCAAACCGCGGTATTGATGAAATTCGTGATCTTAGAGAAAAGATTAGATTTGCGCCAAATCAGGCTCCACATAAGGTTTATATCATCGATGAGGTGCACATGCTTACTACCCCAGCTTTTAATGCACTGCTTAAAACTTTAGAAGAGCCACCAGCGCACGCTTATTTTGTTTTGGCCACAACCGAGGCTCATAAAATTCCAGAAACAATTGTTTCACGGTGTCAGCGTTTTGATTTTCATCGGATTGATCGTGAGACTATCAAGAACCGTTTGCAGCACATTGCCAAGCACGAACAAATTGAGGCCGAAGAAGAAGCTCTCAAAATAATTGCTGAAACTGCAGAAGGTGGATTGCGTGATGCGATTTCGGCTTTTGAACAGATTGCTAGTGATAAAAAACTGACTCTAGACGGAGTAACTTCGGTTTTAGGATTAAGTGGTCACGCTGCTTTAGAAAAACTTTTCCAGTCTCTTGAAAAAGCTGATTTTAAGGCGGGGCTCGCTGAAATTCATAATCTTCATCAGGAGGGGCATGATTTGTATCAATTTAACCGGGCATTTTTGGATCATTTACGGCGCAAGCTCCTTGATTCCATTGGGAAAAAGGAGCAAATGCAAAAATATCTACGCTGGGTTAATTTGTTCCAACAAGCCGCTAAAGATCTTAAAAATAGTCTTATTATCCAACTTCCCTTAGAAATTGCGGTAATTAAGGGTTGTATGACTCCTGAAGAAGAAGAAAAAGCTGGCTGGTTTGGTGGGATTTTAAGTAGTAGTAAAAAGGAAGAAACTAAGGAAGCTGAAAAAGAAGGTCTTAAACCAATCCCTGACGAAAAAGCCGCTAAAAAGGATGATGCCACTGAGGAACCACAAGAAGCTATCACTGAACTTTCTTTGAATAATGTAAAAGAACTTTTCCCGCGCGTATTAGAAGGAATTAGAACCCCATCAGTACGGCAATCTTTTCGCTCTGGCCTAATTAATAAGATAGAGGGAGGTACAGTTTATATAGATTTTCAATCAAATTTTCATCTTGGAAAAGTTGATATCACGGCTAGCAAAGTAGAAATCGAAGAAGCTTTTTCAAAGGTTTTTGGGGTCAAAATTAGAGTTGTTAATAAGTTGGTTAGCATGGATAAAATTGCAGACCAGGCCGCGGAAATTTTTGGTGGAGAAGTCCTTGATTAAACCAAGTTTATGAACGAGTTGAGCGCTATAGAACGTTTTAAGGCCCTGCCAGCTTTTGATGGAATTAGAAAAGAGCAGAGGCAAGATGATTTTTTTGATTTAGCGCGTTTTCAGAGATTCTTAAATGAGGTTGGAAATCCCGAAAAAGGGTTGCCAGTAATTCACGTCACTGGATCTAAAGGAAAAGGCTCAACCTCGGCATTGATCGCCGGTGGTCTACAAGCGTTGGGGAAAAAGGTGGGAGTTTTTATGTCTCCATACTTGCATGACCCGACTCAAGCAATTTTTGTAAATGGAGCGCCAATTAGCACTCCAAATTTTGAAAAACTTTTTAATCGCTATGCCAAAGTTATTGATCGTATTGCTCCAGCTAATTTTGTGACTTCTTTTGAAGTTTTAACAGCGATTGCTTTGCAGCATTTTCATGATGAGGATGTAGATTTTGCAGTAATTGAAACAGGTTTAGGAGGACGTTTAGACGCTACAAATGTAGTAGAAAGTCCGATTGTTTCGGTTGTTTGCCCGATAGAAAAAGAACACACTGATGTTTTGGGTAACAGCATCACGTCAATTGCCTATGAAAAGCTGGGAATTGTACGCGAAGATACTCCCGCTATTATTTCGCACCAATCCGATCCAATGATCTTAGACTTTGCACGAACCGCTTGCTTGCAAAAAAAAGCAGACCCAATTGTAGTGCCCCGCCGTTATGAAGCGGCTATTTTAGAGCGTTCGCCAGAACGTTATTCGTTTCGTTTAACCACTCCAACGCGGATGATTCCGCGAGTTTCATTAGCTTTAATTGGTGAACATCAGACTCAAAATGCCCAAACTGCTTGGGCGACGCTGGATGCTTTGATGCCAGAATTTGATCCTAGTCCGGTCCTGGATGTTTGGGATAACCTAACTTTGCCTGGACGATTTGAATTTCGGGTACAAGGTGGAAAAGAATTAATCCTGGATGGTGCACATACCCCAGAATCAGCCACTGCGCTCCGCAAAACACTGGCGGAAATCTATGGCGGCGAATCTATCACGTTTATTTTGGCCTTTTTACAAGATAAGGACGCGGCCGGGTTCGTACGTAATTTATGCCGTTACGGTGACTCGGTTGTACTCACTCAAGTTAATCATCCACGCGCTTTACCCGCCCGCCTAGTAAACGAAAAAATCAAAGATGTTCTAGCGCACCAAAACGTAACCTGCGCCATTACGAATAACCTGCGTATCGCCTGGCAAAAAGCCGGGAAGTTATCCGGAAGAAACCCCATTTGTGTGACCGGGTCGTTTAAACTGGTGGAAGAATTTTAGGCTATAACTTCCATGCTATAAGTTCCTTCGCTGTAAACATAAGCATCTAATGCTCCATGCGCTACCTTTTCTTCTGACACTGTTTTTTGGGTAGCCTTCGCGGTTGCTAGCGACCCATGACCTGCTTCTAAAACTGTAAACAAAGATAAGCTTTGGATGCCATCGCTAGTAGTATCTAATTGTGTTAAGTCTGTGACCCTTAAGGTAAGACTATTTGGGATATTATCACTTTCTATGTTTTGGACTTCTGGGCATAAAACTCCCTTTTCTCGTAGTTTTCTTAGTATTTTCCGTTTTTCTGTTAAAAAATCTGCTTCCGACCTCTTTGTATATGTGATGCCCCCCCAACTTAGACCAGCTTCATGAGTAACTGCCTTACCAAATCTAACTCTAGTGAGTAATATGCTTTCTATAGCAAAACCGGTACTCGTTTTTTTGACTTTATCTATTTGAGCTCCACCGATTTTGAATACGTCTTGAGACTCCTTTACAGCTGGGACTTCAGCCCATAACTTCAGCTGCTCATTATTCCTAATTGTCATTTCTTTATCACCAACCATTAAACTCGTACTGGTTAGCCGACATTCAACTGCCTCACTTTCCTTTTTGCCGGGTGGGATGTAATCAAAAACAATTCCATCTGCCATACTAATGACTGGACTGCCGGGATATCTTTCATCAATACTCGCTAACATGAATTCTTTTCTGCGGGCCTCAGTTGGGATCGTCTCTACTGGTTCTGGCGCTTCAGTTGGCTCTGGTACCTCGGTTGGCTCTGGCTCTTCAGTTGGCTCCGGTACCTCGGTTGGCTCTGGCGCTTCGGTTGGCTCTGGCACCTCTCTATCTGGGACTGGACGGGCTCGATAATTCCGCCTCGGCCTAACCGCATAATTAGGGGTCTCCCCCACCCAAGTTAATCCGTCTTGTGGTTTTATTTGTCGGTTTTCATCCATATACAGGCCGTCTCTACGATAAATAGCAGCATAATAAGCCTGACCAGCATTTTTGTATTCGCGACCAGCCGCTTCAGCCTCTTGCCGGGCAGCTCGATCAACCTCAGTGTCTCTAAGATCTACCGCAGCATAGTTAAAGGGATTCTCTGGCTCAACCCAAACTACTCCGTGCTCTAATATAATTCCGCCTTCAGTGATATGAACCCCTTTACCTCCTTCGCGGGCAACGGCTAGAGCTTCGCGAGAATTCGCAAATGGAAGCCCTTTAGCATAAGACTCTTTTCGAGCTAAAGCCTCCTCCGGAGTATCTACCTGCAAAGACGGGTCTGCCTCAATTTCTGCTCTCGCTTGAGCAGTGGATTCGGTAATATCATCACGCCTTGCTTCAATTGCCGCTAA
This sequence comes from uncultured Candidatus Peribacteria bacterium, assembly GCA_964459205.1. Lineage (GTDB taxonomy): Bacteria > Patescibacteriota > Gracilibacteria > UBA1369 > UBA12473 > JABJMC01. Next base: position 14,598 of record CAYWKJ010000004.1, on the reverse strand, counting down.
GCCTTCTTCAGGAGAGATTCCTCCATGGTCTGCGCCGCTGTCTAAAGCACGTTCTTGCTCACTCATGTTGTAATTTTATATTTATTTCTGTTTATTATACCACATTATAGCATCTCCTGGAAGGTTTTTTCCTCTAAAATAGTAATTCCTAGGGTTTTGGCTTTATCGTACTTGGAGCCAGCATTTTCGCCCGCTAAAACATAACTTGTTTTTGTACTAACAGAAGAACTAACATGTCCGCCACGCTCTTTTATCCATTGCTTGGCCTGAGCGCGTGGGATGGAAAGTGTTCCGGTTAAAACAAAAGTTTTTCCATCAAATATTTGCTCAAGCTGAGAGGTTTCATTTTTTTTGAAAGTTACGCTGTTTGCAGCTAATTTGCTAAGTAAATTCTGGTTGTCTTGTTTCTGGAACCAGTCGTAAAGTGACTGGCCAACAATATTGCCAATGCCTTCGATCCCTTCCCACTCCTCTTTAAAAACAAACTTCGCAAAATCACCAAGAGATTGAGGTGTTATTTCTTGTTCTTTCATTTTTTCTTGAATAAAATTGGCAATTAATTCGCTGGCTTGCTCGCCGACATGCCGGATGCCAAGGGCAAAAATTAAGCGGTGCAGGTCCATATTGGCGGCTTTTTCAATCGCGATAACTACTTTTTCGGCTCGCTTGTCTTGGAAAAGCTCAAGCCCTAGAAAATCCTCTTTGGTAAGAGTAAAGATATCGGCAACATCGTTCACGAGGCCCGCTTCAAGTATTTGATCAATGATTTTATCGCCAAGACCGTCAATGTTAAGTGCCCCGCGGGACACAAAATGCATCAAAGATCTCCTTTTAACCGCATAGCAGTTATCATTCAAACAACGAGTGATCGCCTCCCCCGCGGGGCGCGTCAGTGGCCCGCCGCAGGCGGGACACTCATTTGGAAAAACATACGGGACTTCTTTCCCAGTTCGCAAATCTGTTAAAACCTCTACGACCTCGGGGATAATGTCCCCAGCTTTTTGGATAATAACTGTGTCGCCAATGCGTACATCTTTGCGTTTAATTTCGTCTTCATTGTGGAGTGTAGCGCGTGAAACTGTAGATCCATCCACAAACGTAGGTTTAAGCTCAGCTACAGGGGTCAGAGCTCCAGTTCTGCCAATTTGAACTGAAATGTCTAAAATTTGACTAGTAGCTTGCTCCGCCGGGAACTTAAAAGCCACGGCATAGCGCGGAGCTTTGCCCGTATATCCTAATTTTTGGCGTTTATCAAAAGAATTCACCTTCACCACAACCCCATCAATTTCGTATGGCAAATCATTACGATGTTCGGCCCAATGATGGCAAAACCTCACCACTGCATCGACCTCTTGTTTGTGTTCAAATTTTTTATTCGCCTTTAAGCCTAATCGTTTTAAGGTAGCGAATAATTCTACTTGATTTTTTGGTGGGTTTTCTAAATTATTCTCACCAATTGCGTAAAAAAACATGTCCAGTTCTCGTCCCGCGGCTACGCTTGGATCAAGCTGCCGAACAGCCCCAGCCGCAGCATTACGAGGATTGGCAAAGTCCCCCTCTAATTTGGCAAAACTTTTTTTAGACATAAACACTTCACCCGAAACTTCAATAGTTACTGGCTCCTGCAAAACAAGGGGCACACTCTGAATAGTTCGCACGGTATGCGTGATATCCTCGCCTTCTTTTCCGTTTCCACGCGTTACTGCCTTGGCTAAATGACCATTTTCGTACCAAAGCGTGACGTTTAATCCATCAATTTTTAATTCACACACAAAATCCATTACTTCCCCAGGTAAAAACCTCGTTAATCGTTTCCCCCATTCATGCACTTCTTCTTCTGAAAAAGCATCAGAAAGCGACCATTTACGTGTTTTATGAGCGACTTTATCAAAACGCCCGGAAAGAACACTCCCAACTCGTCGACTGGGCGAATCTTCGCTAATTAAATCTGGAAACTGATTTTCTAGTTCAATTAGCTCTCTTTTGAGAGAATCACGTACAGCCTCAGACACGTTTGATTCATCTAAAACAAAGTATTCATAATTACGTTTTCGAATTTCTTCTCTAAGTTTTTTTAGACGGTCTTTAGCTTGGTCACGAGACATTTCCATAAATAGGCAAGATCAGGTTGTTTGAGAGGCTTTTTTCTGGTATAATTGAATGATAAATTGAACTTAAGCTTAAGTAAAGTTCGTTATGAATGATGTAAACCCATTATACGATCCCGCAACAGATGATGCTCACATCGATGAAGATGTGCAAGAACGTCTAAATCAGCCTCAGGCTGATCCAACAGGCTTTGACCCCGAGGACGAAGCGTTTCTAAATGATGTAATGGCTAAATTTGAATCTGGACAGATTCAAACTCATTCTCCGAGCTCACTTTTAAATGAACTAATTTATAATAAGTTAGATGATGCCAAAAAAGGCAAAGCCGACCAGAATGCTTTTAATATTTTAAGCGCTCTGCGTCGTATTTATGATCTATGGAAAATGGATCAAACTGTAACTTTTCAAATAAAAAACGAAATTCACTCTATTCGCCTCACCAAAGAAAACCTCGAGGATGAACTGGGTGATGTTTACATCGTTTAAGCTAAAAAATAAAAACAAAATGGTTTTCTTTACAGAAGAACAAACAGATGCCGATGCTGAATTGATCACTAATCATGAGGACCGTTTAGATACGTTGATTCTGATGATTGGTGAAAATCGATCTGACATCGATGTCACTGATTTTCAAGATAGTGTTAGAGATTACTTTAAGTATGACCTAAATGGACCAAAAATAGAAGAAGGGATTACCCTCCTTGATGAGAATACTTTTATGATTTTTGAGCACGAGGTAATGCAAGCCATGGATCTTCTGAATCAAGTGCCAGATGGTAATCCTCCGACCTACATAGAGTATTTAGATATTTTTATTGATGCCTATATAGAAGCTGTTCAAAACTCAACTGGCAGAACTTTGAGCACATTTAAAACAGAAATTGAGGAAGTGAATGAAAATGAAGATTTCCAAAGAGCTCTGCAAAAGATTTTTTATAAAGAACCTTGGAGATTTGAAAAAGAAGGCCGAATTCCAAACCCAATTTATTATGTAGGCTATTATGTTTGGCTTCTCAAAACTCCTCCAGAGGATTGGCTGGGTTATGAGGCTTATTTAGATAGTGATGAAGGTGGGAATATAGATCAAGACGAGTGGTTCACTCAACTTGATGAGGAAGAGGAGGAGGAATCTCTGCCAGCAGCTCCAGCTATTGAAGTTATCGCGCCTCTAGAAGTCGAAGAGCCTGAGGCCACTGAAACTACTGAGGCTACTGAAGCTACTGAGGAACCCGATCCTGAACCGGAGCCAGAGCCCGAGACAGAAGTCACTGAAGAACCTGAAGTCCTTACCATGGTCGTAAGTATGGCCGACGTAAAAGCCTATCTAGCTAAAGAGGAGTATAAAGGCATACTCACTCTAGATGAGGCTACCCTCTCAGTTATGTATCCGCGTCGTGGGTCCAGTCTAGACTTACGCACTATTGCTACTGTTGCTGAAATTGGCACCTGGAAAACTAATGAAGATGATAAGGCGATTGATAAAATTATTGAAGATAATGATATTGCCGGGTTTATGGGTGAGTTTTCATATTTATGGAAAGCAGGCACACTGACTGCCATGTTTTCTGCACTGGGGCTAGCGATTAAGTTCTTTACTAGTGGCGGCTTGAGTGGGATTATGGGCTTTTTTGGAGGAGAAAAGGAAGAGGAAGCGGCAGCAACTTTTGGGACTTCTAAGGACTTGTTTGAAAAGCATTTTGCAATTCCAGAGGCCCAGTCTCCACAAATTTTACAGGTTAGAATGTATAGTTTAGCTCAATTCGCTAATGAACGTGATAGTGGTAATTATGATGGCTTGAGTGAGAAAGTCCCAGCCGATGATTTTGCCACACTTCAAACCTTCCGGAAAGAAAACCCTGAACAATTTGATGCTTTTATGACGCAGGTTTTTGATGATTTTGATGAAACAGAAAATCTTTCTGAAAATCCTGCGGACTATCTTCCTTCTAAGAAAAACACCCCTGACCTAACAGTAGCAGCCTACTTTGATAGCTCTGCAAAAAAAGATGGCGGGCAAATATCTTGGACGACAACTTAATCTTTAGTTATAATCCTTAACGTATTTAATTTACTTATCTCATGACAGACGATCCACAAGCACAGCAACAAACTGGAGGAGGAGCTAACCCTCCAAAAGATGAAAAAAAGAGCCGTATTCCGGATTATATTCGCGAAAAATACCCTCATTTAGAGAAACTTATCAATGATACGGAATCCATGACTAAGGAAGAACGCGAATACTGGTTCCAGATTTTGCCAATTATGACAGATGAACAAATTCAAAAACTACGCGGGATCCTGGTTCATGAAAAAGAACAATTAGCTAAACTGGATAAGGAATACGAAGCTGAGCTTTCTAAGCTCAATCAAAAGCACATTATGGAATGGAAAGACCAAGAACGCCGTGAAAAACGTGAAACTTTGGCTAAGCAAGAAACTGAAGAAGAGGCTGAAGAACAAAAAGCCGAAGAAGAGCTTCTTAAGCAGCTCGAAGAAGTTGATGAGGAAGAGCCACCAGCTGCGGCCGCGGCTTAAATCTGGTCAGCTACTATGACAAGTCGTCTAAAGTTAGTTCCAACTGGGGAACAGGTCATTAAGGTGAGTATCTTTTCGTCGCCTTGTTCTAAAACATCAACATCATCATTTTGAACCTCGCGCTTTTCACGTACAGTGTATTGATATTTTTCTTGATCATAATAAATAGTGATTTCATCGCCCGGCACTAGCTGATTTAAGCGCGCAAAAACATCCTTATAGCGTCCGGAATCCCAGAGATAGTAAGAACTATGCCCCGTGATAAAAACATTACCAATTTCGCCAGGCTCAGCGGTTCCTGGGTAATGAATAACACCATCTTTTAAATCATCCTGAAAAGCTTGTTCTAAGGTTTTCCAATCAGCTCCAATAAGATCACCAGGGTCTGTATTTACGATTGGCACATTTTTGCCAAGTTTGGGGATAATTAAACGATTTTCCGGAGGAGTCACCTCTAAACTCAGCGTTGGAATTTGTGTTTTCTGAGAATCTGGAGTGTTGCGAACAACCATAGTGTGTTGAACTGGCACTCGTTCGGCGACAGACTCGGTTAAAACTTGCTCTTGTTCAATCGCTAAATCCTGGCTAACCCAGGTCATCATGATGTCAGAATAGGCCTCGGCGTTAATAGTAAAAAAACCAACTGTAAAAATAATCACGGAAAATACAGCAGCCCAACTCATTTGGGTACTAAAGTCCTTGAGAGCAGCTAGTGCCCCTGATTTTTCTGATGATTCTAATTCTGGGATTTTGTAGTAATCCATATTTTATTCAGTTTCTGTTATTTGATCTAACTGACTTAGATAACTAAACGGCTCAACATAGTCACGGTTGCCTGATCTTTTTATTTTGCGGCGGTATTCTTTGACGTTTATATCGTTTAAATCTATGTCAGCGGGATCCACATTTTTAAGGGAAAAAGCCTCGAAATGGAGGTGTGGACCAGTGGATTTACCGGTGCTACCAACTTTGGCAATCTGCTCGCCGGCACTTACTCGAGCGCCAGGAGTGTATCGGCTTAAAATCTCACTGCAATGTAGGTATTGCGTTACAAATCCATCGGCATGCAGGATGCTTAAAAACCAACCTGCTCCCTTTGGCCCTCCTTGAAATTCTGATCTAATAACAACTCCATCAGCAGCGGAATAAATAGGCGCACCAGTAGGCGCACCGATATCAATACCGCGATGGCCGGCTCGTACCCAGTTCCCTTTTCGCTTTTCTACTGGATCCCAACGCTGGCCATAGCCAGAACTCATGCGATTATGTTCATATCCAACCAATCTATTCATCATTCCTTGACGGCCAGGGGCTTCTATATCACGCGGGACAGCTAATAATGGCTGAATTTGCTCTGATTTAGTCCATTCAAACTTCTGATCAGAAACCTTGCCATACATTTTTTGAAAACGATCCCGATTAACATTAGCCATCATTTCATCACCGGTGTTAATTAAGTAGGTAATAAATTCGGCGGTATATTTGTCATTATCGCCTTGAGCCCTTTGGGCAGTAATGCTTTCGTAGTGTTTTTCATGGGCTTTAATCGTTCGAAGAGTCCATTGAAACTCATTTTCAAAATCAACTGATCCTGAAGGATAAGAGGCGTCTACAATAGCTAAAACCACCTCAGGGTCTACCCCTTGCATGCGAGATTCTGTGTACATATATTCTAAGAAACTACGACGTTGCGGCTTTTTTTTGTATTTATGTTCGTCTTTACGCTCATTGTAATCAAAATGAGAGATCTCCGGAGCTGTGTCTCGGTCTAATCTCATTAACCGAGGGTGCCTAAGAGTAATTCCTTTTACTGCCTCTTCAGCCTCCTCTCTAATCTCTATCATTTGTGCGACCGCTTGATCACTTTCTTGAGATATTTCAATAGTGTAGCCATTGTGAACCTCCTGATAAGCATTATTAGCTTCGTAGAAATTACCACCTAACCCATCACGCGTTGATTCGTGAACTTCTCCTTCGGTTTCTTGAACCAGAAGAACGCGAATTGCTTCGAGAGGGGTTGTCCCGCTTTCATACTTGCTAGAATGCCCACGCAAAATTTGGCTCAATCCAATATGAGCGTCGGCATCATCATTGCTCCCAAAATTAATTGTAAATTGATCGCCACTGGGCTCCACAAATAAATCAAAAAGAATTCCGGGCCGGAGCTGATTAAGAATCTCTAAATCACTGGCGGAAATCACGTCTTTGAAACGTTCCACAGATTCAAAATCAACTTGTCCATCAATAACAAAATTTTGCACATCAATTTGGCTGGGATCAAAATCTGCGGCAACCTCGGTTTGCATAGAAGAAAGTTCTTCACTGGGAGTTGTTTTTTCAGCTGCTTCTTCGGGGGCGGTACGTGGTTGTTCTTTAGTCATAAGCAAAAAGTATAATTTATCAAGACATTATACCTGATTTTACCTACTTTTTCAACCTGTAATGGTGAATTGTGAAATACAAAAAAGAAAAAGCTGAAGATTCCTTTAGTCGCTGGAAAGAACCTCATAATTCACTTATTACTCCACCACCCAAGCAATAATCTCCATCGTAAAAAACTGCAAACTGACCCGGGGCAAATCCTTGGTCTGATCCAGTAATGGTTACTTGTGCTTTATCTGGATTTTCTAGGGTTACTTGCCCTTGATGAAAAGACTCACCATGGCGAACTTTTAGGTCTAATTCATGCGTTTCTCCAGGTTTGAGAGGGGTTTTTGCAATCCAATGCAGTTTTTCTACTTGAAAATGGTCACGAACTTCTTCTTGGTACTCGCGTGAAATATAAATTTCGTTTTTATACGTGTTTTTGCGCACTACAAACCAAGGTCCACCACTTAAACCTAGCCCATGCCGCTGACCAATGGTATAAAACCAAAACCCAGGGTGCTCCCCTACTTTCTTACCGCTATCTAAGTCAATAATGCTGCCTGGTTTTTCGCCTAAATGGTGTTTTAGAAATTCTGAAAACTTAATTTTTCCCAAAAAACAAATCCCCTGGCTGTCTTTGCGGTCTTGATTAGGAAGATTGTATTTTTTAGCTAATTCTCGAACTTCTTGCTTAGGTAAATCACCAATTGGGAAAAGCGCTCTGCTTAACTGTGCCTGACTCAAATGTGAAAGGAAATAAGTCTGATCTTTAATAGGATCCGGGGCTTTTTTCAGATAAAAGAGCCCTTCTTTTTCCTCGACCTGGGCGTAATGACCAGTGGCAATTTTTTCAAATGAATCATGAATTTTGTCATAAAATTTGCCAAACTTTACACGCTGATTGCAAAGAATGTCTGGATTTGGAGTCCGGCCCTGTTTTACTTCACTCAAAGTATACTCAACTACCTCCTCCCAATACTCTTTTTGGAGAGAAATTACTTCGAGGGGGACGCCAGCTTTCTTGCAAATAGCGCGGACAAACTTAAGGTCTTCCTCCCATGGACAATCACCAAGATAAGCTAGCTCATCCTCCAGCCAAATTTTTAAATAAAAGGCTGTCAAATCATGACCCTGCTCCTGTAAACGTTTGAGCGCGACTGAGCTGTCAACTCCTCCGGAAATTAAAATAGCAATTTTCAAAAGTTTTTGATTTTATTCAAGATTATGGCATACTTAGTTCTATCACTTAGCCTTTTTTCGTGCAAATTGGAACTCTCATTAAAAGGGCCAAAACCTATCTTCCTAATCTAAAAGAGGAAAAACTCCGGGAAGCATATGCTTATGCCCGCGAATCGCACAAGGGTCAAACCAGAATGGATGGTACGCCTTATGTGATGCATCCGCTAGCTTCGGCTATTATTTTAACAGAGCTGCATGTTGATGAAGACACTTTGATTGCTTGCCTGCTGCACGATGTACCCGAAGATACGGATCGTACTTTGGGAGATATTGAAAATAAATTTGGTAAAAAGGTGGCTTTTTTAGTGGATGGTGTAACCAAGCTAAGCAAGGTTAAATATCGTCATGACATGATGGAGAGACAGATTGAGTCTCTCAAAAAATTCTTTCTACATAGCGCGCGGGATCTGCGCGTTATTTTAATTAAGCTAGCAGATCGCTTGCATAATATGAGCACCTTGGAGCATGTCCGGGAAGAAAAACAGCTTCGGATTGCGCGTGAAACTATGGAAATTTATGTGCCGATTTCAGATTTGCTGGGAATTTGGGAGTTTAAATCTACTTTAGAAGACTTATGTTTCCGTTACATTTACCCCAAAGAGTATTCAGATCTTAAAAAACAAATGTCTCGCAGTGCTCATCACCATAAAAAACTACTCAATGAGACCGTACAGATGGTAGCGCGATCACTTAAACAACATTCTATTAAGGCTGAAGTGGAGGCTCGCCCAAAAACTCTATACAGCATTTTCCGCAAAATGGTGTCGCGAGGACAAAGACTAGAGGATCTTAATGATCTTCTGGCTTTGCGCATCATTATTGAAGAACAGGCAAAATGTTATCAGGTTTTAGGGATTATCCATGCTTTGTTTAGACCGCGCAGTGGGCGTATTAAAGACTTTATTGCGGTGCCCAAGGCTAATGGTTACCAAAGCCTGCATACCACTGTGTTTGGCGTGGAGGGAGTACCAACGGAATTCCAAATTAGAACGCATGAAATGCATTTTGAGGCGCAGTATGGTATTGCGGCTCATTATTTTTATAAGCAGGCTCGTCAGCGTGGCAAACAATCACAAACAGCGCACCAAAAAACTCAATCAGCGTGGGTGCAAAAAGTATTGGAGCTACAAAAAGAGCTTAAAAATAACTATGACTTTTTGGAAAACCTTAAGATTGATATTTTCCAAGATAGAATTTTTGTGTTTACGCCGCATGGTGATGTTATTGACCTGCCAAATGGGGCCAATGGTATTGATTTTGCCTATCATATTCACTCTGATATAGGAAACCGGGCTGTAGGCATGTATCGCAATGGGATGAAGACTCCTCTTTCAACTATGCTAAATACCGGTGATACGGTTCGAATTCTAACGTCCAAGGCCCAAAAATACCCTCGTCGTGATTGGCTTGAAAAGATCCAAACTAGTCTCGCCAGAAACAAAATCATGGAATCTCTAAAAAAACAAACTGCTGCCAAGCGTCACCATGAAGGAAGCGAGTTTCTTAAAAGAGAACTGTTTAGATATGGTTTTGGTGATTCTAATAAACTTCCAGAAAGACAAAAGCAGAAACTTATTAAGAAATTCGAAGCTTCTAGCTGGGGTGAATTCCTAGAAATGGTGGGAGAAGGAACCGTGTCTGAAGAAGGATTTATTCAGGCTCTTTATAGTCTTGAGCAGCTACTTGGAAAGCCTTATCGGAGCCGTAAAACCCCACTATCTGATGTTAAATTTCAGAAAAAGCGTCATACTCGCCTCTTAGAAAAAACTAGTGATGTTACCCAGGATAATCCATATTACCGGGTGAAAATTTCACTAATTGCTACGGATCGAGTGGGATTTTTGCGTGATATTGGAATTCAATTAGCAAGCATTGGCGCTAATATTTACCAAATTAGAGTTAGTGATCACATCGCCAAGGAGGGGCAAGTACACGTAGTTATTACTTTAGAAGTAATGGATTTTGCCCAACTAAGACGCGCTTTTGATGCGATTGAGGCCGTTGAGGGGATGCTTGAGGTTTACCGCATGCGCGAAAAAAAGACTGCTAAAAGTTAACTATATCGCCTGGAGTCTGATAATAGTCAATTGACTCTTTTAGGCTTAATTTGTGTTCAATAAAGGCTCGACTGACAATTACTCCGGAGGTACCTATTGTGTCTAAGATTCGCAAATCATCTAGAATGACTACTCCTCCTGAGGAGTAAATTTTGGCGCGATCACCAAGACTGACAATCAGACGATCAACATCATCATAATTAGGATGATAAAGCGTGCCCTGACGTTCGAGATCCTTATAAACAATATGCTTAATCCCCATTTCGACTACTGATGCGGCTACTTCGACTACCTCGTCGCCATTACCGCGTCGACTATCTGAATCTACCATCATGTCTTGACGTGCTTTAATCCCGAAAACTATTTTTTCGGGTCCATATTTGGCAAGAGCCTCCGGAATAAGATCACGCGCGGAAACACCTAAAATAACTCGATAAACCCCAATGTTTATTAGTGACTCGATGTCTGCCATGGTGCGTACTCCGCCTCCAACTTCGAGTCGTGCTCCTGTTTCGTTGATTATTTTTTGGAGCATTTTTTGGTTAACTGGGCAGCCTTCGCGGCTCCCGTCTAAATCAATAATTTGAATTAAAGATGCCCCCTTTTTTGCGAATTCACGGGCCATGTTTAGCGGAGACCGTGAGTATATTTTTTTTTGTTCATTGTCATGTCCCTTGTAGAGGGAGATGCTTTTTCCATTCTCGATGTAAAGTGCGGGAATTATTAGCATATTGAACAAATTTCTTATACAACTATTTGACGCATATTTTTAATGAATTGTTCGGGAGACTCAATATCGCGTCCCAAGCTCTGCCAATTAGCTACGATTTGGCCAAGGGCTTCTGTTCTTACTAACTTTCCATCACGAATTAGTCCAAGTTGCTCAAAAGTTTCTTTAGTTTGTCCACCCTCTGGAGTTAGGGCTTTTAGAAAAGCTACAAGCCCATCTTCAAGTTGATCGCTGTAGTCTTTGTAGTCAAAAGATCCTCCACCGATTTCAGCATTGCCACGATATATTTCTATTAACTTATCCTGTTCTGGTTGTTCAAAAGGAAGATCATAATAATTACACACCGCTGCTAAGCGAGCCATACCAAGCTGCCTTTTAAAATTCTGAGGAGTTATAGAATTTCCATGAGCTCTTACAATGAACTCACTGCCTTCAATATCAATTTTGATCCACTCAATCTGAACGTCGCTAATATTGTAAGCGCAATAGATGTTTTCGGCGATGGCGACAATAACGTTGCCACTCTCGGTTTTCCCTTTAATTTGGTCTGCTTCAACCTGAAGAGCGTCCTGCACTGTTTCACTTTCATCGGAAGTCACACCCTCGACAACTGCGTCGTCTACTACATCGTCGCTACCAGTGGATTGCTCCTGCGCTTCGGCTAGGACTCCATGGTAAATAGCCTCCATTTGACCCATTAAGGCGGTTTCAGCCTCGGTAAATTCTTCTTCAGTTAAATTTTGTTGCTCTAAAGTTTCGTACTGCACAACAAGATCAGCAACTTCGTGCTGGCGTTCGCTTCGGCCTTGTGAGAGACGGATAATCCGCTCATCAGCTTGGATTTCTCGTTCAATGCGTGCTATTAAATCTGCTTTTTCGTCTGGCACAAGATTCCCAAAAGAACCGGCCCCTTCTTCAACTCTCTCTAAAAAGCGGCGATTTCTTATGACGCGCCTTTGAGCCGCTTCAACAGATCTGCTGCGCAATCTTTTTTGAGTATCAAAATCATCCCCTTTCAACCGGCGGATTACTCGATGTCCAACGCTATGATCTTTTCTCCCAAACATGTGCTGAGTTACTATCTCGCGTCTTTCTGGGTGTGATCTTGCTGCAAAATCTTCCAGCTCTGAATCTGTAAATTCTATCCCCATCTTTTTAAAGGGATAGCTGTAATCGCCACAGCCCATTTCTGGATTATCTGAATATAGAACATCTAAATCATGCAGATCATCGTCTGTGTCATTAACCTCATATTGTCTAGTATGCTCTGGGTCTTGATCAAGGCTGCCGTCCTTCCCAAAAACTGCTTCATACCTAGCTTGAGGTATTTCAGGGTGTGGGCGAAGGCCCTCTGGAAAGACTTCGGGATTTGAATTCATTTTTGAGTTTTATTTTCTTTTTATTTTACCATTTTTCTATCCTTTTGGCAAGAGGTGAACCTAATTTGCAAACCTGAAATAAATCACATCCCCATCCTGGACTATGTAATCTTTGCCTTCAAGCTGCATTAAGCCTTTTTCTTTGGCCCCTTGCTCGCCGCCGTGCTCTAAATAATGGTGATGCGGGATAACTTCAGCTCTAATAAATCCTTTTTCGAAATCTGTATGGATTGTGCCGGCGGCTTGTGGGGCTTTAGATCCTTTTTTTAAGGTCCAGGCACGAACCTCTTTTGGTCCGGCCGTAAAAAAAGTATGCAGCCCAAGCAAATCATAAGCATGCCGAATAAATGAGTGTAACCCCGGCTCTTCTAGCTCTAATTCTTCTAGAAATTCACGAACTTCCTCTTCTGTTAATTGACCTAATTCTTGTTCGATTTTGGCGGAAATTGGAATGATTTTTGACGATGGATGAATCCCAAGATCATTGCGCATTTTTTGCTCGTCAAAAGTAATCACCCCATTCTCATGCACATTAGCGATATACATAATCGGCTTAGTTGTGATCAGTTGTAAATGTCTTAAAAGTTCGCGATCATCATCTGTTAAATCAACATGGATCGCTAAGGTTCCGTCATTTAATTCACTTTGCAGTTTTTTTGATAAATCAAGTAATGCTTTAGCGTCTTTATCACCACTGCGAGCTTCTTTTTCTAATTTTTGAATACGTTTTTCAAGAGTTTGATGATCAGCTAGGATAAGCTCTGATTCAATTATTTCGCGATCACTTTTAGGGTCAACCCCACCATGAACATGAGTGACATTTTCATCCTCAAACATTCGTACAACCTGCGCAATAGCGTCACACTCCCGAATATGCGAAAGAAATTGATTTCCAAGACCTTCACCTTCGGAAGCTCCCTTTACCAAGCCTGCAATGTCTACAAATTCCACAATGGCTGGAATAGTTTTGTCTGGGTTTGTGATTTCAACTAATTGCTTCACGCGTGGATCTGGCACTTCTACTACCCCAACATTTGGATCAATCGTACAAAAAGGGTAATTTCCGATTTCAGCTCCCCCAGATTTGGTTAGGGCATTAAACAGTGTTGATTTGCCAACATTTGGTAAACCTACGATCCCAATTTGAAGTGCCATACTTTAAATAGTTAAGACGCCGCGTAGGATAGCATAGTTTTGTAAAGTTTTGCACAATTTTGCGAGGGAGGGAGGTATGCCCTCTGTGGGTATGTACAATAGCTTGACAGGAATACAATGATTCCAGGTAGCGTTAAAGAGACATGTCAAACGTTTGGTACATGCACGCTAAGGGTACCTCCTGCTCTCCTCGGGCGGTTCATGTTTTGTTCATCTTTCTAGGATTTGTGATCTAACTCCATGGCGTGCCAAATTGTTTGGAGTTCTTTATTTGTGAATTGGCCGGGCGCGGTTTCATCACCATCTTTAAGCGGGGCGTAATAAATCTCAGAGCCAAGCAAAGGACATACAATGCGTGATAGTTTTCCTTCCTCCCCCATGCCAACTGTAATAATTGGAATTCCCTCATCTCCCGCCCATTTGGTGAGATCAAACAAAATTGTGTTTTCGTCGCGATCATCTATAAAAGTGGCAATTTTAACAATATCAGCTCCTTTGGCGCGGGCCTCCTTAACGATTTCCTGCAGGGCGGAAAGATCTGGAGTTGTCTCAAAATTATGATACGAAATGATCAGCTTGGCGTGATCCTGTTTGGCAGCAGCTATGTGGTTGATGTGTTTTTTGTCTACTTCCAGGGCCACGTCAACGTAATGCGCACCTCGTTCAAATAGCTCACGAAGGATTTCAGCGTGTTCGTCTGGTGTGCCCATAAAATCACCACGCTCAGATGGGAGCTTGTTTACAAATAAAAACGGTACTTTTAAATCAGCTTCATCAAAAAAAATCTCTGCCAAACGGAGGTCAGAAATAGAATCCAGCCAAACCTCAACAAGATCTGCTTCATCCCCTTCTTCTCGAAGGCGATCGCCGAGTTCTTGCATGGATTTGGCCTGAATTGGTAAGCAATGGAGAGCTTTCATAGCCTCAGATTACCAAAAATCTCTTCTTAAGGAAAACTTGAGTTTTAGCGCGAATCCTTTTAGATTAGATACATACCTTTTGAAAACAACCCTCTCATGGAACTTTT
>CAYWKJ010000003.1:47949-56588 GCA_964459205.1 uncultured Candidatus Peribacteria bacterium | reverse complement strand
TGGAGGCGCGGACCGGAATTGAACCGGTGTACAAGGTTTTGCAGACCTCTGCGTAGCCACTCCGCCACCGCGCCATATCGGACACATCATAACCGCGGATGACTTTCGTTTCAATATTTTAAAAGTACACTACACCCCATACTCCTTTGCGCGTCACCCCAAACCCCTTTATTTATACCTAATTTTAAGGTATAATATTACGATAAAAAACCCTTGAATGACGAAACAAATACTAAAACTTGCACTTATTTTCTTGCTTGTCGGCCTACCAATACAGGCCGCCACCGCAGAAATTGACCGTAATTCCAATTTAGAAACCATTGGAAATATCTCTTTGCAAGCCGATACTTACGGAGAAAAACCTGTTATCTTATCTCTTAATCTCTCCGAAAACCAAGAACAAATTCATGTAAACATCCAAAGTGAACCAAACGCCACTATTGAAATCCAATCTAATGAAGTATTAATTCAAACTCTTCAGACCGACGACACTGCGCAAACCCAAACCACTCTCAAATTAGAGCAAGGATTCAACACCTTTATGCTCACCACTATCGACTATTGGGGGAACGTCTCTGAATCAACCGAGCTCACGGCCGAACGAAACTCGGACTTAATAGTTTTTGCCCATCACAGCAGTCAAATCACTTTCACCGAAGGCCAAGAAGAAACTAGTTATTCCATCATTAACCTAAACAAAGACAGCATCTCACACATCGCCGACACCGAACTCACACTCAGTGACAGTGATTTTCAAAAAGACACCGATAACGATAGCCGCACAGACGCCATTGAAATTGTAAAAGGAGAAGACCCCAACCTCGAAACTCCACTTTTCAACGGAGAAATCGATGTTATTGACCTAAACGGCATAACTTTTACAAACTCCAACTTCTTTTTATATGGAAAAGCTCCGGTCAACCAAAATATTAAAATATTTTTAAGAAACGATGCCGGCGCACGCTATTTAGCCTGGTCTGGCCAAGCTGATCCTTCCGGCACTTTCACTGTTCACACACCCTTCCCACAAGAAGGAACTTTTACCATTATTGTCCAAGTTTTTGATGAATTTGACGTCAGTGAACACGAAAAAGAATACGGACAAGTAACTTATAACCGCTCACAAGAAGAAGTCCCGCTCACAATCAACGCCCACTATAAGGTTAACTCCCCCACCATTACCACTTCCATCTTCTCGATCGAAGAAATTGGACGTCTAGGAAGCACTACCTTATTTGGCCCAAATATTGATTTAAATTTTGAAGGAGAAACAAATCCTTTATCTGATATTTTCATTCTCTGGAAAGGAAAAAGCGAATGGTTTTTAGAAACCATGTCACACCCTGAATCAGGTATTTTTAGCATTCAGGCACCAGAAAGCGTACCAAACGGCGATTACACTGCTTATATTTATAGTCACGACTTAACAACAAACATTATTAGCGACGTTGTCCGGGCCAATTTCAATGTAACCTCAACTGCAAACAGCCCTCAAATTTTCCCTATTAATAACGCTCTCTACCTGCTAGCCACGCTTGCCTATCTATTTGCTATTGGCTGGGTCACTCTTTCTATAAAAAAACACTATCACAAACCTTCTTGCAATGATCACCAATAAAAAACGTTTCCTCAAAATAGGCTTTAACCTCGCACTAGCGATTTCCATGCTATTTATGGTTAATCACTATGTAACTGCCTGGCCCCAAGATGACACGATTGAAATCCGAATCGATGAAACTAATGCCAACACATTAGAAGGAATTATAGAAATCGTAGCTCAACCAGTACTCCCCATAGGAAAACAAGAAGCTTTCAATTATCAAATAAACACTTACCAAGACGGCTCTCAAGGATTCACACTAGATCTAAGTAAATTCGAAAATGGCTTATTTAACTTACAGGCCTCAATTTTAAATAAAGCAGGCGAACGCCGTGACATTAATTTAAGCGACCCCCTAATATTCCACTCTGATTTCCTCCCAAATTTACACTTCAAAATCCACACCACTAACCTCCAAACAGATATTCTCATAGAAGAACCTGAGGAAGAAGAAGTCGTTGAGGAAGAAAAAATCATTGAAGAAGAAAAAATCATTGAAGAAGAAAAAATCATTGAGGAAGAGGAAGTTATTGAGGAAGAGGAAGTTATTGAGGAAGAGGAAGTTGTTGAGGAAGAGGAAGTTGTTGAGGAAGAAGAAGTTGTTGAGGAAGAAGAAGTTGTTGAGGAAGAAGAAGTTGTTGAGGAAGAAGAAGTCATTGAGGAAGAGGAAATCGTTGAGGAAGAGGAAGTTATTGAGGAAGAGGAAGTTATTGAGGAAGAAGAAATTGTTGAGGAAGAGGAAGTTGTTGAGGAAGAAGAAGTTGTTGAAGAAGAAGAAGAAGTTGTTGAAGAAGAAGAAGTTGTTGAAGAAGAAGAAGTCGTTGAGGAAGAAGAAGTCATTGAGGAAGAAGAAGTCATTGAGGAAGAAGAAGTTACTGAGGAAGAAGAAGTTACTGAGGAAGAAGAAGTCGTTGAGGAAGAAGAAGTCATTGAGGAAGAAGAAGTTACTGAGGAAGAGGAAGTTGTTGAAGAAGAAGAAGTCGTTGAGGAAGAAGAAGTTACTGAGGAAGAGGAAGTTGTTGAAGAAGAAGAAGTCGTTGAGGAAGAAGAAGTCGTTGAGGAAGAAGAAGTCGTTGAGGAAGAGGAAGTTGTTGAGGAAGAGGAAGTTGTTGAGGAAGAGGAAGTTGTTGAGGAAGAGGAAGTTGTTGAGGAAGTCACCAAACCAATTCTCAAAATCACCGAGGCAATTATTGAAAACGAAAATCCAGCCTTAGAAGACGATATCCTTGTCTCTTCAGTCACCGTAAACATCCTCGAGGAAGAAGTAGATCTTGAATACCAATGGCAAGTTCGTGAAAACGACCCTGAATTCTACCAAAAAACTTATCTTCAAGGAGTAAAAATCAATGATTTCTGGCAAGAACTCTCCAACGAAGAAGAAGAAACTTACACCACAGAAACCACCACTATTGAAATCGGTTTTCCTTTTAATTTCTACTCCGACACTTTCGAAACGCTTTATCCGGCCCAAAACGGCTTTTTATCCTTTCAGGAATCTGAAGAAGCCAGCTCCTGGGAAGAGCATACCGGCTCACTAATCATGCCGTTCGCTTTATCACAAGAAATCCTTCTAGATCAAGAAAACTCGTTTATCTCAACCCAATTAATTGGCGAATCACCAGAACGCATCCGCGTTATTGAATGGACAACAACACTATCAACAGGAGAAACCCTACACATGCAAACTCAACTTTTAGAAGACAAAGACACCATCCGGTTTATATATAAAGACCTCCCAGAAAGCATTACTGAAGATCAAATTTTACTAGGGGTAAAAGAAGGTGAACTTCACGAAACCAAACTTGAACCGGCTGAGTTATTGCTCAAAAAAATTCAAGACGAAAAAACCCCTGTTCTCCTTCGTCCGGGCCCTAAATTCGAAAACATCGAGGGAGCAAATCTTCCAGTTCTAGAATCCAATAATTTAGAACTTGATAAGAGCTATCGCGCCATTATCACGCCAAAGGCAGAAGGGTATGAATATGATGCTCATTACACCAAACCAATCACCGTCCGACTCGAAAACGTCCGAGCCGAAGAAGAAGTGATTGAAGAAACCGAAAACACCACCGAAAACGTTGAAGAAAACGCTACTTTAAGCGACCTTATTCAAAATGACTACACTTGGGAACGCCTACCTGATTTTATATTTCAAATCAGCTTTGATAATCAACTTAAAAAGAATTCCAAAGACTTCCTTTTATACACAGAGATTAACGAATTCCCTACCCAAGACCCATTTATTGATGGAGGACAACTTTTACTCCGCTTCCCAGAAATGAAAGACGCATATTCTGATTATACTCTGCCATCAGACAATCTATGGATTCAAGTAAGCCGTGGGACTCATGAAAACTACACCGACGACGAAGGATACCTTTACTTCCTTGTCCCCCGCTTTGCCCTAGATGGCATGACTATATATCTAAACTTGCCGCACGACATGCCCGCCGGAGTATTTGATGTATATGGCGAAATCGCCACCTAATCATGAAATTACGCCTTTCGCTCATTATTGGCCCGATACTAATAAGTTTGCTAGGAGTTCAAATAGCAACAGCCGCGATTCTTTGTATTGGTGGTGGTGGCCTATCCATTACCTCAGTGCCTAGCAATATAAACTTTGGCACAATTGAAGTTAGTACTAGCGACGTCCCTCTCCCGATTACTTTTAATGATCCTATTTATTTTGAAGATATGCGCGGAATTTTTATGCCTAAAGCAACCCCTCGCTTCTCACTTTATATGACCGTGACTGACCTGGTAGACAGTGCCACCGGTGAAACCATCGACCTCACCAATATCAGCGTTGCCACTGATGAAAACGACACCATTGAAATCGAAGCCTGCTCACCTCAAACACAAGTAACACCACTACTAACAGACCTCACCGCCTTTACCGACAGTGATGACGATGGCACATCCGATAATGTCATTCTACTTACCGGCCAAGACCCCATGGCCCTAGTGGCTAGCCCACTCTCCCCAACAGGCGAAAAAGAAATCCGAAATATTGAAAAAATACTAGAAGGAAGATGGCGCGATAAATGGATCAGATTCCTTAATACTTATGTGGGGAAATACTCTTTCCAACCTGAAATGGAAACAACTATCCCTGCCTATACTGCCTCTGGCTCCTACGAAACAACCATTACCTTTACCATTATTTAAAAGTCTTTCCCTTCTCACCTTTAAACTTAAGAAAGGCTATTAAAAATGCCAAAATTAGAGTTAAAACTCCCATCTTAAGCCATAAATTATAATCAGCCGCTCTCTGAGACTCAGCTAAAACTTCTTCCTCAAGCTCATTTACAGCCATTAAGGCTTCGTAATCCTCCTCTGACATCACTTCTAAATGAACACGCATGCCATTACGAATGGCAATTTTAAGCCCACTTTCATCTTCAACTACCTCAGGATCTTGTTTTTCCATGGCGGCCACACCTCCCCAGTAATCACCAAAAGCAACGTCCTCTGGGATAACAAAAGTAACACTCAGAGTTTGGCTTTCGCTAGCCTCTAAACTCACTTCTTGAGCCTCCAATATCCCCCATAATCCAACACCAACTTGCTCCGATGTATCAGCCGCTAAGGCAAAAAAACCATCTTCCTCTTCCGTGGCCTCAGCATCAACCACAGAAATTTCAAAAACAGCCATTTCTTCACCACCATTCACTAACACAAATTCCGCTGAAACTTCAGTCCCGGGCACTACTGGTAACTCCATCCAAGAAGAATCTGGATCAACCGGGTTAATATAAAACCGAGCCGAAGCCACTTGTACAAATAAAACAGCTCCTATTAGTCCTAACAGAAGAGAAGATTTTAAAAAACGCATGAAATAAGTTTTAGAATTTTAGGATTTAGCGTTCCGATAAGCTGTTACCAAACTCATCAGTCCCGCAATGGTTATCATAACAGAGACCGAAAAGTATGTCAGGGCAACCTGGGGCAACATCGACACATTGGCTCCAATCATACTAACTTCTTGCGGATCATTCGTAACATTCACAATTACTCGTAAGCCATTTTGATAAATAGTTTTAAAAGGAGAATCTACCGAAACTTCTGGTGAATAACTTCCATAAACAGCTCCTAAATAAGTGCCTTCCTCGGCGTTTTCTGGAATTGTCATAACAAAATGCACCTCGGCCTGCGAACGAGCATCTAAAAGCACGTTAGGCACCTCTACTTGCGCCCATGCCCCAATGCCAACTTGCTCATCTTGCACTATTTTTAATTCAAAATCTTCCAAAGTTGCATTTAAAACAGCATCCAAAGATCCCAGATCAACTTTTGCCGTTTCTTCATAACCATTCCAAACCAAAAAAGAACTATCCACAACTTCTCCAGGTTCAACCTCAAAATAAAGCCACGAAGGATAGACATCATTAACATGCACCGGCATTAAAGAAACCCCATCAGGCAAATTATTGTCATTCGCTTTTTCAATACAAAAGAAAAAAATCACCCAAAAAAATGCCAGCGCAAGCAACACAATCAAGCTCATCTTAAGTAACCAACGGCTATTATTGCTTAGGTTTTTCATTAGAAATATTTGAATTATTAGTATTTGGTTGCGACACAGGTTGAGGCGGTGTTGAAACTGCCACCGGCTGAGCCGGAACCGCCGCAGACGCTACTGGCGCCGCAACAGGAGCCACAGGGGATGATGGCTGGGCTACCGGCACGGCCGCCGCACCCGCCTTGTTTGGCACCAAAATCGTTTGTCCACGCGCCACCATAAACGGAAATTTCAAACCATTTACCTTAGCCAATAACTTCCACGGTGCACCATAACGCGTCGCAATGGTAGTTAAACTTTCATCAACCGGAGAAGCATAAGCGGTGCAACTTGCCTTAAACTTTTGCACACGATGTGTCCGAAAATATGTCACACCAAAAGTCCCCATAAAAACAAATAACGTTAGCAACAGCTCAAAATACGGCACCACCCAAAAATTGAGTGATTCTTCGTAAGTCCCAGACCAGGCCATCATAGATTCATCACTAAGCGCTCCAACTACATTAGACCGAGAATAATCCACAATTGTAGTGGCTTTTACCGGACCAAAAGGAAAAGGGTTTTTCCAGGCCACCAAAGGTTCAATTGATTCCCCCGCGTAAACTACCCCACTACTCAACGGGATCTCCACAGAATCAAAAAATGCACTTTCTAATCTCATCACACCAGTTGATTCCACGGCTACATTTCCATCATTACTAAATTGATAATCAAAAACATGCTCTCCATCAACATTTTTAGAGTGTTGATACTGATCCCACAAAAAATCAAAATCAACCTCACCCGAAACTGTCACATAAACTCGCACCCCGACCGAAATCACCGTCTTAATACCAGTTCCGCTAGCAGCATCTGCTTCTTCTTCCTCATAAGGAATAATCACTAAACCACCAGCATAGTCTCCTGGAGGAATACCATCTGGAATCTCTACCAAAAATTGAAAATATTTACGCTCTCCAGATTCAAGCGTAATTACAGAGTCTTCAACGCTAAGCCATTGCCCCACATTTAACTGCTCACCTTGCGTAGATTTAAGAGCAAAAGCACCACTTGCGGTCGCCTCGGCATCTACCGCCATTACTTCCACGGTTTGCTCATGATCACTATTATTAGTGATCATCATAATATCTTTAAAAGAGTCTCCTGGATCCACCTCATAAATAAACCAACTTGAATCACTGTCATACGGCATAATAAACATCTTTTCCTGCGCCATAACGGGTAAAGCCATAGCCAACAAAAGAATCCCCACAATCCCAGTTTTGATAAAAGAACTTAAACGCATATTTAATAAAGGTAATAAACAAATTTAGCTGCTTCCTCGAGTGAAAGCGTTTCATACTCATCATATGGCACCACCTCACCATACTTATTCAAAAACGAATAATCAGACAAATCTTCGTCCGAAGGGCGCTCAATCACCAAATCATATTCCCCATAAACAGAATTAAATCCAGCCAAATCAGTCGCATTAAGCAAACTAGTTTGAGCAGCAGTCCCATCATAATCAGTCATCTGCCACATCAAAATCGAAACTAGGAATCCCAGTGACACAACAGAAGAAATTAATAAAGATTTAAGCATTTTATTTTTATTTAAAAACAAATCCCCAAAGGGATGACAATACATCCTTAAAGTAATCAACAAGCCCTAAGAAAATTACGCAATGTTAAACGTAATTGTAGATTGGTAATTCCCCATTGGAGTATAAGCAGGAATTAGCAAATCAATAACTGGCACAACGGCACAGTGAGTAATGGTAGCTTGAGTACCATCAGCTATAACAAGTGACTGAGAGTCAGAAACACCATCGGCATCATCATCAGCGAAACCAACAGTCTCAGAAGACGCAAAACCAGTAGAACAGTCGGTGTGACCTCCTGAAGCATCAGAGAGAGAATCACCGCCCATTGAAAGATTAGTAACAGCAAAAGAATTGCCAGCACCATCATCAAAATCAGTAGCATACACAGAAACTGAGTACGCTGCACCAGAGTCACGAGTATCTTCAAACTCTACCTCACCAGCAAAGACGTAGTCATCAATATCTTGGTCCACAGTCGCAACAGACATAGAACCAAAAGCTTCAGAACTAGGAGCATTATTAATGGAAAGGCCACCAATAGTAACTCCCACTTCACCAGTGGTAGACATTTGGGCATAAGCCATGCTCATGAAGGCTGCATTTACAATAAATGCAGAAGTCGCAACAAGAGCGAAAAGTTTTTTTGTGTTCATTTTTAAGAGGAAAAATTAAGGGTAAGGACCTCTTTAAAGTCAGAAAAATTTGGGCTTTAAGGACGTATTGTCAAAGGGCAAATAATCATGTTGATTACAAAATTGTAAACTATTTTATAGTATAAGTCAAGCATTTGACGTCCGATAAATGGCTTGTTTAAGCCAAAAAACGACCCTCGTGGTTTTTAAGAAACGACTTGTCGAACAAATTTTTTATACAAAATCAAAACTCTTATGTTACTCTCTGTAATTCCTCAATAAGCTGCTCAACTAGTA
>CAYWKJ010000003.1:0-47939 GCA_964459205.1 uncultured Candidatus Peribacteria bacterium | reverse complement strand
CAGCTTCTCTTATTTCCTCCTCACAGTTCAACCACCAGCCGCCCCCCCCCCCTGATCTTCACCCCTAACTTTATTCAACAATAACTGTCTAGTGATTGGCAATTGCGACAATAGACTATCTCTAAAATAACAAATAGTTCCATTTTCTTTATATCCCAGTAAATTATCACTTAAATCGGCCATTAAACTTGGTATATATGTTTCGGAGACTGCCACACCTGCCACGGCAGTTTCTATTCTCCTTATTTCGCCTTTTAGCTTTAATATCAGCTCTTTGGCAGCAGGAGAAAATTCAGCATCGAGATTATTAGGTAAACTCATCTCATCTTGCTCATCCGAGACTAAATCAAGGAGTGACCCAGTATCTACTAATTCTTCGTCTTTAAGTCGTTTAGCTTATCTTAACAAATTCATACACCTTCGTTTTAATTGATTAATACATAAGTAATGTATAGCATATTTAAAAACATGTCAATAATATCGCCTTCAAAAAAAACTCACCATTCACCATGAGTTACACTTAACTGCAATTGTGCTGGTGGGTCAGGTGGGAATCGAACCCACGACCGTTCGGTTAAGAGCCGACTGCTCTGCCCCTGAGCTACTGACCCAAAGCATCTTTAACAAAATTTAGGCCACTCGCCAAGAGAAATTTCATGTTTTGTTCATTTTTTTGTAATCTTGGTGTGGTATACTCAGGAGCACAAAACGACTCAAACATGAAACTCAAAACCATTTACATCTGCGAAAAGTGTTCTCACCAAACCTCAAAATGGGCTGGCAAATGCCCTAGTTGTGAAACTTGGAATAGCTTTATCGAAGATGTGGTCTCTAATGAAGAAGCTAAAAAGGATCGCCAGCAACGCTCTATCAAAGCGCCGACCCCTACTCGCCTTTCGCAAACAACGCAAAAGTTTGAACGAATCTCCACTAATATTTCGGAATTCGATCGTGTTTTGGGAGGTGGAATTGTAGAAGGGAGTTTAGTGTTGTTGGGCGGCGAACCGGGAATCGGTAAATCAACCATCACCCTTCAACTCGCCGCCAATTTAACCAAAGACAATAAAAAAGTTCTCCTTATTTCTGGCGAAGAATCTGTGGATCAAATCGCTCGTCGAGCCGAACGCCTCAAGATTAAAACCGAAAATCTTTTCCTCTTAAACGAAACATTATTAGAACCAATCTTAGCAACTCTTAAAGCCGAAAAACCAGATTTTGTAATCATCGACTCTATTCAAGTAATCTCTAGTAGTGAAGTCACTGGTTTGCAAGGTGGAGTTACGCAAGTTCGCGCCTGCACCGAGGAGCTCATGTCTTTTGCTAAAGACTCAGGCACTCCCCTTTTAATTATTTCTCACGTTACAAAAGGTGGCAATTTAGCTGGCCCCAAAACACTCGAACATTTAGTCGACACCGTTCTTTATTTAGAAGGCGATCGTTATCATGATTTACGCCTTATTCGTGGCATCAAAAACCGTTTTGGCTCAACTAACGAAGTTGGTTTATTTGAAATGACCTCCGAAGGCTTAAAAGAAGTCCCCGACCCTACCAAGGCCTTTCTTGAAAACCGCCAAGAAAACCCCATTGGCTCCTGTTTAACCGTTACCATCGAGGGGTCACGCCCGCTTATCATCGAAATCCAAGCCCTTACTAACAAAACCCACTTTGGTTATCCCAAACGCGCCACCTCGGGATTTGATTTAAATCGTTTACAACTCCTGATCGCCGTTCTACAAAAACACGCCAAAATTGACCTCGGACAGCACGATGTTTATGTAAATGTAGTTGGCGGCTTGCAAGTAAAAGATCCAGCCATTGATTTAGCTGTTTGTTTAGCCATCCTCTCCTCCCACAAAAAATTCCCACTCCCTCCTGATCTCGTCGCCTTTGGCGAACTTGGACTCTCTGGTGAAATCCGCAAAGGCTTCCGCTACCAAGATCGCACCAAGGCCACAAAGAAAGCCAACCTCACTGTCCTCCCAGTCAAAAACCTCCTCCATCAGGTGGTAAAAGAATTAACAAAATAGCTCTATTAATCCTCCATCCGCGGCAACCCAAAAAACGTCTCCGCATTTTTAGTAGATTGCCATTCTACTTGGTCTAATGATTGGCCACGGAGTTCCGCCATTGTTTGCGCAACTTCTATCACATAAGCCGGCTCATTACGTTGCCCGCGATATTTCTGCGGACTTAAAAATGGAGCATCCGTCTCCAAAAAATACAATTCATCCGGGCAAATCGCAGCCACTTCATGCAAATCCTCATTTTTTTCAAACGTTAAAGTCCCAGTAAACGAAGTGTGCCACTCATTGGCCCATATTCGCTCAGCCTCTTTACGTCCCTCAGCAAAACAATGAAAAACCACTGATTCCATGCATTCTTCCTCTAACACTCGGAAAACGTCTTCAAAAGCATCACGCGAATGCACAATAACCGGTAATTGAATTTTTTTTGCAAATTGCAATTGCGCCCGAAAAGCCTCTATTTGTTTTTCTTTTGGTGCGCGCATATGGTAATAATCCAACCCGATTTCACCAATGGCAACTACATTCTTGGTGTGCGAATCCCATCCTTCACGGATTTTCTCTAAAAACGTTTCCAAAACTGTAGCGTCCCATTTTTCAGCATCACTCGGATGAACCCCAAAAGTAGCAAAAACTCCTTCAAACCGTTCAGCTAATTCTAAGTTTTTAAGTGAGTCTTCTAAATTCACGCCCACGGCAATTAATCTTTCCACGCCGCATTTCTGCGCATGCAAAACAACTTCCTCGACCTCACGATCAAAATCCTTAAAAGTTAAATGGCAATGAGTATCTATAAACATCGCGTCTTACTATAACTCAAGATGAACAAAAAATGAACGACGTAAGAAGAGTTAGCCCCCTCAATTTGACACATCACCTAACCACTGTTATATTGCGCTCACTATGATTAAAAGTAATCTTTCTCAAACCTCAAATGCGAGAAAAACCAGCTCATCAAGCTGGGATTTTGATTACTTTTTTTATTTTTTCCTTACGCCGTAAGGAAAGTTTAAAGATTCATTCTCTTTAGAAAACTTTCTACGCGGCGCGCAAGGAAAGTTTTTTTTCATATATTCTTTAACCCTCTACACCATGTTAAACTCAAAGTCGCGCCGCAAATAATCAATTCTTAAACTCAATCAACATGATTATTGTGATGAAAAAGAATGCTCCAGAGAAGGAGGTTCAACACATAATGGATGAAATGCGGGCCAAAAACCTGCAACCAATGCCCCTAATCGGCACCGAACGCGTTGTTATCGCGGTAATCGGTGACGAGCGCACACTTGATGTCCGCCATTTAAATTCTCTTCCTGGTGTAAGCAAAGTTATGCCCGTTTTAAGGCCTTACACTCTTGCCTCTAGAGAAAGCAAAAATGAAAACACCACCATTGTCGTAGATGGAGACAAGGTCAAAATCGGCGATAAAAAAATTATTGTTATGGCCGGACCCTGCAGCGTCGAAACTCCAGAACAAATGGAGGCCGCCGCCAAAGCAGTAAAAAAAGCTGGCGCCAATGTTCTTCGGGGCGGCGCCTTCAAACCTCGCACCGGACCATACTCTTTCCAAGGTTTAGGCGAAGAAGGCCTAAAACTCCTTCGCAAAAACGCTGACGCCAATAAACTTGGTGTTGTAACTGAAGTCATGGACACTCGCGATGTATTACTCGTTGTTAAATACGCTGACATTCTCCAAATCGGTGCCCGCAACATGCAAAACTTCAATCTGTTAAAAGAGGTTGGAAAGACCAAAAAACCAGTTCTTCTTAAACGCGGCATGAGCAACACTATCAAAGAATTTTTGTTAGCTGCGGAGTACATTATGTCTGAAGGAAATCACAACGTTATCCTTTGTGAACGTGGAATGCGTACTTTTGAAACCGAAACTCGCAATTCACTCGACATTAATGCTGTGCCACTACTTAAAGAATTAAGCCATTTACCAGTTGTAGTAGACCCCAGTCATGCCACTGGACGCCGCAGCTTAGTTGAACCAGTTTCCAAAGCCGCTATTGCTGCTGGAGCAGATGGTCTAATGATCGAAGTTCATCCAAACCCAGAGGAAGCCCTTTCGGATGGAGACCAATCTTTAACTCCAAAAGATTATCTCAAAGTTATGAAAAACCTTAAACCTATTGCCGAAGCAGTCGGCCGCACTATCTAATTTTTTCACAAAATATGCCCGCCTTCAAACGCTATGCACAACGCATTAAACTCAAAAAGTACGTCGACAATTCGTACTCAATCCTAATTGCACCAAGCTGTTTTCATCGCATTCCAGAGGATATAAAAAAGCACAAACTTGGCCAAAAATACTGCATTATTACAGATACAAATGTAAAAAAACTGTATGGCGAAGAATTCCTCAAACTGATGCGCAAACAAGGGTTAGATGCCACCATGATTTCTTTTCAAGCTGGTGAGCGGCACAAAACCCTAAAAACTGTAGAAAAACTAGCCATGCAAATGGTTCAGCTAGGGCATAATCGGAAAAGTTGTGTCATTGCCCTCGGAGGCGGAGTAGTTGGCGACGTGGCCGGATTTGTGGCCTCAATGTTCATGCGCGGTATCCCTTTTATCCAAATCCCTACCACTCTGGTGGCCATGTCTGATTCCAGCATTGGTGGCAAAACTGGAGTAGATTTAACTGGAGGAAAAAATTTAGTCGGAGCTTTTACTCAACCCCAAAAAGTCTATATTGACCCTCAAGTACTAAGCACCCTCTCTAAAAAGCAGGTTTTAAACGGCTTAGCCGAAGTTGTTAAACACGGGCTCATTGCCGACAAAAAAATCCTGAAAATCCTCAAAAAGCACCCGGAAAAAGCCCGCGCTGCTCATACTACCACCATCACTCAACTACTAATACGATCCTGCCGCGTAAAAGGAAAGGTCGTTCAAAAAGACGAACTTGAAAAAGGTTTACGCATGATCCTTAATTACGGCCACAGCATTGGACACGCCATTGAACATGCCAGTAATTACCGTTTAAATCACGGCGAAGCCATCTCCATTGGCATGAATTTAGAAAACCGCCTCGCCGTCGACAAAAAACTGCTATCTTCGAAAAACTGTGAACGCATTGAAGAAATCTTAAAAGCACTCAAATTACCGACCCGCATCCCCGCAAAAATAGATCGCCAACCAATATTAAAAGCCCTCACTCGAGACAAAAAAAATCAGGGCAAAACTTATACTTTTACTCTGTTAAAACGCCCCGGGACCCCAAAAATTATTCATGATATTACTGAAAAAGACGTAAAAGCAGTTCTATGACGCAAACAATCACCATTCCCGGCTCCAAAAGTTACACCAATCGCGCCTTATTAATGGCGGCCTTAGCCCCTGGCAAAAGCGTGCTTTCGGGATGTTTATTAAGTGACGACACCAGCGTCATGATCGAGGCGCTACAAACTTTAGGGGTCACTATTGAAACCAATGGGACAACTTTGACAGTTGATGCCCCCCACGCTTTAAAAGGGCCACTTGGACCAATTTATTTAGGCAACGCTGGGACTGCAGTACGATTTTTAACCGCCATCCTTGCTCATCAGCCTTTTCTAAGTGTTATTACCGGAGATGCTCGCATGCAAGAGCGCCCTCTGCAAGACTTAATTGATGCTCTCGCAGAATTAGGAGCAAATATCAGCGCCCAAAACGGTTGTCCTCCACTTACAATTCATGGGACATCACTAACCCATTCCGAAACTCATATTCCTGGAAAAAACAGCAGTCAATATATATCCGCTCTAATGATCTTGGCTCCCCTTTTACCCGAAGGGCTAACTATTCACGTCGAAGGCGAAACCACTTCCAAGCCCTACCTTGATATGACGCTAGATTTAATGAACAAATTTTGTGTACAAGATATTAAACGTGATGAATATAAGAACTTTACAATCCCCCCTCAAAATTACCAACCAACAGATCTAATTATCGAAGCTGACGCCTCCAGTGCCACTTACTTTTTTGGCCTCGCGGCCATCACCGGTCAAACTATAACTGTGGCCAATTTATCGCGCCAAACTCTACAACCCGACATCCAAATTCTCGACTACCTGGAACAAATGGGCTGCCAAGTTCAAGAAACCGAAACCGGCATAACCATTACTGGTCCAGCCACACTTAAACCGCTCGGCCAAGTCAATGCCAACTCTTTTCCAGATGGAGCCATGACTCTTGCCACAGTGGCTGCCTTTGCACCTGGCGAGACAATTCTCACGGGAATTCATAATCTCCGCATAAAAGAATGTGATCGTTTAAACGCTCTTGAAACTGAACTCAATCGCATTGGAACACAAACCACGACCACAAATGACTCAATCACCATCCAAGGAAACCCTGAATCCTTTCGCCCCGCCCAAATCGAAACCTATAAAGACCATCGCATGGCCATGTGCTTTGGCATGGCTCAATCTCGCCTTACAAACCTAGAAATCCTTGATCCAAGCTGCGTGTCCAAAACCTACCCTACCTTTTGGGAAGATCTTAAAAAAATCCAATGAGCACTAACGTCAGCAAGGCCACATTTTTTATCAGCATGTCGAAATTCATCGCCCAAACCATGCTGTTTTTTTGGGGGATCTACTACACCCAAATAGGTCTCACTGGGCTTCAACAAGGAATTCTGTTCGCTGTCTTTCCTATCACTAGCATTTTATCAGCCATACCAATTGGCCTACTAAATGATCGAGTTTCCTCCAAAAACATCGCCTTTTTAGGTTATCTACTAAATGGCACCAACCTTTGGCTAATTTCATTAGTTGGAGGGAACTTTTGGGCCCTACTCGCAATTATAACTTTTGGCAGCTTTGGAGTTACTATGAGCAACCTTTCCATAGATAGCATTTTTTACAAAACCGGCAATAAAACCCAGAATAAACAAATTGGGAATTACGTTGGTTCTTATCTGTTTGCCGCTGGTCTGGGAGTATTTTTAGGTGGACTAATTCTAGACTCAATACCAATTGAATTATGGCTCCAAATCACCGGAACTTTCACCTACGCAATCGCCGCTCTAACTATCATCCTACCTAAAACTGAGACCTTTAAGTTCGAAATAAAAGAATACCGAAAAGACATTTTTAAGCTACCAGTTATTCTATTTATTAGTATGATTTTTATCTGGGCCGTACACATGGGAGCCGAGGTGACTTCTTATGGGCTACTACTTAGAGAAGACTTTAGGCTTACCTACCGAGCAATGGGCATCTATATGGGCACCGCCATTATGGCCATGCTCCTGTGGGCCAAGCTGGCCATTCATTTGATTGAAAAAAAATGGTCTATTTTGCATATTCTATATCTAGGATTATTACTCTCCGCCATTGGTCATATACTAATGATTATGCCACGCATCGACATCTCTCTACTAGGACGCTTTATTCACGAAGCTGGAGACGCTTTCATGCTAATATTCTTGTATTATGGTGTACGCAAGCTCTTCCCAAGCGAACGATCCGGAGGCATGGCTGGTTTGGTGAATTTTATGCAGATGAGTGCCATTGCTGTCGGAGCCTTTATTTTTGCACCAATAGGACAAACCTATGGGAACATGTACCCATTCCTAATTGGCACGGGACTCTGTATAATCGCCTTAATCATGGCCAACCGTTTTAGCAGTCTAATCAAGCACTAATGAATATCGTTTTAACAGGTATGCGCGCTAGCGGAAAAACTTCTCTTGGAAAAGATTTGGCCAAAAAACTTGGCTGGAAATTTGTAGACATTGATCATCTTATTGAGGCCAAAGTGAACAAAAAAATTGATCAATATGTAAAAGAAGTTGGCTGGGAAAAATTTCGAGCCATTGAACATGAAACCGCGCTCGAATGCTCCACCTTAAATAAAACTGTTATTTCCACTGGTGGCGGAACCATGATGAACCCCGAAAGCGCTGCTGCCCTTAAAAAAACAGGCTTTGTAGTCCTGCTTAGCTGTCCCTTAGAAACACTTCAAAAAAATCTAAATCTAAGTTATGAACGCCCCTCTTTAAAAGGGGAAAAAACTGCCTTAGAAGAACTCGAAGAAGTTTGGGAAGAACGAAAAGACCAATATCAAGCTGTAGCTGACATGACTCATGACACCAGCTATTGGCCAAACATAAAAAACCTTCTAGAAAAGCTCCGCAAAACCGATATTATCTGATACAATCGGTCCCCATGAACAAATATCACACTATTGTTATTGGATCTGGAATCGCGGGCCTTAACTTTGCTCTAAATGCCGCTGAATTTGGCAAAGTCTTAATAATTACTAAAAAACACACCGTAGCCACCGGCACCAACCGCGCCCAAGGCGGAATTGCCGCTGTTTTGGATAAAACGGATAACTATAAAAAACATGTCAGTGACACCATGGAGGCTGGGTCACATCACAACAACAAAAAAGCCGTTGAATTTATGGTTAAACACGGCCCTGAGGCAATAGCAAGACTGGTAACCATTGGTGTGCCCTTTGCCACTGACGAAACCGGGAAACTAAGCCTCACGCAAGAAGGCGGACACACCCAACGCCGTATTGCTTTTGTGGGAGATTACACTGGTCAAGAAATCGAACACGCACTCCTTAAAAAAGTGAAATCCACCAAAAACATTACTATTTGGGAACACACTTTTGCCGTAGACTTGCTCACAAAAAACAAACGCTGTTACGGCGTCGAAGCGATTCAAGATGGCAAAATTCTGCATGTTTTTGCATCCAACACCATCCTCGCAACAGGAGGAGTTGGCCAAATTTTCAAACACACTACCAATCCCGAAATTTCGACTGGCGACGGAATTGGCATGGGCATTCGGGCGGGCCTCAAAACTCGTGACCTAGAATTCATCCAGTTCCATCCCACTGCCCTAAAAGTGCATGGTCGAACCAAGTTTCTGCTGAGCGAAGCGCTTCGTGGAGAGGGCGCCAAACTAACTAACGCAAATCACAAATCCATTATGGCTGGCGCCCACAAACAACGCGATTTAGCTCCCCGCGACGTCGTCGCCCGCGCCACCTACCAAGCTGATTTAGAGGGCGGTGCTTACCTGGACATTCGCCATTTAAGCCCCCTTGAAACCATTCTCCGCTTCCCTAAAATCTATCAAAAACTACAACAACACAAATTAGACCTCACTACAGACTTAATCCCCATCTCACCAGCTGCTCATTATTGCTGTGGTGGCCTTGTCACTAACTTAAAAGGAGAAACCGCGCTCAAAGGACTCTATGCTTTTGGAGAAGTAGCCTGGACAGGAGTACACGGTGCCAACCGCCTCGCCTCTAACTCTCTACTAGAAGCCTTAGTTTTCTCCTCCCAAATCCTTCCGCAAATCAAAAAAACTCCAAAACTTAATAAACTTCCCAAATTCACTAAACCCAAATGGCAACGCATCACTCCCGCCTTACGCAATAAAATTGCTCAAACTCGCCGCGCATTGCGCGAAACCATGTGGCAAAAAGTAGGGATCATCCGCACTCCAGAAGGCCTTAAGCAAGCCCTCGCGACCATCGAATCCCTGGAAAATGACCTTAAAACCTACAAATCCATCAACATTCCTCTCCGCGAAACTCGCAACATGCTAGCCACAGCCAAAGAAGTGACAACCGCGGCGCTAAAACGCAAACAAAGTCTAGGAAATCACTTCATTCAATAAGAAGCATCCCCCTCAAGAGGGAATTGACATTTATTAAATAAATGCTAAAATTGCAAACCTCAAAATAAATTACTATGTCTAATACTCCTCGAAAAAATCCTACAGCCCGGATCGCTGTCCCCGTCGCTATTGCCACCATTGGCTTCTTACTCACTGGTGCTACTACAGATTTTGGCCAACGAATGCTAGCGAAAGTTGGCCTTGGACCAAAAAGTGCCGACAACACTCCTGATTTAATTGAAAAAGGAAAGAGTTCTGCGTCTCCAAAAGCACCAAGCGCTGGACCAGATATTGACCCGCCAAAAAAATTCGATCCTGATACGTATAGCCCACCAGCACAAGGAGAAATTATTGATGCAAACATTGTCCCTGAGTCACCGCAAACAGTTATTCTCTTGAGCGATTCACACGTTGACCCAAGCTTTAGCGACGAAGACAATGAAGAAGGCCGCCTAGCTCAAGTTGAAATTTTTCGCATATTACAAAGCCTAATAAACGAATACGGCAAAATCCGTATCATTCAAGAAAACAGTCCTCAATGGGCAACTTTAAACGAAATAGCAGGAGCAACACCCACTGAATACGATAGGGGCCTACTACAAAGACTATTACGCACGTCCGACCCTAATCGCCGCCTGGAATTATCAGAAGAAGCATTAGGAGCAGATAATTTATATTTAGCCGCATCAAGCCATTTTGCAGCTACATACCATGAAAACGTTACCTTTGTTGGCGCGGTTCCCTCTTACTCAGATACTCTAGCAACTCTCGAAGCACATGAGCTTATGCAAGGAGTTGCATTCATGATGGACAACAAAGGAAGCGTAATTCCATGTGAACCTCTCATTGGCCCACTTACCTACCAAGCAGTATGGGACCAATTTCATGCCGGACAGCCCTCAGATGGCATTACCGCCTGTTATTGTGATGCTCGTGCTTATACACAGGATGTATCAACAGCATGGAATCACGATCGCCTCATGAAAGCCCCCGGTCTAGAAATAGAAGCAGCCCTAGATTCTACTCCGTCAACAGGCTTTTCTGTTGTTATAGCCGGACCAAATCATTTAGAAGAATCAACCAGACTTCTT
This sequence comes from uncultured Candidatus Peribacteria bacterium, assembly GCA_964459205.1. Taxonomy (GTDB): domain Bacteria; phylum Patescibacteriota; class Gracilibacteria; order UBA1369; family UBA12473; genus JABJMC01. The sequence continues at coordinate 37,190 of CAYWKJ010000003.1, read as the reverse complement.
AGAGAGAAAGGGGCTAGCTATATAGTTGTTTCTCCACAATCATTAATTTCAAGCACACGCGAATTGCTCAATCAGGCTGAAACTCCGGATGTTGTCCCTCCAGACAACGCTGCAGAAGATTGTGCGACATGGGAAGCAGATTACCAAGCTCAACAACGAGCCCAACAAGAAGCCGCACAGCAAGCCCAACAAGACGCTCTCCTTCAATGGATGATGGAAGATGAAGTTATGCCTCCAGACGAAGTTATGCCGCCGCCAACATCTCCTCCTGGTCAGCCTTTTTCAACGCCTCAATAAGCGGTCCAATGTCTCCACTCATTATCCCCGGCAAATTACTCCAGCTTTGCTTGATTCGATGATCCGTTACTCGGTCTTGCGGAAAATTATAAGTTCTAATTTTTTCAGAACGATCGCCTGTCCCAATCTGGGCCAAACGCTTTTCTCCAAGCTCAGCCTGCTTTTTTTCCTCTTCAAAAGCATATAAACGAGCTCGCAAAACGCCCATGGCCTTGGCCTTGTTTTTATGCTGAGATTTTTCGTCCTGACATGACACCACGAGTCCTGTTGGCACATGCGTAATTCGCACTGCAGAATCTGTCGTATTAACAGATTGCCCACCACATCCTTGCGAACGATAAAAATCAATCCGAATATCCTCATTTTTAATCTCAATATCCATTTCCTCAGCCTCAGGAAGCACCGCCACTGTCGAAGTTGAGGTATGAATTCGGCCCTGACTTTCCGTGGTGGGAATACGTTGCACGCGATGCACACCACTTTCGTACTTCAAAACCCCATAAGCCCCAACCCCCACTACTTTAAAAACAATTTCCCGAACTCCTCCACCCTCATTATCACTTCGGCCGATCAATTCCATTTTAAAACCTAAACCTTCCATATAACGAAAATATGAACGCGAAAGCTCTTCCCCAAACAAAGCCGCTTCATCACCACCCGCGCCAGCCCGGATTTCCACAATACAGCTCTTAGAATCATTAGGGTCAATCGGAAGTAAAGCAACCTTGGCCTCTTCGATCATTTTTTCTTGCTTCTCTTTTGCCCCCGCCAATTCTTTTTTTACAAATTCTTTAGTTTCCGTATCCTCAGCCTCCTTAAGCATATTTTCCGCCTCGGTAATTGTATCCTCCACTATCTTTAATCTTTCATAAACCTCAGCCCGTGGCTTAAGGTCAACTCGCCGACGCACTAATTTCTGATATTCAATTTGATCCGCAATAATATTTGGATCCGCCATTTTGGCCTCCACTTCCTTTAATTCATCATAAAATTTCTGTAATTTCTGCAACATCATAAATTGATTATAAAGTAACGATCCAATCCAGCCAAATCTGGCAATACTTCCCATTTTTTATCTGAAAAAAAGTGGCTCAACATTTGCTCCAAAACCTCTCTCTGTAGAGATCCAAATTCACCCAAAACCCATTTCATGCCCATTGTTGAACAATTTATTTGTTCGAACAATTTCTCATATAAACGAAGTCCATCATGCCCTCCAAACAAAGCCACGTGAGGCTCATAATCCTCCACATTTTTCTCTACAAAATGAAACTTCTCTTCCCCAATATACGGCAAATTCGCCACCAAAACATCTAACTCTAAGTCCTTTGGGATCCCCTTTAACAAATCCGAAACCCAAAACTGCACTTTAGATTCTAAATCTAATTGCGCGGCATTTTCCTGGGCCAAGGCAATCGCCTCCTCGGAAACATCACTTCCAAAAGCAAACGCCTCAGGTAGACCATGGGCTAAGGCCAAAGCAATCGCCCCACAACCTGTCCCAACATCCAAAATTCGAGGATGTGCTATCCCCTCCACTAAATCCATGATTTTCTCCACCAAAAACTCAGTCTCCGGACGTGGAATCAAAGCTCGCTTATCTGTTTTTAAAGTAATTCCATGAAAATCCTTTGACCCCAAAACATAAGCAAGAGGCTCTCCCTTTTCTATTCTCTTCCAAAATAATGCCACTTTTTTCTCCTCCTCAAGATTTAAATCACGCTCTGGATAAGCAAATATCTGCTCTTTTGACACCCCCAAAACATCCGCTAAAACCAGCTCGGCTTCGAGCCTTTTATCCAAAACGCGGGCGCGATGAATAAAGTCCTTTACAAGAACCATGGGAGGCTGTGATACCTAATAGAATTTCATTTTCTCACGTTTGGCGCGATACTCATCACGCTTAAGCGCTGATTCACGAACCTGACGCTTAGTCGGATCCTTTTTGCGATAACGACGCTCTCTAAGCAAACGAACAATACGAGCACGCTGTACCATCCCGTCAAACCGAGACATAAAGCGCTCAAACGACTCTTTCGAACTTTTTTTAACTTTGACAGCCATAAAAAAATTATTCTTAAAATAGCGGATGCAGTATAGATACTGGGTTCAACCTAGTCAAGCTCTCTTAAGATTTTCTTGCAAATTCTGAATCCAAAAGGCTCAAAACATCCTCACTTATGGCATAAAAACGCCCTTTTTTCATTTTTAAAACCCCTCCCAAAATCTCATCATCATCCTCAGCCTCAAACAACCAAAAACTCCCCTCATCACTTTCAACAAGCTCTCGCAATTTATAACTCCGTCCTTTAATCCGCTTATTTAAGCGAGTTATCCGTGCTTTGAACGTCCCCACTGCTCCCAAATCAATAAGTTTTCCAGGAAAACCATCCACCGAGAAATCCATAAAATATTTGTTTTATTTTTTGATTCTTAACATTTTACCGCAAAAACCCCACCTCTTCAACAGGTATACCACAAAACAACCAGACAACTATCGGAAGGGTGTTAAAATAATACTTTTATGCTATAAAAATCTCTAAATGTCCAGATTCTTAACTCGCTTAGCATGAGTTTGGATAAACTTCTTACGTGGCATAACCTCGGCGCCCATAAGCGTATCAAACACCTTATCAGCCCGCTCCGCATCATCTACTGTAACTCTAAGCATCCGACGAGTTTCCGGATCCATAGTGGTTTCCCAAAGTTGCTTAGGATTCATTTCTCCAAGACCTTTATATCGTTGAATCCCGATTTTAGCATCTGGATTTGCTTCATTCAAAAACGCCTCCTTTCCATCCTCAGTATAAACGTATTTAATTCGCTTTCCTTGAGAAAGCTTATAAAGCGGTGGTTGCGCAATATACAAATGACCACCCTCAATTAACGGAAGGAAATAACGATAAAATAGTGTCAAAAGAAGAGTTCTAATATGCGCTCCATCTACATCCGCATCAGTCATAATTACCACGCGATCATAACGAAGCTTTTCAATATCAAAAAATTCCCCAATTCCAATACCCATCGCAATAATTAAAGCCTTAATCTCGGTATTACCCAAAATGCGATCCATACGAGCATGTTCTACATTCAAAATCTTACCACGCAGTGGCAAAATAGCCTGAAATTCTCGATTACGACCCTGCTTAGCAGAACCTCCCGCCGAATCTCCCTCAACAATGAATAACTCAGAATTTTTAGGATCCTTTGACGAACAATCAGCTAATTTACCAGGCAAAGTTAAGCCATCCAAAGCGCCTTTTCGAATAACTGTGTCACGCGCTGCACGAGCCGCGAGACGAGCCCGAGCCGCCAAAGCACATTTTGCAAACACTTTTTTCCCATCTTCTGGGTTTTCTTCTAAATATTCCTGAAAAAACTCACCAAATACCGTTTCAACTGCCGTTCTCATTTCCGGATTACCTAACTTACTCTTAGTTTGACCTTCAAACTGTGGATCACCCAACTTCACCGAAAGAACCATAGTAAGTCCTTCACGTACATCTTCAGAGGTTAAATTAGGGTCTTTTTCCTTAATAAAATTATTTTTCCGACCATAAGCATTAACAATACGAGTTAGGGCCGACTTAAACCCAGTTAAGTGCATACCACCTTCTGTTGTATGAATATTATTTGCAAAAGTAAAGACATGCTCTTGAAAAGAATTTGTATATTGCATGGCAATTTCAATATTTCCCTCTTCCGCTTCCCGTTCCATATAAATCACCTCCGAAGTAGTGTCTTTGCCCTTATTTAAATGACTAACATAAGATTTAACTCCACCTTCAAAATAAAAACGATATTTTTTATTATCCTGACCTTCACGTTCATCAACCACACTAATCATTACCCCCTTGGTAAGGTAAGCCTGCTGTCGCATGCGAGTAACAATAGTTTGAAAATTAAATTCCACTGTCTCAAACACTTTGGCATCCGGCCAAAACCGAATAACTGTACCAGTTTCTTTAGCCTCGCCTACAACTTCTATCTCTTTTTTAGCAACCCCCATATCATATTGCTGGGCATAACGCTTGCCATCACGACAAATCTCAGCGGAAAGCTTGGTAGAAAGCGCATTCACAACCGAAACACCCACACCATGCAAACCACCAGAAACTTTGTAACCACCACCACCAAATTTACCACCAGCATGCAGTACCGTAAGTACAGTCTCTAGGGCAGATTTACCAGTTTTCTTATGTTTTTCAATCGGAATACCACGCCCATTATCATGCACACTTAATGAACCATCATCATGAATCGTCACCAAAATATGAGTACAATGACCAGCCATGGCCTCATCAATCGCATTATCAACAACCTCCCAAATTAAGTGGTGCAAACCAGCTATATCTGTGGTCCCAATATACATTCCCGGACGTTTTCGAACTGCCTCCAAGCCTTCTAAGACCTGAATCTGATCTGCTCCATATTCTTGCGGCGTAGCTTTCTCTTTAGCCATAGTAAAAACAAAAAATTTGCGACTGGCGAAAATGTATCACAGCGCGCCGAAACCCGCAACTTTACTTTATTCAGTCTCAACCGACTCTTCGGTAGTTACTTCTTCCTCTAAATCTGGCTCTAAATTGACCTCAATAAGCGCCTCCATTTCTGATACTGGCAACTCCTCATCTACAGTCACCACCATCTCACCAAAAACCGCTAAAATCTCCGAAGCTTCATTTGTGTCAGCATCAAATAAAAACTCAACTTGAACAGGCTGTCCCTGATATTCCATTTCATAACTAATCGCAAATAAGTTCTCATTCAAATCAACAATCGAAATTTCATCATCGCTAATTTCTAACCCCTCACTAAGTAGAGCTGTTTTCGCAAAATCTATAGCAAAGGCCTCTACCGAACTCAAACCTTGTTCAATTTCAATTTCCTCTTCCTCATCATCACTTTCCTCGGTCGTAGCCTGCACAATTGCATCGCCTAAATCTTCTAATTTTACTCCCGCAGAAAACACTTCACCATTAACTTCTAAATCATAAATAATTTCTGAAACCCGATCATAATTAGCTTCAAATTCAACTAAATCCACGCGTCCACCTTCAACTTGAAACAAACGATATCCTTGATCACCCAGTGGAACCAAAGCAATATAATCAATTCCCTCCTTATCAAAAGCCTCTTCAGCCTCTGCTTGGGCCTCCTCCAAGGTCAACTCTGTTTCCTCCTCCTCACCAGTAAGACCCAAAATATAATCTGCTAAGGCCTCCATATCCCCTTCTTTTTCTAAGTAATCCTGGAACTTATCTTCAAATGAACCCTCACTCAAAACAAAGTCAGAAGAACCAATAAACTCAAACATCAAACTAAACTCTTTTAACTGATCTAAAAAATATGACTTCACCGCTGTTTCAGTTGTTACATCATTCAATAAATCACGGGCATCAGACATTAATAAATAACCCAAATCCAAAGAATCTTCCACTGAAACAAGCTCATCATCAGTCAGATCAATTAAACGGCTTAAAGCCCTAAGCTTATCTTGCGCAAAAGCCTGACGCTCCTCATTTAAATCATATTCTTCTGCGGTAAGTGTCAAAATTTTATCCTCCAAATCACTTAAAACTTCATAATAAGAAACTGCATAAAAAGTATCTTCACGATAAAGCAAATTCTGCAAAATTTGACGCTCAGCAGTTAACCCTTGTACCACTCCAGGCAAATCTGAATCTATTCGATTAATCAAAGACTGCCAAGTTTCGTTATAAGCCTCCAAGGCTAATTTAGCCTCAGTTCGATCCCCACGATCTAACAAATCATAAGCTTCATTAAGCAATTCCCGCAAAAACTGCATTGATAAAACAAGTCGCTCTTCTTCACTCGCTCGCTCGTACTGGACCTCCCGCACTAAAGACTTCGCCTCATAAAAAGCATCGCCGTAGTAAACAGATTTAAAAACACGATCAAACTCCGCCAATTTATCCAAAGTTTCAAAATCTTGGGCAGCCACTTTAAAGGCCTGCAAACGATCGCTAGCCGTGGCATCCTCGCCCTGAACAATCAAATAAAGCGCTTGCAATAAAAGCTCTAAATCTTCATCCTCCTCAATCTCTAATAAATGCTGATCACTCACTGTTAAATAAGAACGAATCGTACGATACCAACCCTGTAAATCATGACGAAAAGAACCTTCTTCTAAGCCGCCATTTCCATTACGTCGCAAGGAGGATACAAACGTAGAATAAACTTCTGCCAAACGCCGTTCATCTTCTTTTAGAGCTGAGGTATAACGATCATCCCAATCATCTTCATCTTCATACACAAAAGGAAACTCTTTCGTAAGCTTGGTATAGCGGAGTTGTCCCAAAACTGAGGTCACACTAGAGGGTTGAATAGAAACTTCGTGTGATTCAGTCACCAGATATGAATTCAACACCGTATCATCCTCCAAAAAAGAAACTTCCGTAGGATGATGAGCTGCCAAAACATAAATATCATCATCAAAAGAAACATAAGTCGAACCATTTTCAGGCTCAATCCGGACCTGATCAGCTTCCAAAACCCATTTTACAGTCCCCTGCAAATCACTAACCCAAACTTCACCAGAAACTAAACGAACTTTAGCCTGAATCGGATCAGATTCTAAATCTACTTCTTCAAAAACAACCTCTGTATTAGGGTAAAGACGCAATAAATCAGCAGCATAAGTCTGAACTGCTAACTCAGAATCTTCTCCAGTTGAAAAAGACATTCCCGATTCTAAAGTTTGGTCTGAAAGCACAGACGATTCCTCATTTACCCCCACTTGCACGTCCCCACCAGAAATATATTCAATTTGGGAAAGATCCTCAGTGGGTCCACCCTGAAAGTGTGATTCTCCCCAAAAAGAGGTGATAAAGGTAAATCCAGCCAAAACACCCAGAAGCACAACGACAGAGGCGCCTAATTTGACTTTAGAAAGCGATAAAGTGGTGTTTTCGGGCATAAAAAAGGTTCAAATTCAATATATTATACCATTTTTCACCTTAAATAACAACAAAAGGTGTACTAAAAATCAGGTTAACCCAATATTTTCACATCCGCTGACCCTTGCTTTTTTTGCAGCCCTAAGCCAAAATTAGTTAACCCCATAATTTAATCCACCCTAAACATGGTACTTACAGTTAGTGATAATCCCGATGCGGAACAAGCTGAAGAGATTCTTAAAGACGGACAAATTGACGGCCAAGGAATCCCTCAACCAACGGCTGAAGGATTATTAGATGATAGAAATCCCGGCGCAGCCCAAGGAAGAAACCGCCGATTAGTAATGCTTGAAAGCACCGGACGTCGCGGGCCAGCCCTTACTGCTCACGACAAAGCTCACCCATTAGGCTCAACTACTGAACATGCTAGAGATAGAATAGGCATGAGTACACTTCAAACCAATCTACTTCATGGATATCCCCTTTGTCACGACGAAGAAGGACATTATGTTGGAGGCGATCCCAATTCACTAGTCGCCTAAAACCATTTTCAAGTTGCCTTTAAGGCCCCATTCGCTAGAATGGGGCCGCTTTTAAAATTTAATCAAACCTTAATGAAACGCCTTTTTGCCGCCCTACTACTTTCCACCCTATTAATTACACCCCTTGCCCAAGCTGACTTTACGGACACCGAAGCCAATACTTATTTAGATTCCATTAAATATCTTCAAGAAAAAGGAGTTATTGAAGGCTATGAAGGAGGTGATTTTCAACCTGAAATTGCCGTAACACGCGCTGAATTTTTGAAAATGCTACTCGCCAACTATCAAGTTGATCCAAATGCTGTCGAACTACGCACTTATCCTTACCAAGATGTCCCAGAGGGCGCCTGGTTTGCCCCTTTTGTGCAAAAAGGTTATGAAATTGGCTTATTAGACGACGAATCTGAACTTAACCCTCACGAACCTTTAACTCGCGTCGAAGGAATTCAAATGGTTCTTAATTTGCTCGGAATACCTATCCCGCGCTTAATGCACGAAGAAGCTTGGACTTTAAACTATCGCGATGTCCGCTACAACGCCTGGTATGCCCCGACAGTTTATTATGGAGAAATTTACGATTTAATTGACCCACTTGATTCAGACGATTCCGAATATTTCCGCCCTTTAAAACCATTAACCCGTGGCGAAGCTACAGATCTACTCTTTAAAATGGATGTTTTTCTTTATGGAAGCCAACTTGTCGACGATTTTGCAGAACTAGAAGCTGAATTATTTGATGAAGAATTAACTTACGAGATACCGCACTTAGACATTTTTGTTGATGTTTGGAACCGTTTACACACTAGCTATTACGGCCGCGAAGATTTAGACACCGAAACTCTTATTTATAATGCCATGATTGGCATGGTTGAAGCCCTTGAAGACGAATATAGCGCCTTTCTACCTCCTGAAGAAGCCAGTGCCTATAATAGCTATTTAGAAGGAGAACTAACTGGAATTGGCGCCCATTTAACAGAAAATGAAGACGGGTATATTGTAATTTACAGCTTTATTAGCGGTGCTCCGGCTGAATCCTCGGGCTTGCATTTAAATGACCGTATTTTAGCTGTTGATGGCATTGATACGACGGCTAGCGAATTAGCTGAAATAACCGACTTAATCCGCGGCGAAGCAGGAACAGATGTTGTTTTAACCGTCCAAAGACGTAAAAGCGAAGAAATCGTTGACATCACTATCACCCGAGCAGTAGTTGATCTGAGCTATATACGGGGCGAAATTATGGAAAACGCGATTTACGTTGATATTAACCTATTTGATTCACTCTCTTTTATTGATTTCACCCAAACAATTCAACCTTTAATCGAAGAAAACCCTGATTTTAAAGGATTTATCTTTGATTTACGCGATAATCCCGGTGGTTACTTAGAATCCATACGTTCTGTACTTGGACATTTCATTCCTTATGGGAAACCATTAATTTACGTTTATTATGGCGAAAGTCACTCTGCTTTCCATATGTCCACCGGTAACGGTGAATGGGCTGATTACCCGATGGTAATCATTATTAACGAAGAATCAGCCTCAGCCGCGGAAATTATGGCTCTAGTCCTAAAAGAGGAACAAGATGCTGTTTTAGTTGGGAAAACAACTTATGGGAAAGGCACGGTACAAGAAATCATCCGCTACGTTGGCGGCTCATCCTTAAAAGTCACAATTGCCGAGTGGCGCAGCGCTCGTTTCCACAGTATTAATGAAATGGGAATTTCCCCTCATTATGATGTTGACTTAACCGCTGAAGACATTGAAGCCGGACTTGATCCACAACTTGAAACAGCGCTTGAGGCCCTAGACGCTAAAATCGAATATCTTGAAGAACAAGCCATAAAAGAAGCCCTAGAAGCCGAAGCCGCGGCCTTAGAAGCTGCCGAGGAGGAGACGGACGAGTAAAGGCTTTTTTCGCTTAATTACTCGCCTTTTTTTGCGAACTGGGCCGTGCAATTTAAGAAACTTTGGCCATTCATATTTTAGCCATTTTTTTTGGAGAGCTAGCTCTTTCCCAAACCCTCGCTTCTTCATTTCCTTAGTAACTACCCCACCGGCATGTGGTGTACAAAATTTTTGTTCAAAAGGCGACCCAAACCCATGTGCATAATGCACAATTTCATGTGCAATTACCGCATCCACAACCTGCACTGGCACCTCTGGATGCACAAACAAGCGATTAATCAAAATCCGTGACTTTTTCTTGTCTTTATCCATCCTAATTGAGCCAAGGCGTGTTCTGGCACGCCGCCCAAAAGCAATCGTTACCGCATTCCTAGGGACCACCTCCGAAAACCCGCGCATCCACACGATTCGCAAACGATCCTCTAGCCATTCTTGATTACGAGTATTTTCTTTCACACCACACAGCCTAACATTAAACCGTTGGCGCGGCCACTTGTTTAGCTTCATCCTGCTGCTTCAAAAGCTGCTCAGGATTTGTGGTTACAATCTTATCTTCTGCATACGAGGCAATAATCTGAATTGCCACGTGTTTAAGTCCGGCAAAGAACAACCCCTGCCCCACGCCACTATTAAGCAACATATACTTCTCCCCTTCTGTTAAATTAAAAATCTTACCCAGCCCATCCATCACCGCTGGCGACTGTTTAAGAAGTAATTGCATAGAAGAGTTAGTAATAATCGGTTTTCCATAAGATGACTTAATAAAGTCCTCCACATCCTGAGTAATCGTTGTCACACCTAGGTAGTATTTACGGGCTCTTTTCACTAATCCATATAAGAACTTAGCCGAATCATCATGCTGCATTAAAGACCAGGCCTCATCAATCACAAGAAGACGTTTCTTAAGCGAACTTCTAACCCGATTCCAGATATAATTAAGCAAAATATACATCGCAATTGGACGAAGTGAATCTTCCAGATCTCGAATCGAGAAAATCACCAAATGGTTATCCATTTCAACATTAGTCTTTTGGTTAAAAATCCCTCCAAAAGTACCAGTTGTAAACTTCTGCACCCTCTGGGCCAACTCCACCGCTCCATCCATAGACGAAAGTACATTATGAAAATCATCCATTGTTGGTGGCTCCATAGTCGAAGGATCTGTTGTTTCCATGGTAATTCCTTTGGTCGCATAAGTATCAATAAGCGCTTTATCCACCAAAGCTTCATCAGCGGCACTTAAATCACCCAGCATTAACTTCATTAAACCTGTTAAATTAATCACGGCCGAACGAAGCAAATCACCAGGCTTAACCACTTCATCCTTAAGAGGTTTTGGTAGATCAAACGGATTAATACGACGATCAGAGTTAAGAGAAACTTTCATATAAGTTCCTCCCACTGTTTGGGCCAGAGCTTCATACTCATTTTCCGGGTCAAGAATGATTACATCTGCTCCCAGCATCAAGCTACGCAGAATTTCTAATTTAATAGCATAGGATTTACCCGCACCAGACTTCGCAAACACCACCGAATTCGCATTTTCCAGAGAAAATCGATCAAAAATAATCAAACTATCATTGTGACGATTCAACCCATACAAAATTCCTTCATTTGAAGTCAATTCAGATGAAACAAATGGAAAAGTAGAAGAAAGCGGCGAAGTATTCATATTATGATAAATCTCCAATTCATCAGAGGCAATTGGCAAAGTTGAGTTAAACGCGTGCTCCATCCGAAGGTCAGCCCGACGAGTCATAACTAATTTACCTCCCAACAAACTCTCGAGCTGCTTAGTAGTTTTTTCTAGCTTCTTTAAATCATGATCATAAATCGTAAAATAAAGCGCAAATTGGAAAAATTTCTCCTGTCCACGCTGTAAATTAGTTCGAAGTTCTTCAGCATCCTGAAGCGCAGTTTCTAAAGCTGGGTCACGAACACGACCCTTTTCCTGCGACATATGCATACTAGATTGAAACTTAGCTACCTGAGACTTCAAAGTACGCATAATCTTATCTGATGGGATTGGATATATAAACTGCGACATATCCATAGTCACATCAAAATTCACAATCGGCGAAAGCCAGTTTGTCTCGATATAACGAGGGTAGGTATACACAAAGAAACTCTGCGCAAACATGCCATCAATCAAGAAATGATTAAAATTAATCTCCATTGAGGATGGCGCAATCAAATCACGAATAGTAGAAAGACCTTTTTGAAAGATCTTTTCTGCCTCTACAATCTGCTTTTTTTCCGCAACAGAAAGCTTCGTGTAATCGGGTTTGCCGTCATCATCTTTAACAGGATTCTCAATAGTACCCAGGCCAGCTGCCGGAGCCTTTTTACCTGGTGTGGTAGCTGCAGCTGCGGCTTTTGGATCAGCCCCAGATTCTTTAGCTGTTTTCATGGCTTGACCTTTAGCCTTATTAGCTTCGGTCCGAGCCGCCCATTTATCCTTAAAACCACCAAGTAGGCCGCCAGATTTCTTAGGCGCCTCTTTAGCAGGGGCTGCGGCTGGCACACCCGGAGCAGCGGACGCCGCCTCAGGGGTTGCGGCCGGGGCCACAGGTTGAGAGGCATCAGTTACAGGTTGAGCCGCAGTATTTTGATTTTGGTTTTCGTCGGCCATATTTTTTATAAGGTTCACTAAATCAGATAATTATAGCAGAAAATCCCCTAATTCTCAAGCCCTTTAACTCAAAAATTTCCTAAACCGACCTCTGATACGACGACCCGTATTCATCACAGTGCCATTTTCATATCTATTTTCACCCAATACCCCTCTAATAGCAGCCTTCCCAGCAGTAGACACGAATGAAGTTATACTTCTCAACTGTTCCGATTCTAAAATTGACTCTCCATCAAAATTAAAGCGCCCACCACCATATCCCTGACCAAATGCAATTGCCCGTCTATCTTCAAAGGATCTTTTCAATGTTGTCCCCGGATGAAACTTATTAGCATACATTGCTACATCCGCTCCTTCCCAAACATCATCAGGATTGCCATCATGTAAACTATCATCAAACCTTTCCACTCCAAAAGAAGCCGCAAGCTCGACTTTTTGACCAGCCTGAGGGTGTCCTGGCTTATAAACAAAAGAACTCTTTCGATTTACTAATTCCAACGCATCATCATACTCCTTTAGTTTTCTTATAATCGCCTCCCTAGGAATATCACCACGCAATAATAAACCAAATTCTTCTCCCCCCCAACGAGCCAATAAATCCCCATCACGCAAAGGAACACTTGCTAAAGCCCGGGCCGCCATACTTAAACCTTGATCCCCAACTTTATGACCTTCTTTCATCCGCCCCAAACGAACATCAAAATTAAATCTAGTAAATCCAACAAAATCTATAAATACAAGCGTATATGGTTCATTGCGACGTCCTCTCAATTTTCCTATCGTCTCATCCCAAATTTCACGTTTAGGCAAACGAGTTAAAGGGTCAAGCTCTAATCCCTTCATTCTTCCTTCCATTTTCCTAATACGGTCGGCTAAAGAAACCACTGCTTGTCTTATCCCACCATTCCTAACAGGTGGAGATGATGTCGCCGCCACATCACTCACTAAACGACGCATCATATGACTTTTTAAATCACTTAAAGCTGGCCTTAAAGCTCCATGCCTTTCAAAATATCTATATAAACGTAAATCTAGTAACTTATCATGACTAACAGGTTCCTCTTCTTCCGTAATAGGCCCACCACTAATCAATCCCCAATCGGCATCGCGATTCAATTCATCATGAATAGATGCCGCTTCAGCCGCGCTCAAGAATTCTGCCAATAGCATCTCTGTTGAGGAACCCGCCAAATCACCATCATCTTCATCACCGTCTGCTACCAAAAAATCTAACTCTGCTTGCAAAGATTCAAAAAGATCCCGCCCATACAAAAACCCCGCTTCATTACCAACTCGACTATTAACCCGAGCCATTAGAGCTTGAACAAAAATATAAGAATATTCACCACGAATATTTTGAGCTAACTCAAAATGCCTTTGTTCATCAAATCCCCCAGTTTCGATTAATTTTGCTAACAAATCTGCCCTCTCATAAGACTCTCTCATAGCAACATAGTTGTCTGCACCAAAAATCGTTTCCATGCACAAAAAATCCGTTAGTTCATTAAACAGACACTCCAACCGATCTACAGGCTGACCATCATCCCTCAAAACCCTAATAAAAGAACTACATAAAGAATAAGCCTGATGAGCCCAGGCAAATAATTCCTCCATTTGTTCCTCAAAATCATGCTCATGCTCTTCTAAAGAAAATGTCGCCATCCTATTGTATAAGGCCCCCAAAATACGTTGAGGGACTTCATCCACTCTATCTGCCGTATATCTTAAATCAAAATATGCCTCATCAGAAGGCTCCAAAACACGACCTTCTGAATCCGCCACCTCACTAAAAGGTGGCGACCCAGCCGCAAACAAAACCCGCCTTGATTCACTAAACAAATCAAATTTAGCAGAGGCATGCGGGAAAAGAGGAGAACATTTAAACAACATAGATTTGCGGGTGTTTTTTAATTCAGGAGCATACTTAATCACATTAACCATGTTATGTCAAGACCTCTTAAACACTATATGGAATTTTTTAGTTTTTATGCTAAAGTGAATCCATGTCCGAAAAAGATGAAAATTTGGAAAACGAGGATCAAAATCCAGAAGAACAGGAGGAAGCAACCGAAGAAACCCCCGAGGAAAACCTCGAAAACAAGGAATCTGAGGAAGAACCCAAAACCCAACTTTTTGATCCCAATTACAAAGCCCGCGCCATTTCTGATGAAATGGAGGAATGCTACCTAGATTACGCAATGAGCGTCATTGTATCTCGTGCTTTACCTGATGTTCGCGATGGTCTCAAACCTGTGCACCGCCGTATTTTATATGTTATGCACGAATCTGGGCTCCGCGCGAGTGCTAAATTCAGGAAATCAGCGAATGTAGTTGGTGAAGTTCTTGGTAAATACCACCCACATGGTGATTCTGCTGTTTACGATTCCATGGTTCGTATGGCCCAGAACTTTTCACTGCGTTACCCACTGGTTAATGGTCAAGGTAACTTTGGATCAATTGATGGTGATTCTGCTGCGGCTTATCGTTATACCGAAGCAAAAATGCAACGTATTGCCGAAGAAATGCTCGCGGACATTGATAAAGACACTGTTGATTGGAAAGATAACTATGACGCCTCTAAACAAGAACCTACTGTTTTACCAGCCAAACTCCCCCAACTCCTCTTAAACGGAACCATGGGAATTGCGGTTGGAATGGCTACTAACATTCCTCCTCATAATTTAGGAGAACTAGTTGATGGTATTATTGCTCTTATTGAAGACCCTGAACTCACAGTTGAAGATCTAATGGAATATATTAAAGGCCCGGATTTCCCAACTTCTGGAATTATTTACGACACCGAAGCAATCAAAGCCATGTACGTAAATGGTCGTGGCGGTATTGCTATGCGCGCCAAAGCTAATATCGAAGAAAGAAAAAATGGAAGATTTATGATTCACGTTAGCGAAATCCCTTATCAGGTTAATAAAGCTAATTTAATTGAAAAAATTGCTGATTTAGTTCGTGCCAAAAAAATTGTTGGCATCACTGATATCCGCGATGAATCTAGCCGCGATGATATTCGCATTATTATTGAGCTTAAAAAAGATTCTTATCCAAAAAAGATTCTCAATCAGCTCTACAAAATGACGCAAATGCAGACCAGTTTTAACATGAACATGATTGCTCTAGTTGATGGGCTGCAACCAAGACTTCTTAATCTAAAAGAAGTTCTTAATTACTTTATCAAGCATCGCAAAGAGGTCATCACTCGAAAAACTGAATACGAACTCCGCATTGCCAAAGCTCGCGCTCACATTTTAGAAGGTCTAAAAGTGGCCCTCGACAATATTGACGCAGTCATCGAAACCATCAAAAAATCTAAGACCAAAGAAGATGCTGCGGCTGCCCTTATCAAAAAATTCAAGCTTTCCGACAAACAAGCCGCCGCTATTCTCGAAATGCGCTTACAAACATTAGCTGGCTTAGAGCAACAAAAAATTGAAGATGAATATAAGGAAAAAATGGCGCTTATCGAAGAATTAGAAGGCATTCTTGCTGACCCAGGCAAAGTTCTTCAAATCCTCAAAGATGATTTAGCGGAAATTAAGGAAAAATACGGAGATGAAAGACGAACCGAGATCATCCCACACGCTATTGGTGATTTCTCAGCTAAAGACACCATCCCCAATAGCCCAATGCTAATTATTTTAACTCAAGAAAACTATATTAAACGTGTCCCACCAAGTTCTTTCCGCACGCAACGACGTGGAGGCAAAGGTGTAATTGGCATGAACACCAAAGAAGAAGATGAAATTCGCATCATGCGTTATGTGAAAAATCACGATGATCTTTATTACTTTACCAATCGTGGAAGAGTATTTAAATTACCGGCCTATGAAGTCCCTCAAACCTCTCGTACTGCCAAGGGACAAGCTATTGTAAACCTACTTCAACTCGAAAAAGAAGAACGCGTGACCGCAATACTCAAAATTAATGAAAAATCCGAAGGGAAATTCTTATTTATGGGAACAAGCAAGGGAACTGTTAAAAAAACTGATATTACTCAATTTAATAATGTACGCCGCAATGGACTCATTGCTATCAAACTCCGCGATGATGACGAACTAGAATGGGTTAAACAAACTAGTGGCGACAATCGTGTCGTAATTGCAACCCGCGAAGGAAAATGTATTCAATTTGATGAACATGATGTTCGTTCCATGGGACGCCCTTCTATGGGAGTCCGTGGCATTCGTTTAAAACCAAATGACGAAGTAATTCAAATGGATGTTGTCAAAGATGAAGGCGCTGACTTATTAGTTGTTAGCGAAAATGGCTTAGGCAAACGCACTCCATTATCTAGCTATCGTTTTCAAGCACGTGGTGGATCAGGAGTCAAAACTGCTAATCTAACTACAAAAACAGGAAAAGTAATTGGAGCCGCTGTACTTGAATCAGATGTTGAAGGTGACATTATTATGGTCTCCAAAGAAGGCCAAATTATTCGCTTAGAACTTAAATCTATCCCCACTCGAGGACGCGCCACTCAAGGTGTTTACTTAATGCGAACCAAGAAAAAAGACCGCGTAGCTTCTATTTCTATTATTAAAAACGAAATAGTTGATGAGGAAGAGGAGGGCGCCACTGAAGAAGCGCCTAAAGAAAAAGCTACAACTGAAAAACCTGTTGCAAAAAAAGAAGTTAAAAAAACTGAAAAAAAACCAAAAGCAAAAACTGAAAAACCAAAAAAAGAGGCGCCTTCTAAACCTAAAAAGGAAACCAAAGCGCCTGAACAACCTACGTTAATTTAACGTCCCTCCTTATGCGTCTTACACTAAGACCATGGATCTGGGCCTTGGCCCTCCCCCTCCTAATTTTAGGGGGCACATTGGTACACGCCGAAGATCTATGGATATCCAACGACAATCTCTCTCTTTCTGATACGACAATCGTACACAATCAAACGGTTCGTATTTACTCAACTGTGCACAACAGCAGTGATCACGACATCTTGGGTTCTGTACGTTTCATCAATACTTCCACTGGCGAGCAAATCGGATCCGATCAAGCGGTTTCCGCGCTTAGCCAAAACACAGATACTGTTTTTGTAGATTGGACACCTACTGCCGGAACTTACACTATCACTGCGACCGTTTACCCTTGGGATGATGATGCTGATAACCCAGACAATAACCAAGCCTCACTTACTACAACCGTTGATTATGATTATGACGGTGATGGCGTTGGAAATGCGCAAGATCCAGACGATGATAATGATGGCGTAGCAGACACTGAAGATGCTTTCCCTTATGACGAAACTGAATGGGCAGACACAGACGGCGATGGAGTTGGCGACAACGCCGATGATGACGATGACGACGATGGAACAACTGACCAAGAAGATGAAATGCCGCAAGATGCCACTGAAACCGAAGACACGGATGGTGATGGCATTGGCGACAACGCCGATGATGACGATGACAATGACGGAGTTACTGATGAAGAGGAAATCTCTACAACTTCATCAACCGGAGGAACTAAAGCTGTAACTGACCCCACAAATCCAGATACTGATGGCGATGGCGTAAATGATGGCCAGGATGTTTTCCCAACTGATGAAACTGAATGGGCAGACTCCGATGGTGATGGGATTGGTAATAATGCTGACCCTAATGATGACAATGATGACCTCGACGATATAGATGACGAATACCCCGAGAATCACGGGCCAGTAATTGTTTATGAAGAATACGAAAGCATTGATGAAGAAACTGGAGAACAAATCATTACTTTAAGTGCTATCAACTCATACGACCCTGACGGGGATGATGATTTAATGATTTACCGTTGGTACACCCTTGATGGGCGTTTAGTTGGAGAAACTGCAGAATATCGAACCACTATTTCTCCAGATATGATCTTACCTTCTACCTTGAAGATATTTGATGAAAACGGTGAATGGCGTGAATTGCTTTTAGATTTAAGTGAAAACAAACTTGTCCGCGTTATAGGTATGACCATCACATTTATCCTCCTATTTGCGCTTGCAATCCTTATCCTTATGAAGTACACTTCGTCCGCTTCTAAAAGAACAGGTTCAAAAAAGCCAAAAAAGGCAAAGAAAAAAAGAACCACCAAGAAATCATCTAAAAAACGTAAGAAATCATGAAAACTGGTATTCATCCAACTTATCACCAAGATGCTACTGTAACCTGCTCCTGCGGGAACGTCATCAAAATTGGCTCTACTAAAGAATCTTACTCAACTGAGCTTTGTTCCAAATGTCACCCTTTTTACACTGGTAAAAAGAAAACCGTGGACACTGCTGGTCGCATCGAAAAATTCGAAGCCGCTCGTAAATTGGCTGAAGCAAGAAAGGCTGAGATGAAAACCAAGGCCCCTAAAAAACGTAAATCTGTCGAAGAAAAAATCAATGAAGAACTCCAAAAAGAACGAGCACGCGAAGATGCCGAAGAAGCAAAACTTCAAGAAAAACTTAAAAAGAAGCGTGAATCTTACCGTGACACAGCTCCTGAGGTTGATACAACTGAAGAAACTGCCTCAACTGAAGAGGAAGTTGAAGAAGTTGAAGAAGTCGTTGAGGAGGCTGTGGAAGAAATTATCGAAGAAGCTACTGAAGAAACTAAAGAGGAACCAAAAGAAGACGCTTAAATCTTTTGCCCTATGCCTGGAAACACTTTTGGCCAGCTGTTCAAGCTTACAACGTGGGGAGAATCCCACGGTAAAGCTATCGGCGGTGTTATTGATGGTTGCCCAGCAGGAATTACTCTTTCTGAAAAAGATATCCAGCCAGATCTAGATCGTCGCCGCCCCGGACAAAGTAGCGTAACTACCAGTCGCGACGAAGAAGATAAAGTGGAAATCTTATCTGGTGTTTTTGAGGGTAAAACCACTGGTACGCCAATTGCGCTTATTATTTACAATAAAGATCAACGTTCCAAAGATTATGACAAAATAAAAGACACTTTTAGAGCTGGACACGCTGATGAAACTTACGAGCTCAAGTATGGCCTTCGCGATTATCGCGGCGGCGGACGAGCTTCGGCCAGGGAAACCGCAATGCGCATGGCCGCCGCCGCAATTGCTAAAAAAGTATTATCTGAAGGCAAAGAAACTACAAAAGTAACGGCTCACACCAAACAAATTGGAGATTTGGTAGTCAGCGCACCTGATTTTGCGGTTATAGAAAAGAACCCGGTGCGTGCCGCAGACTTAGAAGTAGCCAAACAAATGGAAGCTGCGATCTTAAAAGCCAAGGAAGAAGGCGATTCTCTTGGCGCGATGCTAGAAGCTACTATCGAAAACTCCCCTATTGGCCTTGGCGAGCCAGTTTTTGATAAATTCAAAGCAGATTTAGCTAAAGCCTGCCTTAGTATTAACGCCGTTTTAGGATTTGAATACGGCGCCGGATTCGAAACCGCCAACTTAAAAGGATCTGAAAACAATAAAATCGAAACCGGCATTTATGGCGGAATAACCAATGGTAAACCAATAACAATTCGTGTGGCTCTCAAGCCAACCGCCTCTATCAAAATAGATGGAAGGCACGATCCTTGCCTGGCCCCACGCGCTGTCCCCGTACTAGAAGCTATGATTTGGTTGGTACTCACGGACCATTATTTACGTCAAAAAACAACTCGATTAGATTGACCTCAAAAAAACCTAAGGGCATAATGAGCGCTGCCCTTTAGTAAGCCAAAAATTACATACTCCTAACCTCTCTTATATCATGCGAAAAATTGCTCTTGGCCTCATTGCGGCCCTCATGCTATTCGCTTTTGCTGGGTGTGCACCCATGAGTGAAACCGATATTACTATCGGCTCAATCGGTCCCCTAACTGGTGACGGCGCTAGTTACGGAATCGAACTTCAGCGAGTTGCTGAAATTGCTCTTGCCGACGTTAACGTTGCTTGGGCTGAAAAAGGAATGTCCTTAGACATTCAATGGGAAGATGGTGGTTGTAACGGTAAAGACTCCTCTACCGCTGCCCAAAAACTTGTTGATATCGATCAAGTACAAGTTATTTTAGGTGGATTCTGTTCTAGTGAAACTCTTTCCGCTGCTGCTATCACTGATCCAGCTGGTGTAATTCTATTCTCCTCTGGTTCTAGTAGCCCTGATGTCACTACTGCTGGAGACTATGTTTTCCGTGATTGGCCATCAGATGCTTTTCAAGCTATCAAGCTAGCAGAAATCGCTACTGAACTTGGTTACGAGACAGTAGCTCTAATTACTGAACAACAAGATTACACCTTTGGAATTTCTCAAGCTTTCCAAGAAAACTTTACAGGGACTGTAATTGAAGAGACTTACATTATGGATGACACTGATTTTAAGACACAAATCACTAAACTCAGTGGACAATCTCCTGATGCTTACTTCATCAACCCTCAAACTCCAATTAAAGCTGATGTTATTTTGAAACAAATGTCTGAATTAGGGATTGAAGGTCCTTTCCTCTTAAATGACGTTGCTGGTACTAGTACTGATATTCTTACTGGGCACGCTGACTACCTAGAAGGTTCTTTTACAGCAACTTTAAACATCGACACCGAATCCGCTGAATTAACCGATCTAAAAGCTCGTTACCTAGAGTCTTACGGTGAAGAAATCGCTTATCTTGGGTACCAAGCTACAACTTATGATGCGGTTTGGATTCTTGCTAACGCTATTGAAGCCGTTGGCAACGATGCTGAGGCAGTGAAAGCTTATCTATACGACATGCCAACTTACGAAGGATTCTCTGGTAGCATTTCTTTTGATGCCAACGGAGACCCACTTACTGGGCACGTTGTCTTCACTGTTACAGGAGGAGAATTAATAGTGCGATAAATTTTTTACAAAAACTTAAAAGAATCGCTTCTAAATTAGGAGCGGTTCTTTTATACTACCCCTGTTTATGGATATTTTCCTCCAAATCCTAACTAATGGCATTATACAAGGCAGCGTAATCGCACTCATTGCCTTGGGTCTCAGCCTTATCTATGGAGTTTTAAAATTTATGAATTTTGCTCACGGCGAAATGGCTATGCTTGGAGCTTTTTTTTATTACGTCTTTTTCATAAACCTAAGCTGGCCAATTATCCCCAGCTTTATTGCCGCCCTAGCCCTGTGCGGCTTGGCCGGGATTTTATTTGATAAACTAATTTTCCAGCCCCTAAAAAACGAATCCCCTTGGACGCTGCTTATTACCTCTATTGGAGTAGCTATTTTCCTTAAATCTCTTGTACTGTTAATCGCCACTGGAAAATCAAAAAACTACGCTAGAGAGGGTTTTGAAACTACTAGCTACCATCTGTTAAATGACCAAATAATAATTACTGACTACCAAATTGCTATTCTCCTTAGCACCATCATTATTTTAATTAGCCTGGCTCTTTTTCTAAAATATTCAAAAACTGGAAAAGCTATTCGCGCAGTCTCGGACAGTGCCAGTGTAGCCGCTATTTTAGGAATAAATGTCAGAAAAACAATTCGAAATATATTTATCATCAGTACTGTAATCGCTGGAATTGCCGGAATTTTAATAGGCTATGAACAAAACTTATCACCCTACATGGGCTTGTGGCTTTCTATTCTCGCATTCTCTGCGGTAATTCTAGGTGGATTAGGCAATATCTGGGGAGCTGTAGCCGGAGCCATGATCCTAGGAATCCTTCAAAATCTAATCGTAGGCTTAACCTGGTGGGGCTATTCTATTCCAACCAGCTATAAATCAGCCATTGCCTTTGGAATTATGATCCTAGTTCTTTTAATTAGACCTAGTGGTTTGTTCGGTTCCAACCAAACCGAATCCAGCCGAAAATAACTTAAATTTTATGAATTATTTTATTCATATCGGGACATTCTTTCTCATCTACCTATTGCTAGCAGAGTCTATAAATCTATATCTGGGATACACCGGAATTCTCGCCCTAAGCCACATTGCTTTTTATGGCATCGGCGCTTATACCGGCGCCTTAATTAGCTTAAATTTTGGTAGTTTTTGGCTAGGATTCATAGCTGGCGGATTATTAGCTGGATTATTCGGAATTTTACTCGGATTAACCTCTATTAAACTCAAAGCTGATTACTTAGGCATTGCCACCCTGGCTTTTGCCATGATTATCCATTCTATCATGCAAAACTGGACCGGACTTACCCGCGGCCCACTCGGACTACCAGGAATCCCCCGCCCATCTATATTTGGAGTACAGTTAACCGAAAAATGGCAATATGCCCTCTTAGTTCTCGTCATCACTATAGTTTTAATGTTCATCTTATACCGAATTATGAAATCGCCATTTGGAAGAGTACTGGAGACTATTCGCGACGATCAAATTGCGGCTAAAAGCTTAGGAATAAACACTACTTTTTATAAATTAGCAGCTTTTAGTATCGGAGCCATGATGGCCGCTTTTGCCGGAGTCTTAATGGCTCACTTAGTGACTTATATTGACCCCATGTCATTTCACACCAATGAACTCGCCCTAGTCCTAGTTATGGCTGTTTTAGGAGGACTAGGAACCTTTAGAGGTCCATTTTTAGGAGTATTTATTATTCTATTAATCCAAGAAGGTGTAACTTTCATAAAAGGAATCCCCGCCCAATATGTTGGATCCTCACAAATGATTCTTTATAGCCTGATATTTTTGATCGTAATGATTTATTTCCCCCAGGGAATTGGTGGCTTTTGGAAGCACCGTAAAAGGCGTCGTCGCCAATTAACCAATTATTAATACATGCCTGATCGCAAAAATATTCTTACCATTCGCAATCTCCACAAATCATTTGGAGGGGTAAAAGCAGTACAAAATTGCCATTTCACAGTCCGAAAAAACTCTATTACGGGATTAATTGGGCCTAATGGCGCTGGGAAAACAACTGCTTTTAACCTAATAACTGGACTTTTAGCCCCTGATGAAGGAGAAATCATATTAAACGGCACAAATATTACTAAATGGCCCACTTACAAGCGCGCCCAAGCTGGTTTAGCGCGTACTTTTCAGGCGATTCGCATCTTTCCAGAACTAACTCCTATTGAAAACATTCGCGTTGCTTTAAAGGACAATAAACAAGGTTTACGCCATATTTTTTTAAATCAAAAGAAGCTACAAAAAAAACTACACGACGAAGCCCTAGCTCTCCTAAAATCAGTGGGCCTAGAAAAAATTGCCCATCTTAGAGCCGGCGAACTTTCCTATGGCCAACAAAAACTACTCGAAATTCTACGCACAGTTGCCTTAGATCCAGATATAATCTTACTTGATGAACCTGCCGCCGGAGTTAACCCCACCATGCTAAAAATCATTATAAATCTCATCAAAAAACTCCAAAAACAGGGCAAAACAATCGTGGTAATTGAGCATGACATGGGATTTATTATGAATTTATGCGAAAAAATCGTAGTCATGGATTACGGAAAAGAAATTGCCATGGGAAAGCCCCAAGAAATTCAGAAAAACCCTGATGTGCTAAAAGCCTATTTAGGCCGATCCAAATAACCTTTACTGATGCTAAAAATCTCAAAACTCACCGCTGGCTACGGAGGTCCCATTGTACTCAAAAACGTGGACATGGAAGTTAATGAAAAAGAAATCGTATCCATTATCGGACCAAATGGCGCTGGTAAATCAACTATTTTACGCAGTATCTTTGGCATCACTAAAATGGAAAAACAATCCTCTATTAAATACATGTCCCAGGAACTAATTGGATTATCCTCCGAAGACGTTGTTAAAAGAGGTATTTGCTATGTTCCGCAAGGGCGCTCTGTGTTCCCCTCCATGACCGTCCAAGAAAACCTAGAAATGGGCGCTTTTATTCGCAAAAATCCCATTAAAATTGCCGAACAAATGCAATATGTTTACAAAAAATTTCCGCGCCTAAAAGAACGAAAACACCAAAAAACAAGAACTCTTTCAGGTGGTGAGCAGCAAATGGTGTCTATTGGACGAGCGCTCATGTTAAATCCTGAACTACTGCTTTTAGATGAGCCATCACTCGGGTTGGCCCCCAAAATCATTGCTGATGTTTTTAATAAACTTATTGAAATCCGCGATAGTGGCACCTCAATCCTAATGGTGGAACAAAACGCCAACCAAGCCCTAGAGATCTCAAATCGTGGTTACGTCCTTGAACTCGGCAAAAACCGCTACACTGGCACTGGCAAAAAACTACTCAACGACCCCAAGGTAGGAGAATTATATTTAGGGAAATAAAAAAGGCCCCCACTGCAAGCGGGGGCCCTTTTATAGATTAGATTTAGCTTATTCAAGCTCGAGAGCAATGGTTAGAACCTTACTAAACTCAGCTCGAGTCATGCCATTACTTGGACCAAAGGTGCCATCACCGTATCCAGATACAATGTCATTAACGTAAGCATACAAGACATACTTAGCAAACCAATCATCCAATGAAAGATCTGTGAATGGGTTCTCTGTAAGACCAAAAGTAGCTAGTAAATCATCTCCCTCATCAATATCAACGTCCAAGCCACCTTCAATCAAAATCTTAAGTGCCTCAACACGATTAATTGAATCGTTTGGTCGGAAAGTACCATCTTCATATCCTTCGACAATACCATTCTCCTTAGCAGCCTCAACATAAGTAGCATACCAATCACCTGAATCAACATCAGTAAACGAAGTACTAGTAACACTAGATTCAACATCAACATCAGCCGCTACAAGTACCATCTTGGTAAGCTCAGCTCTAGTAATAGACCAATCTGGTTGGAAGACATTCTCAGATACTCCACTAGCAATACCTAAACTAATGACTGTCTTGATATAATCTTCACCCCAGTGACCAATAAAGTCATAGTCAGAGAAGTCTGTATCATCAGCTACAAAAACTGTTTCAGCCTCAACAATCTCAGCCCAAACATACTCATCAGCATCTGTGCTTCCACCAAATATTTCGGCTATTTCAGCCTCATCAAGGTCCTCACTAGAACCAGTTGGAGTAGCATTTCTTTCCGAACTTGCTGAAGATTCATTACCAGAAGTATCAACTGTTTTAACAACATAGTAGTAAGTTGTTCCCTCAGTAACATCAGTATCTGTATAAGCACTGGCAGTTACTTGGCTAGTATTGATTTGGCTATCATCATCAGCTGTAAATCCAGAACTAGTGCCTCTAAACACGAGGTACTCCATAAAGTCAGCGTCGCTATTATTTGTCCAATCCAAGGCTACATAACCATTGTTACCAATCGCACTTAAGCCAACTGGAGCAGATGGAGCAACATCATCAGACCAATCAATTGCACCAAAGATAGAAAAGTTCTTAGTGGAGTAAATCATCTTAAGCTCATCGTCAGTTTGATATAAACGACAGGTTGTAGCTTCCCAGTTAGAATCTTGCGAGCTAGAGATATGTCCACAACTCATATCATCAATTTGATCGGTGGTAAGACCAGCATCTGAATAATCGTATTCAAGCTTAATGGCTTTATCCAAACCAGTAACTGTCACACCATTACTATCAGAAATATTAATATCAACACCTTGATTCAAAATCGGATCAGCGGCCGCAGTATCAATCATTTCGGAAGTTTTCTTTACAGAAACACTATAACTTTGGTTACCATCACCAAGCGCTTCCGCTGGAATAGTAATAGTCATAGCTGGATTCTCATGTTGGATAACTCCCCCATTAGCAGGAACAACACTATAAGAACTTGGCGGCACTACGGTGTAGTTAGCAATAGCGGTCATAGCCACATCAACGTCTTCCACACCATTAGTAACAACTACAGTTTGAACATTCTCAGCTGTAGTTTCGTATCCATCCTTATAAGCCTTAATAGTCCAAGTACCAGGTGAAACAGCAAAAGCATAATCACCAATATCATCAACCATGACCGTACGATCTTTACCAGTGGCATCAGTGGCTACAACACGAGCATCATTACTAGTTAATGTGCCATCAGCTGTAACTACACCCCGAATACCCACATCTTTATCTACAAGATCCAATACAAAATCCTGAGATGCAATATCGCTATTAGCAACTGTTACCACTTCATTATATGGTATGCACCCTGCCATTTGTATTTTAACTGTATAGGAACCATTAGATGGAACAGTCATAGTGTAATCCCCATTTTCATCCGCTGAAGTTTCCTGACTGTAATCATTTGCAGGATCAATAAACTTAAGCTTAGCATTAGCAGCTGGACCATCCTTTTCACCGGTATATGTCACTGAACCAGAAATATCAACTTTTTCACCAATTTCAAAAGTAATAATTGTAGAGTCACCAACTGTAATATTAGACTGTGCGGGCAAAGCTCCAATTCCGGCCACAAAGGCGTAAGCTTCATAACCAGTACCAGCTTCTAGTTTAATAGTC
Organism: uncultured Candidatus Peribacteria bacterium; assembly: GCA_964459205.1. Taxonomy (GTDB): domain Bacteria; phylum Patescibacteriota; class Gracilibacteria; order UBA1369; family UBA12473; genus JABJMC01. The sequence continues at coordinate 10,589 of CAYWKJ010000003.1, read as the reverse complement.
TTTTCAGAAAGACCATTAAGTTCTACAAAGTTAGCAGATCCAGTTTCATCACTGAAAATATCAACAAAAGCTTCACTCACTTCATAAAGATAACCACTACCATTCACAAAACGAATGCTGACTTCTTTGGTATCATTAGTGGTTACAAAAACGTCTCCAAGAACTTCATTATTGCCATCACTAACATCTAAGTCCGTCTTAAAGATCTTATGACCAAACTCCTCATTAAAGGTTCCTAGTTCATATTCACCAGCCGCAACACGCAAAGTAAATTCACCGTCGCTATTAGTTCGAACATCATTAAAGCTATGGTTATCAGGATCAAGACTTTCGGCAAAAACTGAAGCATCAGTTAAAGCTGTTCCCTCTCCAGAACCGTATTTAAGAGTTCCAGTCACCTCAACAAAATTACTTTCATTAAGATTAATATTCTGACCAGTTAAGTTTGCAGAATCAACATTAACGGTCTTACAAATTTCTCCAAATCCCATAACCCAACCACAAACATTCCAGTTAGTATTAGCATCCGCATAGAATGAATACTTACCATTACCGTCAGTGTGGGTATCAAAGAATTGTGGAAGCCAGTTACCATTACTATCAACTGCATTACCAAAGATTGGTTGATTAGCCACAGCTTTATTATTCTTGGTCAAAGTACCACTAATTTTAATAGCTGGCACTTTCAACCGAAAATCAACTTCCTCTGGCTCTTCTTCAGTAGAATCGTCATTAATAGTAACACTCTGACGAGGCATAGAAGGCATACCAGCTTTGTGAACATCAACCTCATACCATCCAGGCGAAATAGCCGCGGTAAAGGTCCCATCTTCTCCAGTTTCTCCACCAACACCTCCACCAGAATCCATTCCAAACGTTGTCGGAGCAATAAAGACATGAGCATTTGGAATACCAAGTCCATTATCATCAGTAACTGTTACTTTAACGTAGTTTTCAGCCTTTTTAATATTAAAGGTAACCTCAGCGCCTCCGCCATTTACCTTAACATCCTTAGGATTTGGAGGCATAAAGGATGAAGGTGGAGGTGGACCCATAAAGAATCCTTTTGGCATCCATGGATCAAGAGAAACAGTATAAAATCCTTGCGGGACTGTCATTTCCTCACTGATATTTCCTAAGGCACTAAATGAGGTTTCTTTTTCAAAGAAGTAACCTTCTCCAAAAACACGAATATCTACTTGTTCATTCGCTGGACCATCAGCTGCCGTAATCGTAAGAGTTTGCCACTCCCCTTCTCCTTCACCATAATCATCCCCTTCGGATGCAATAAGCGATAGATTAACATTTTCCGTTGCTCCATCACCGAGCCATACAAAGGCTCCTCCTTGACCAAAGTATTCTTGCTCTTCGCCATCAACATCTAAGACTACATAACCATCCGTATAAACGTCATAGTCACCTTCTGGTAGAGAAGGAATCGTAACAGACCCTTCCATGCCAGAACCATCAAAAGTAAGTTCTTCGGAAAAGTGAGCTCCAGACATGCTATTAACATGCACCCAAACCTGTGATCCATTATCAGGAGGCGTACTTAAACCAGTTGCCTCCACATTAATCTGAATTTTACCATCACCTTTAGGCTCAATATAAATAGGAGCAGCTTCGATGCTTTCTAGCATTTGCCCGTTAGCATCATAAGTTTCAATAGTCGGTACATAACCTTCGGTCGAAACATCACTAGCTGTACTTGGATTGCGGATACCTTGCAAATCAAGACTAATAAAGTCCTGTGGTTGAGTTGCGCCTCCGGCAGTCACAATCGTAACAGTTCGAGTAGAAGTATTTCTACTTACAGAATCAATCGTAAGAGTGCCAGCTCCCCAGCCATTAATATCTCCATTTACAGAACTCATCATACCATCATCTCCAGCCGTAAAGGCTGGCACTGCCGAGGCATCAGTAACATCAAATCCACGTGGGAATTTAATTCTAATCTGACCACCTTCAGCAATACTTTCCATAGCTGAGAAATCTATCCAATAAATTGAATCGGCGCCAGCTAACCGGTTTTCTGGGCTAACATTAGCTCCACCCGCGAACATATTAAACGCCATTTGATTCTCATCCCAATCATCAAAAGCATAATACTCATCAAAGTAAGGCATGATGTAGTTCTCAAAGGTATTAAAAGTGTTTGGAGCCCCGGCAACATTACGACCATTCCACAAATCATTATCAGTCGTGCTCTTAATACTATTACCAACCCGATCAATAACAACTGCTTTAATCATGGCAATATTACCTTCTTTAACAGCTAATCCTTCAATTTCCACCATATTATCCCATTCCTCATAACGAATACTTATTCCGTCCTTAGAAGTTAATGGATATTCATTTAAGTTATCTAAACAAGTTTCTGCCGTAACCTGATCTATCTCACAAGTAGATAGTGTGTAGTTTCTTAAAATCTCGGCCTCACTCTTGTCAAGAGGCTCATTAAACCACATTCTAAGAGAATATTCATTAATATCAAACCAGGTAATTTCCGGGCCAGTTTCATCCTCAGCGGTATTGGCAGTAGTAAAGTTTTGAGTATATCGATCTATGGCATTACCCATTAAATCAGTCACTCCATCATCTACTACTAATTGATAAGCTGTATCAGCACTAAAAGGACCTTCTCCTTTCCAAATAGCAAACCTACCCCCAGTATCATACTCAACTGAACCATTTACTTTTTCACCTGTAGAAATACCCTTTACATAAATATTACTACCAGTATTCCCAGCGTTCAAATCATTAATCGTGCTAGATGACATTTGCTTAGAAAATGGGATTTCAATTCCCCAAAGGTAAGTTTGCACTCCCTGGATAGAATCTGTTTGCCAGTCCCAATATTCATCAAGACTAGTCCCCCAAATTTGTGGAGCAGAAGTATCACCTTCGGAACTATCATTAGTATGGAAAAAGAAATCATAAGCCATAGTATTATTCTTATTCCACATATCCCAAGCACGAAGACTATTACCACCACCGTCTTTAATATCCGTGGTCACTACCACATGATACTCCTGATTAGGGGCCAAAGTCCGACCATTACCTTGATCAATTAAATGGAAGAAAGCCGTGTTGGTATCCGTATCAAAACTATAATCATCAGCCGTCAAAGCCGCGCCATCATTACATTCATAATACTTATTACAAATATGAGGGAAAACTTTAAAGCTATTTTCATCAATTGTACTTGGATCCATAGCCTCAGAAAACTCGACTCCAATAGCAGGCATATTAGTTGGCTCATCCCAACCATTAGGCCAACCAAAGTTAACCCAAGGAGCTTCATCTTGGTAACTCAAATCAAGAACCTCGGCTTTACGAATATTAGAAGAATCATTATCTACCATCCAGTTACCAGCAAGATCTTTAATATTCTTGGCTTCAAGCGATAATGTCATGCCTTCATCTAAATTTAAGCCAAAAATAAATAAATTCCCACTAAAAGGATCATATTCAAATTCCTTGCCGTCTAAAGAAACCCGTTGATCTGAAGGTCCCCCAGCTGTAGAGGAAGAATAAAGTGTATAGTTCTTAGAATTAGTAGCAGTTTCTTCATTAACAGGTTCCGAAAACTGTACTTGGACTTCCCAGTTAGTAGCACTCATATAGCTAACAGTTGGTGCCTCTAAATCAGCATTGCCAGTAGTAAAGGTACGAGTAGTAGCTGCTAAAGCATTTCCACCACGATCCTTAACATCACCAGTTAATAAAATCGTATACTCAGTATTAGCGGCTAAAGGATCCTCAGGGAAAAAATCTAACACCCATCCACCAGAATGGTATTCTCTTTCTCCAGAAACCAATTCATCACTATTAGCAGTTGGATAAACCTTAAAGCTACTACTAGTAAAGCTACTAGAATCCATTTCTTCATTAAAAAAGATACTAATTCTTCCAGCACCTACCGCCACATTCGTACTTCCATCATTAGGTTCTGCAAATGAAATTGTTGGAGCCGCATTATCGCCCATCCCGCCAGTTTCAAAGAAAATCCATTCTGCCCATGGCAAAGTATTTCCATTTTCATCTTTAATAGTAGAAGAATAAGCAGCTTCATGCGGATCTCGCCCAATTTTCCAAATATAATAACTATAAGAATCTAGGGTCGTACTAATTGAACAAGCGATTGTGTTACTAGCTGACTTGTACTGTACTGAATCACAAAGATTAGTGTTTTCATCACCTTCTTTAAGCAACTGCACGCTAGTAGTAGTAACGGTCGAACTATCAAGACCAATATCAAACTTCACCGAAGCAGTCTTGATATTAGTCGGAATATCCCAATCACCCCAACTTGGACTAGCTTCTCTAATCGAAACCATGTCCTGAAATTCATCAGGATTATATCCAGCTCCAGAAACATCAATATTAGAACTTATCATATTACCAGCAGCATCCTGGAGATCATTCATAGAAACCGCAAAAGTAGAATCCTGATCAATACTATTAAATCCTCTAATCTCGACACGGTACTCCCAAGGATCATATTCAGCTACTAAACCACCCTTGTCAGAGAAACCTTGTGTACCAAAAACAAAATCATAATTATCCATATTCATCACCGAAGAAGCCTTCATACCTTCATTAAACTGAATCCACATTGTACTACCATCAAATTCAGCAAAATCTACTTGTGGCTCAGATTGATCAAGGTCAGCAGTCTGGAAAGCTCTACTAATCTGACCTGACAAAGAATTACCAGCCGCATCTGTCACACCTGTTTTAACAGTTAAGGTGTAATCTGTATTAGCATTAAGAGTTTCGCTAATATGAAATTCAACGGCACTAGAACCAGCATCATAATGGATTTCTCCATTAACATAATTAGTAGTACCCGAAGAACTATACGATAGTTGAACATTACTATCATCATTTGTCGGATCTGTATCCGAAATCGTACTACCATCCATACCTTCATCAAAGAAAAGCGTGATAATACCAATACCCGTTGGCACTCCAACAATTCCACCAGCGCCTGAGTAATCATCTATAGTAGAATAATACATGGTAGGCTTAGTAGTATCTGCTCCTGAACCAGTATAAAAATACCGAGATTCTGACCCATATTGCATATTGCCACCACCTAGATCTTTTGGCCCCGTATCACCACCCTGGATAAATAACTCATAAAAACTATTAGCATCCAATTTATCTTCTGGAATAGTAATAGTCACCGTCTGGGTATCATTATCATAACTAGTATAATCTGCTCCCAAAACAACATCACTAATAGTGTTATAGGTAGATTCATTTACCTTTCGGAGAAGAAAATCTTCGTCATTAACCGAATTAGAGTTTAACTCTTCAGAAAACTCTATCTGAATAGAAGCAAGATTAGTCGGAACATCCCACTCATAATTATAAGGTTTTTCATTCACCACATGAGGCGATTGATTATCATCGTATTGAGAACCATCAAACCCTTCAAAAGAAATTGAGTTATTTGATGTTAATACATTTCCTTGATCATCCTCTAACCCTGTAATAGTAAACGTATATTCAGCCCCCGCAGTCATTTCCTGTTGGAACTGGATATTAATATTGTCCCAACCTTCCCAAAAGTTATCAATGGTCAAACCAGGAACAGATAAATTAGCAGAGCTAGTATTTAGCCCATTATGCTCATTAAAAATAATTTCAATTTCACTAGGACTATGCACATTTACACCAGTAAGTTCTGGAGGATCTGTGTCTGTTTCATAACCAGTAAAAGATTTCATAACACTAGCGTCTTTGAATGTTCCGCCATCCGTATCTTTAACTCCATTCGCACCACCAGCAATCACAAGATCATAAGACCCTCCAGCCACCATAGCAGTGGTAAGACTAAGGCTAACAAAACGTCCGCCTCCACCTTCACGATAAATAGAATCAATAGTACATGGACCACCAACACATTGCGCTGGCGTCTGAGACCCATATTTATAAATAGCAAAACTACCTGATTTTAAGGTCGCATTATCAACTGCTCTATTAAAATCAATACATAGAATTTTATCTTCACACGGGAAAACTCCCATAACCTCCAAGGCCGCAACATAAGTGTTAGTTGCCAATGGAGAAGCATGTTGATAAGCAAAGTCTGCACTCCAATCACCCATAGAGGTTCCTTTATCATCTAATCCAACCGCTTCCTTAGTATTATCCCTTGGAACACCATTACCATCTGGATAAGGAGCATTCCAATCAGCATTGTCATTAATGTCACCAAAAGAGGCATCTGCTATAAATTGTCCAGACATTTGCCCCATCAATTCAATATGCAAACTATCTTTTGGTAAAGAAGTATCTGGATTAGCTAAGACAAGAACATCGCCAGTTGCCGGGGCTCCATAAGTTCCGTCCCCAGCGTGTAGTACGGTATTAAATCTATTCTCGCCCTCCACATCAGCACATGCTGTCGCACCTGTAAAATCACAGGCTGCAACCAAGTTCCATTTATCATCATAAATCTGAAGACGAAGTTTCGTCCAATCGATACTGCTACCCGTCATAATCCCAGACCATTCAGTATCCGGAGCACCTTCATTAACACGGAGCTCAATATACTGATCATTATTGGCACCAGCTAAAGCACTTGCTGATCCACCTGGATTATTGTTCGTAGCATAATTAAAACTCACACTACTCCAATCCTGTTTAGGATCAGTATTTACTTCATAAATAACAATTGGTGGGCCAAACCAGCCTCCATCCTCTTCAAAATCAGATTCAATCGGCATATCCTGAGCAACACCACCACTAATACTTAATAAATGACCACTTGGCCCCGGAGCAATTGCGTCTATCTGAATGGCACTTAAAGCAGTGGTAAAATCCACTGTTACTTCTATAGTATCATTCGCTGTAACACTATCCTCAGTAACAGTTTGACCTCCTCCCACATCAAGAGTAAAAATCGCGTTATTAGCAGACTCCTGACTAACATTTTTATTAAACTCAACTATAATGCTAGTAGGACCATCCATCCAAGCCGCTAAAGCCACGGTAGGGCCACCTGGAGGATCATCACCACCTGGGTCTGGACCACAATTCTCACCTGGAACAACATCAAAAGCTTGATCTTCAACTCCCCCAACATAATCTATACTTAGCTGAGGATTAACACCCTCAAAACTAGGAATAGCACCTGGCTCAAAAAGAACTATAAGCTCTGAATATTCAGGATCTTGAAAACCAAGTGAAGGTTCTATTCCTTGTGCCCAACCAGTCCCTAACAAAGTAATATACTGCGTACTTTCGCCATCATTTAAATTATAACAATCATATCCTTCAGGAAATCCTTCAGCAGGGCAACTCTCCATTATAGCTTGTTCACTAAGAGGCATATCAAACGGAAGAGCAATACTTACCGAACCATCATCCTCACAATATTCAGCATCTCCATCCGCTTCAGGAGTTGGCGCTGCCTCAAATTCATAAACTTGTTCCGCAACAATCCCTCCAAACCCATTAAAGCTAATGGTTGGAACTGGATCAGCGTCCGCACTAGCTATAGCATTCCCCATATTAAAGACCACTAATACCTGGGTAGGATTTTCGGAATTTTCCTCCGCATCAATAAATTCATCGCCATTACGAATAACATAACTAACTTCAGCTCCAGGATCCCAACCATTTCCTCCAAGGGTAACCAAAGCTGGATTATAACAAAGAGCTCCATCTTGTAATTGTCCGGCTAATTCCGGACAATAAGTGGCATTATCAGCCCCAGCGTCAGTTAATTGAGCTCTAAAATAGGCATCAACCAGCGCTGTACCGCCAGCACCAGTAGGATCATAGGTAGCCTTAGCATCACTATCTTTTGTAGGAACAGCCGTAGCAAAATCTGAACCAGTTATCGGCCCATTCTTAATATCACCAATTCCATTTAAAGACAGCTCAAGATTATCAAAATCATCAAAAAGTTTCTCTGTATTAAAAACAACTCGAACCTCATTAATTGCCATCAATGGATTGCGAACAATTTTACCAATATTAGCGCTACTCACACCATTACTAAGGCTAGTACCACTAATCGTAACCTGCGTTTTATCCCAACAAACATAACCAGGCAGATCTAACCCTGGACAAGGCACTTTATTAGTATTAGTAAGTGGTTCATCAAGAGTCATTTCTAGATATGACTTTTTTAATTCATAATAATCAATATCACCCACAATCGCGCTTGGCTCCGCACCTCTAAAAGAAAACTCTGTTGGCCACCAACCAGCCGGAGGATTCCAGTTTCCATCATTAGTTATACGAATTTTATTCGTAATAATATCAGGCTTATCAGCGTCCAAAGCTACTGTAATAACTTTATCCGCCCCATCATCATTAATTGAAGCACCAAAAGGCGCCCAGTCTGCGCCTCCTTCAGCCGCCGCATTCCACCACTCAATTGATCCGGTCTTCATATGATTACCGGTATTATTAGCGTGATTAATAGTTACTTCACGAATACTTTCAGCCTCATCAAACGTCCGAATAAATACAATCGGATTATTAGGACCTTGAATGTGGGAACCCGTATTAATATCCCCATCAAGATATTTAGGTAATTCAGTTTCAGCATCTCCATCATTAAACTCACATTCCCCATTATCATCTTGACAAGTAAGCGGATCTGCACCAGGAGCTAAGGCAATATCAAAAACCTGCGGCGCAACAACACCCGCAATCCCCGCCGGAATACTAATAGTTGGGCTAGATTCAATCGCCGAAATCACCTCAGCGGCTGAAAACACTATTAACATTTGTTGACCATTTCCTGGGTTCTTGCCAATTACATCAATAGTTGGAGTACCATCCCAACCACCGCCACCTAAAACTACGTTACTTTTGTCGTAACAAACTGTAAATGGCGATTCCCCCGGACAAACTACTTTTCCATTCATCCCATCTAAAGTGGTATTAAAATCTGCGGCAAGTGAAGAAACCCCATCTTTATCCGCTGTGTATTCAGCATCTCCAACCTTTTCAGGAGCCGCAGGAGGAGGGGCAGTACTTATATTAAACTCCTGCAAAGACTGCACTCCAGCAATCCCCGAATTAACAGTAAGAGTCGGATTAGCCCCCATGTTTTCAATCGCATTAGGACCTGTAAATTCTACAACTATCCCCTTAGTGTTCTGATCATTCTGCCCTACAACAGCAATCGTAGCACCTCCGGCCCATCCACTACCAGTTAGGGTTACTTTGGTTGTATCATAACAAATAGTAAATGCTGACGCTCCACAGTCAACCGTACCATTATCCTGGGTTAAGTCAGTACTGAAATTTGCCAAAATAGTAGTTACTCCACCCATATCAGCTGTATATATAGCATCCCCCTGCTTCATAGGAGAAGGTGGTGGAGGATTAACTACATTAAAAGCCTGTGGTGCCACAATACCAGCAATCCCCGCTGGAAAAGTAACTGTTGGCACCGAATTAATATCACTAATCACATTTGCAGTTGTAAATTCTACAACTAGAGCGCGATTATCTTGAGTATCTTGACCCACTGCCGCAATAGTTGGAGTCCCATTCCAACCACCGCCACCTAATACAACACTACTGTCATCATAACAAACAGTAAATGCTGAATCTTGAGGACAAGCTACTTTGCCATCATTTTGATCGGTATCCGCATTAAAACCAAATTTGATTGCCGACACACCTCCAACATCAGGCATATAACCACCATCTCCAACTTTTTGAGGAGCTGGGGCCACTGGAAGAGTTATATCAAAAACTTGCTGCGCTGTAATTCCGGCAATCCCCGAAGCAACTGTAAGAGTTGGGTTAGCCCCCATATTAGTTATTACAGCCGTCCCAACATAAGTTATCACTAATCTATTATTCATTTGCGTATCTAACCCAACATCAACAATTACCGGTGTACCGTCCCATCCACCTCCGGTGGCTGTAACTTTAGTTTTATCAAAACAGGTAGTAAATGCTGATCCTTGCGAACAAGCTTCTGTACCATTATCTGTCGCTAAAGGAGCCGTAAAAGGTGCCACAATCACAGATTTCCCGCCAGCATCATCGGTATAAGTAGCATCTCCAGCCTTATTCGGAGAAGGAGGTACTATATTAAAAACTTGCGGTGCCGTAATTCCAGCAATAGTCGCCGGCAAACTAATAGTTGGATTAGCACCAATATTAGTAATTACTTCGGCCGCCTCAAAACTAACTACTAATGCAGTGTTATCACCCACAACTTGAGCAACAAACGCAATGGCCGGAGTTCCATCCCAACCACCGCCACCTAAAACAACATCTCCCTTGTTGTAACAAATTGAATATCCTGATCCTCCAGGACAACTTATTGCCCCATCACTATCATTTACAGGTTCATTAAAACTCACCACTATATCTGACTTCCCAGAACCGTTATTAGGAAAATACTGACCATCTCCGACGGCAGTTGGTGCAGCTTGAGCTAGCGGTATGCTCACTAGCAACGTGCTTAATAGGGCAAACATCGATGCCCAAGCCACCGCTCTTTTAAAAGAGCCGAGCTGAATAAATTTCTTGATGTAATTTTGCATTTTTTTTGTGTTAAATTGGATAAACAATATGGAAAACAAATATTTATTACA
>CAYWKJ010000002.1:0-65500 GCA_964459205.1 uncultured Candidatus Peribacteria bacterium | reverse complement strand
TATTGATGCGCTTTTGGATGAGTCACGTAATCGAACCGAAACTTTAGATGAGCATATTGCCCAGATGAAGGAATATTATAATGTGGGTGTTGATCATTTTGAGGAAATTGCGGTTATGCAGACCGAGCTTTCCGCAGAATTTGATGAAAATGAAATAGAAAAAGAAATTGCTGAGTTGCAGGTTTTTGCAGACTTAAATGAATTTAAAGGTCCGGAATCAGAAGAGCAGCTATATTTATTTATAGAGCTTAAACAAGTTAGTGTTGATCTGAAGGCTCGATTTTATGTTTTGGAAAAATTAGAGAGTATGTATGAGACAGTTTTGACTAGTGTGTTTACGCGAATTAAGGATTATGAGCTTAATCGGGAGGCTTTAATTGCTGATGTGCAGGTTGTGGATGTCGAAGGTTCAGATATTGATTTGATTTTGACAGAGTTTGATTTAGAGGAATAGGAGGGGGGATTTATTGAATTCCGTTTGTCTTTTATTTGTGATAAAATAATTCTCCTTGGTTGTATTTACATTTGGTTATGAAGTTGACGATTGAAGACATAATCAATGAAGCTAAAGGTTACCTCCCCACCCTGAATAAAAATCGAATGTTGGAGGCGTACTCTTTGGCCAAAAAAGCACATGCTGGTCAGGTGCGTTATTCTGGTGATCCATATGTGAGTCATGTTTTGGAAACAGCGCGTCTTTTAATTCCTTTAAAGCCAGACGAAGATACGCTTTTGGCGGCATTGCTGCATGACGTCCCAGAAGACACTAGGCATAGTTTAAGTGATATTGAAAAGCAGTTTGGGAAAGGCGTGGCTGATTTGGTAAAAGGTATAGGAAAGTTAAGTTTAGTGCGAGTGCAACAGGGGCAACCTGAGGTTGAAAGTTGGCGCAAGATGTTTTTGGCCATGGCTAAAGATTTACGAGTGATTTTTATTAAATTAGCAGATCGACTTCATAATATGCAGACCTTAGAATTTGTGGCCAAAGAAAAGCAACAGAGAATTGCTGAGGAAACTTTGCGAGTTTATGCTCCCATTGCTTCTCGACTTGGTATTTACGCGATGAAGGGTCCGCTTGAGGATCTTTGTTTTAAACATTTGTATCCTAAGGATTATGCAAACTTAAAATCACAAGTTGAGGCGCATGGACGTTTAACTCCTCAGTATATTGAGGAGGCTCAAGTCATTCTGCAAAAGTTTTTAGAGGATGAGGGGATCGAAGGTGAAGTTAGCGGACGAGTAAAGCATCTTTATAGTATTTATCAAAAACTTAAGCGTAAGAATTTAAATTCGATTGATAATATTTATGATCTTTTTGCCATGAGGATTGTTCTTCCAGAACAGCATCGCGAAGGAAAAGAATTTGTCGGGCATTGCTATACAACTTTAGGGGCTATTCATAATAGTTGGACCCCGATGGCTGGTCGGTTTAAGGATTATATTGCGGTGCCTAAAATTAATGGATATCGTAGTTTGCATACCACGGTGATCGGGAAAGCAGTGCTGAAAAATGAACCAGTTGAGCTTCAGATTCGGACGCAGAGTATGAACCGGGAGGCGGAATATGGTATTGCGTCGCACTGGTGGTACAAAGATAGCCCGGAGGCGCTTAGTTTTTCTCGTCATGATTTGCAGAATATTTTGTATGAGCGACGACTTTTAAAGCGTTTTCATAAATTATTAGACAAATCTCCAGGGAAAAGATCTCAGTTTGAAAAGGCCCTTGCTAAAGATAGTAATTTTAATAAAAGTTTGGAGAAGTTTTTGAAAGATGGGGGATTCTCCTTGATGGAAATAGAGGATTTGAAATTAGCGTTATCTCCAAGCACTTCTGAGAGAAGTGAGAATTTGAAAATGTTTAGGCATCATGTGGATTGGCTTTATGGATTAGAGCAATTACAGGAGGATTTGCAGCAAGCACCAAATGAGATAGATATGATGGGCGTAAATGTTTTTGAGGATCGGATTTTTGTATTAACACCACAGGGTGATGTTAAGGATTTGCCTAAAGGAGCAACTCCAGTGGATTTTGCGTATGCCATTCATAGTGATGTTGGTAATCGTTGTCATCAGGCTAAAATTAATGGAAATATTGTAAGTCTTGATCATAAGTTGCAGAGCGGTGATGTGGTGGAGGTTTTGACTCGTAAGCACCCAAACCCGAATCGGTATTGGTTGTCGTTTGTAAAAACTGCGCAGGCGAGAACTAGAATTAAAGCTTGGTTTAGAACGCAAGATCGTGAAAAGAATATTAAATTAGGTCGTGAACTTATTAACAAAGAGCTTAAACGTTTAAACAAACCATTGCTTGGCCCTAATTGTGGACTTTTAAAGAATTATGGTGGGAAGCGGCATTCTATGGCGGATCGTGAAAATATGATTGAACTTATTGGGAATGGTTCAATGCATGTGGGAGGCTTGATTAGGAATTTGTTTTCGGAAAAGGAGATTATGGCAGAGGCTCCAGAGCGGCAGTTTGAGTTAGAGGATGCTGCTTTAGAGGATGAAGAGCCGCAAGAAAGAGTATTGATTACTGGAGAAAGTGATTTGCCAATAACTTTGTCGGCTTGTTGTAAGCCACGTTTCCCGCATAGTATTGTGGGTTATGTTACTAGGGGTAACAGTATTCGAGTCCATAAAAAGAATTGTTTTCAGCTTAAAAAAGTTGAGTCAGATCGCTTGTTAGAAGCTACTTGGGCTTCGGAGGATGGGAAAAAGAAGTATCCGATTACGATTCGAATTAAGGCAGATAATCGGGTAGGGCTATTGCGGGACGTGTTAAGTGTAGTAGCTGACATGGGCAAGGATGTAATTGATTTCCCACTTGTTTCTAGAAAAGGTAATAATGTTGTGCGTGATTTAATAGTTTCGGTTTCTTGTTATGAAAAGCTAACTACCTTGTTACGTGAATTGGAAAAGATAAAGGGGGTTATATCTGTACAAAAGGCATAAACCGTGTTATAATAACAGGATAAAGTTATAAATTATTTATATGGTTTTTTATCCTAATAGATTGGTTTTTCAAGAATGTCCAGAATTTGAGGGCTTTAGTTGTGCAAGAGAGGAGCAAGATTGGGGGGAGATTATACATGAAAGGGGATCTGGGGCCTTAAGAGAGGTAGTCCAAGATGTTGCTAATATGCAGCCTGTTTATAATGGGGAACTTGATGAGAGTTCGGAATTAATTATAGATGGTGTAGAGCTTGTTGAACATGTGCCTGGAGTTTATTTTTATAAGGGTAAAATCGGTGAGACACATGAGGAAATAATGCAAAAATTAATGGGTTTGGCGTCTTCTGGTCATTCTGAGGCAAGGGATTTTATTCATTTGCAGGAATTTTATCGTTTGGGGGTGAATCCTTTTAATAATGTACCTGATCCATTACCAAGCGATATGATGTTGCCAGTGCCAGTTTCTCCGCAAGAAAGGCAAGTTAGTGATATTGATTTTATTAATGAATACGCGCGCGCGGCAATGCATGATATGCAAAGTCATGAGTATTATGGACTTTATATGACGGAGTTTATGAATATGATGACTGAGGATGATCTTTTAGCCATGATGGTGGCTGTGGCTCGGGCTGAGTCTGGAGAGCACCCAATTGGACGAGATTTTTTTCATCGTTATGAACCTGAATATGACTGTTTTTCTTATTCTTGTTTTCATGTTTTGATGGAAGGAGCTGGTCTTAGAGCAAGACGAAATTTAGATATGAGTGAGGGGCAAACTTATGATCATTATAATGCTTGTAAGTTATTTTTGGCTTTTTTGATGGAGAAGGCGCTTTTGCAATATGAGGGTGAAATCTGTGCGCAGCCTTTTTTAGAGGATGACGAAGAGGAGGCTGTGCCTGCTGCTCCATCAGATAATTTTGAATTTGTTTCATTGGGAGTTGGCGGAAATCTTTCAAGTGCTATTGAAAAAGCTGACGCAAGTAATGCCATTATAAATTATCCTCCTTTTGTGGCTAAGTTGGAGGCCTATGTTAAGCATATTAAGAGATCTACCGGTAAGTTGCAGCCTGAAGATGGGGTTGGGGTTGGATATGATGATGAAGGTGCTTACGTGGTGTTTTATAATTCTAAAGCTGAGCAAGATTCTCCTAAATATTCTCCTAAGTTGCGAGTGGATTATAATCCCGTGATGGTATTAGGTCATTTAGAAGATGTGTTGCCTAGTGATGGGACTTGGGACCATACGGCTTTTGGTCGACTCTATTGTGGGCCTAGAGCCACTAGTGATTATCGGGCTCGTTTAGATCGGCATTTTGATCGTGCGTATAGTGGTTTGGATTCTGGTGAAGGGGAGCTTTATGAGCAGGTTGTGCAGCCATTTTATTTAACTTTTGCGGTTGAGGAATTGGGTTGTTGTTATGAGGGTATAGGATTTCATCGGCCGAGCCGTAATTCTGGAGCAGATCGGGATTATCAGTACGCAGTAGAAAATGCCTATGCTGATAATGTTTCGACTCGGCATCCTTTGCGAACTGGCCCGCAGGTTGATAAATTTAAAAAAGCCTTAAAAACTCATATTGAGAGTAATTACCCGGCTTGGCCAGTGATTCTCACTACTGATCAGATTGGTTTGATGGAAAATAATGGTACTTGGCGTTTGGTTTTTTGTCGAGATCGTCATTGTGAGACAGTTTTAATGGAGGGTGATAATGGGGACCCACTTGATACTCCACCTCCACAGGATGTAATGCCAACTATTAGCCCAACTCCGATAGACCCAGCTCCCGAAAGTTCAGAATGGAGTGAGTTGGATACAACCGAAGCAAAGCAAACTTACTTACGAGAGAAATTTGCCCTACAAAAAGTTCGTGAGGTGGTGCCTGATGATACTTTGGGCGAAATAATTCGTGATGCAAATAAATTGGGTATAGGGTTTGATGAGTTACCCGCAAAAGAGCCTTATGAAGATCAAATTAATGTATTTTTGAGTAGCACTGGGGGAGGATTAAAACCACAAGATTATATTGGGTATGGAGTTGATAATCGTGGTCCGTATTTTATTTGTTGTCGAAAAAATGGGCATTGCTCTGTTAAGTTATATGGCCCTAATTAATAAGTGTTTAAAAACGCCTCTGACTTAAGTGGATAGTGCAGGTCTTTTTTTAGGAAAGTGCGTCCAAATTCGTCGATGATGTTTATGTGTTCTTTGGTAATTTTTAGTTTGAGAGCGGCCGGGATAGGGTGGGATAGTAAAAAATGCATGAGTTTAAGAGTTTCAAGTGGAATGCGGCGTAAGTAGCTGGCGGTTTTGTCGCTGCAAGTTATGCAGTGAATCGTAGAATGGTCTTCGTCTAGGAAGGCATCTTCCTGGGGGAGTGGTTTTTTGCATTCGGCACAGGCTCGGAAACTACTGATGCTACCTACTAAGTTAAGTAACTTGATAAGATAGGCTTCGCGCAATAATTCGTGCTTTTTGGGGTAAAAGTCAATGAGTGAGAGGGTTTGTTCAAGTAAGTCATAAAGATGGGGGATATGGTGTTCTTCGGCGGTTAAGCGTTCTGTGGCCTCGATGATAAAAGCGGCGGAAGTTGAGCTGGCGAGATTTTTTTTGAGTTCATTAAATCTTTCTTCTAGTTTGCATTCGCTTAAATAGTGATGGTTACGGCTGCGCCAGAGTTTTGCCTGAACGCGGTTCATTAATTCTAATTGGGTGTTGCGGCGACTTTTTAAGGTTCGGAGATTTTTCCCAATGGTGGTGATTTTGCCACGGTCTGGAGTTAGTAAAGTTACAAATCGATCAGATTCCCCTAAATCAGATATTCTAATAACGATACCACTTATCGTAAAAGAGCGCGGGTTCATACTTTTGCGTGATGTTTAAGGTAGTAATGCGTTGCTAAAAAGCTAGCAGTCATGCCCATTAAGATACAAATTAGGGCTTGAATCAAAAACAATGAGAAATAGTGGATGTTTAAGTCTAAGTAACTAAAAGTTTCTAGTTCTAGAGTGTGAATAAAGCCAGCTAAAAGCAAAACTCCGATTAGTGAAGAGAAAAGACCATAAAGAGCCCCTTCCATTAGGAATGGAGCTTTGATAAATCCAGGTGAAGCCCCAACTAATTTCATGATGTTGAGTTCTTTTTTGCGGCCCCAAATAGTGATGTGAATGGCATTGGCAATAATCATGGCACTACCTATTAAAAAAGTAATGATAATGCCCAGTAATAGTTTGTGAGTAAAAGTAGTGATATGGATAAGGTTTTGGACGATTTGGCGGTTTTCTTCATTACTTTCAATGTCGAGGAGCACGGTGTCGTATTGGGTTTGCATCAAAAAGTTCATAATGGTTTCGTGATCAGCCGCGTCTTCGGTAATAACATGTACGCTGGCGGGGAGTGGGTTTTCTAAATCATAGGTGTCAAAAGGGTTGTCTTCGCCGGTTTCTTCGTATTTTTCTAGTAAATTATTTAAGGCTTCTTCTTTGGAAATGTAGGTTACAGTGGCGGTTTCGGGGAGAGATTCAAGTTCTTGGACTAATTGGTTTATAAGAATGGAATCTGCTGTTTCCTGGAGGTAGAAAATCATATCAACCTTGGCTTCGAGTTCGTTAATAGCTTGATTGGCCAGAACATTAACTGTAAAAATCACATTAAAAATAAATAAAATTAGTCCCATTACAATAATGGTGGCACTACTTAAGAGTTTATTGCGCCATAAATTAGAGAGAGCCATTTTTAGGCTACGACTTGTAGAGGTTTTGAAGGACATTTAAGGGAGGTTTCGCGGATGATGGAGCTTTTGTACATTTCTGGTTTGTACGGTTTTAAACGAACGATTTCGGCCGCGGATTTTAAGGTGATAAGTACCTTAGAAAGCTGTTGAGTGAATACAAATTGGTCATAACCAAGGACAATCACATCTGGTTTGTGTTTTTTGAGAACTTTGTATTTGTCATTTAAGTCGCCGAGGACGGCTTTTGTTACGTAAGGGAGTGCTTTGATGCGGTTTAGGCGTTGGCGTTCGGAGTGATCTGGACAGGTTCCGCGGATGCTTTCGGCAGTACGATCGCGGGCAATTACCACGATTAATTGTTCGCCTAAAGCAGCCGCTTTTTTGAGATAATTCTCGTGCCCAGCGTGCAAATAGTCAAAGGTGCCGAAGGCCATTACTTTCTTTTTCATTAGAGAAGGAAGTTTACGTACAGAAGTGCGATCAGAATTAGTCCACCGATGACACCAGCAACTAAATCAAATGTTTTAGTGGATTTGCCCATGTCTTCTAAATAGAGTTTAAGGCTTGTTGCGGCGTAAATAAATCCACAGATAATAGCTGGAATATCAAGCGTGCCATTCAGGAGGCGCATATTATCACTAAAATAATCGTTCGCCAACATGAGCGATGAAAAGATGTGTGCCCCTCCAAAAAGAATAAAGAAAAGGAGGGAGACTTTTTTGATATTAAGCACAGTGTTCATAGCTTTTATTTTACACGTTTTTAGGTTAGACTCAAATCATGAAAATCTCCAAAGATCAGGTTAAACATGTGGCCAAATTAGCTCGTCTTTCTCTTGACGAAGCTGAGGTTGAGGTTTTTGCGCAGCAGCTTTCGGGTGTTTTTGAGTATATGGAGTGTTTAAATAAGGTGGATACAGATGGAGTAGAGCCTACTTCACAAGTTACTGGGCTTACTAATGTTTTGCGCGAGGATGAGGTTGTTGATTGCGAAAATCCTAAGAAGCTTTTGGAGTGTTCGGAATTGCCGATTGAAAAAGATCAAATCAAGGTTAAACCAGTTATGTAATGTCACTTGCGACACAAACAATTAAGGACGCAAAAGAGGGGCTTAAGGCGAAAAAGTTTTCGGCGGTAGAGCTCACGGAATCATGCTTGGAGCGGATTAAAAAATATGATGGGAAAGTGAATTCTTTTGTGACGGTAACAGGGGAGGGGGCGCTTACGGAGGCAGCTCGTGTTGATGAAAAAATTGCCAGTGGTAAAGAATTGGGATTATTGGAAGGGATTCCGATTGGTGTTAAGGATTTATTGAATACTAAGGGAGTTACAACTACTTGTGCTTCACCTGGAATGAAGAACTTTGTGCCACCATATGACGCCACAGTTGTTAAACGACTGAAGGACGCCGGCATGGTGATGGTCGGAAAAACAAATTTAGATGAGTTTGCGTGTGGCGCTTCTACAGAGCATTCCTGTTTTGGTTACACGCGGAATCCTTGGGATTTAGAGCGTGTAGCTGGAGGATCTTCTGGGGGGTCAATTGCGGCCGTATCTGCGGATTTTTGTTTAGGAGCTATTGGAACTGATACTGGTGGTTCGATTCGACAACCAGCTTCTTTGTGTTCAGTCTCTGGTTTAAAAGTGACTTATGGAAGAGTTTCACGTTTTGGAGTGACGGCTTTTGCTTCTTCGTGGGATACAGTAGGTCCAGTAGCTAAAACTGCCGAAGATTTAACTTATATTTTGCAAGCTATGGCGGGGCAAGATTCAAATGATTTAACTACGCCACCTGAGGAAGTGCCGGATTATGGTTCACTTTTAACTGGTGATGTAAAGGGACTTAAAATTGGAGTACCAAAAGAATATTTTGTAGAAGGAGTAGAGGAGGATGTGAAGGAAGCAGTAATGGCGGGGGTTAAACAACTAGAAGAGATGGGTGCTGAGGTTAAGGAAATCAGCTTACCAATGACCGAATACGCAATTGCTATGTATTATATTGCGACTCCAGCTGAGCTTTCGGCTAATTTGGCTCGTTTTGATGGTGTTCGATTTGGGTCTAAACCAGATAAAGAGGCTGAAGATTTGATTGATTATTATTTTAAACAGCGATCAGTGAGTTTTGGGCCAGAGATTAAACGTCGAATTATGATGGGAACATATGTTCTTTCGGCGGGATATTATGATGCTTATTACAAAAAAGCGCAGCGCGTGCGAACAAAAATTATTGAAGATTTTGATAAAGCTTTTAAAGGAGTTGATGTGATTTGTGCGCCAGCGTCGCCATTTCCAGCTTTTAAAGCAGGAGATAAGGTTGATGATCCTTTGGCCATGTATATGGCGGATGCTTTAACGATTCCAGCTTCAGCCGCCGGGGTGCCGGGATTATCAGTGCCGTGCGGATTTTCTAGCAGTGGCTTGCCGATTGGTTTACAGATTATTGGGCCGCAATTTCAAGAAGGTCGCATTTTAAATGTAGGGCATGCTTTTCAGCAGGCAACAGATTGGCATACTAAAAAGCCTGAGGCGTTTATGTAGGATAGCTATGTAGCGCAACACTCTAGAATGAATTTTTCGATTTGGAGCATGAATTCTCGTTGATCCGAGGTTTGATAACGGAATTCGCCGGTTTTAAGACCGCGATCGATTTTTAGAAGTTTTTTGTAGACTATTTTTAGTTCGTTTTCCGTGAAGTTTTGGGTTTGGCTGGCTACTGAATTTACAGCGTAGGGATGTTGGCTGATTTTGGAGGCGATTTGCGCGTGCGCCATGCCTTGTCCCTGAAGTTCTTTGATTTGAATAATCATTCTAAATTGGCGTACTAGCATGGAGAAAATCATGGGAATAGCTTCGCCTTTTTCTACTAATTGATGAAAGTGACTAATGGCTTCTTCTGGTTGGCGAGCGCCAAGGGCATCAGTAAGTTTAAAAACCGTGGTATTGCCACTGCTGCTCACCATTTCATCTATTTTTTCACGGGTGATTTTTTCGCCAGGGGAGGCTAGGGCACATTTTTCGATTTCATTTTTCAGTCGCCAGGAATCTGAGCTTATTAAACTGCCCAAATAGGTAGCATTTCCCCAATCAATGTCGCTATCCATAGCTTTGACACGAGAGATGATCCACTCGGTTAAATCATTGCCAATTAGTGGTTTGCATTCTTCGCATCTTGCTTCTTTTTGTAGTTTTTTAAATAAGGCTTTTCGTTTGTCTGGGGGATTTATTTCTAAAAAGACGAGGGTAGTGCTTTCCGGGACTCTTTCTAAAAGTGAAACCATCTTTTTTTGCGTGTCAGAATCTTGTTTGGCGAGGAATCCTTTGACGATAATAAGGCGTTTATCACCGAGAAAAGGCATAGCTTCGGCTGACTCGATAATTTGATTGGGGGGAGTGTCTCCTTCGATTTCGTCCAGGTTCATGTCATCACCATATTTTTCGATAAACTTTGCTTTCCAGAATTCAATTTTTTCGTGGATGCAAAATTGGTCTTCGCCGAATAAGAGGACAACATTGTTCATGATCGAAGTGTAGCATAAATAAGGTGAAAGGGAAGGTAGTGCGGTCACAAATAAAGAACTGTTAGGCCGTTATCCGATTCGTTCTGGTCGTAGCGTACAGGCCCACCTCTTAGTGGACAGTTCGTTCAGAAGAGATATCTACATACTCTTCAAGACCTGGAGGAGTGTTTAGGAAGATGCGCTCGTCATAGCGAAGCACAACATTACCATGGCTATAGTTAGCTGGTCCGGCAAAAGTACGGTTTCCAAGTAGACTATTGATATTTCCGTAAACAGATCCGTAAATCGTGAGCGTGGTAAATGGATCGGTCCAATCACCATCAAGATTTCCACCTACTCCGGCGCGTTCTTCGATGTAGTAGACTCCAACCATGTCGGTTACGTAAGCTGGGTCGTTTTCAACATAAACATCTCCACCAAGCACAATAAAGGCAATCGATGGAATTTCATCTAGATCTGTAAAATCATGACCAGTGTCATCATATTCAATATTGTCGCGAATCCGGAGATCAGCGTCTTCGATGATAATTGTATAGGCGCCAGCCGGTACTTTATTTGCTCCTAAATCAAACACCACATCTGTCCCCGTGAATTTGTAAACGTTTTGGCTTGGATTAGAGATCAAATGATCTGCAATTGATGTAAATTGGTCAAAGTTAGAAATAATGATTCTTTCTTCGCCATCATCTTCGGTAACCTTGCTGGAATCAAATTGGGATTCAACTTGATCAGTGTTTTGGGAAACAGCTTCAAAAGAAGCAATGTCACCATCATCAGTGGTTTTGATTTTGCTCCAAACTGTACTTAGATCTTTAACAAAGTCATTACTTTTACTTGAGATGTAACTAGAAAGACGAGATAAGAAGCTAACTTCTTTACCCATAACAACAGCATCACTGCTAGCAAAGGTAGAGAATTCTTCGTAACAAGAAACATCATAAGTGCTTAGATCTCCTTCGATATAAACATCACCAGCATTTTGGGTGAGCATGTAAGGACAAATAACAGTAATAATAGCGCTGTCAGTTAACTCTCCACCATCTGGGTCAGTGGCTGTAACTGTGTTTTCTAGAACCTGAACCGGACAAGTAACATCGGTGCGTTCCGTTAGTTCATCACAAACAAAGTCAGTCCCATTGTGAACACGTCCTACATATTTCACAATAATGTCACCATCAGAGTCATCTTTGATATCTTGAAGATTATTAATTGTTATTTCTGAAGAAATTGAGCCTTCATAACAGGTTGTATTGTCAGCGTCTTCAGAAGCTAAAGTGCTACATTCTGGAACATCATCTTCGCTGGCTGAGTAGTAGATGACCATAGTTGCATCAGTGGAAGCATCAGTATCCATCCATTCGTAAACTTCTTCAGTTCCTCCTTCAGCTCCTACACCAGTTTCGGCGCCAGGAATGCGAAGTTCAATGTATCCACCATCTAAATCAGATAATTCATCATCAGCAATTATGCCTTCGATATCGGTCGCGATATCATCAGCAATTACAATGGATTCTGGGTTGCCAGAGGCAGCATCAGATGAGTAATAGCGAATTTTGTAGAAGGCGTAGTCATAGTCATGAGCATATCTTGTAAATCCGTCGCTATTAATGGATGAAGTTTCATCAGATTCAAACCAACCAAAGTTATAGGTGTAAACACTTTTTTCAATATAGTCGGTGCGATCAACTTCTGGAGGTTCGACTTCTTCCTCTTCTTGCTCAAATGTAGCTGAACATGAGCTGTTTACTTCCACAGTTAGTTCAAAATCAGAGTCTCCAACGGTATAAGTACCAGTTGAGGTGTTTTCGTCTTGAGTAAAGTCTAAAGTGGCTGTTGCGTCGTCAGATTCCCAAACGATTTCGTAGTCATAGTCATTGCCTGATCCTTTCCATTTACTTTCCATATTGTTGCGAGCTTCTACATAGAACTCGATTTCATCACCAGCGGTGTAACCAGAGAAAGTGTAGATGTCGTTACTTCGAGAACAGAAATAGTCGTTTTCTTCTTCATCGTCAGTACAGGATCCGGCATCTTGACCAACAAAGTCTTCTGGGTCAGTGAAGCGAAGCTTATAACAGTAGTCATCTGCACCGCCGCCACCACCACCGCCACCACCACCACCGCCGCCACCGCCGCCTTCAACGCCACAAACGCTGTTACAGCTGCTTAATTCGGTGCCGTTTAATTCGCCATCATCACAATCTTCACCTTCTTCGATGATGCCGTTTCCGCAGTAGGGGGCTTCTTCTAATTCACAGGTGGCTGTACAGCCATCACTATTAACATTATTACCGTCGTCACATTCTTCGCCTTCATCTAGATTGCCGTCACCACAGTATGGAGCAGTATCCAAAACAGCTGTGGCGTAACAAACATCACCATAATCACCAGCTTCATAAACAGAGATTACATCTTCAGCCTCTCCAGAGTAATTCACGGTGGTTGAAGTGGTTGTTATTTCGCTCCCACTTTCAGTGCCAATGGTGAATACTCCGTCTGGGTTGGTGGTAGACCAAATCCATGGTCCGGCCCAATCAGTTGGGTCAGAAGTAATAGTAAAGGTTACATCAGTTTCAGTAGTTGTAGCTGGGTCTAGGGTAATGCTGATACAAGCTGTATCAATAGTGATTTCTGCTAAACAGATATCCGGATAATTTTGTTCAAAAACATAAACAGTGTCGCCGGCGGCACAGTTATACACATAGAACATATTTTCACCAGTAGAATCTACAGTAAGATCAAGTGAGATTTCTCCGCCACCAGCTTCTGCTTCTTCGAGGGTTTCGGTGAATAAACAGGCTTCACCAGTGCTCCAAATATTATAAGTACCGTACCAAGTTTCACTATTTTGGTTATTGGCAGTTATGACAACTTCTTGGATTTCTAGACTTTCTTCATAAGTGAAAGTGACTGGTTCAGTCACTAAGTCGGCACAGTAAAGTTCTTCTTCCGCGATCGGTAATTCAGCGGAACAGACATCTGAATAATCAACGTCTTCTATATAAATGGTATCAGTTGTGTCACAACCATAAACATAAAAGGTTGAGTTTTCATCTCTTAAACTTAAGACATCAGTGCCAAGTCCGGCTTCGGCGTCCTCATAAGTTTCTGTGAATAAACAGGTTCTTTCTAAGCCCCAAATATCATAGCGAATTGGCCAATCATCACCGTTTTGATCAACTGAACTTAAGGTGATTTCGGTAATGGTTTGGCTTTCCTCGTAGGTGAGTGAGTCTTTGGAAACAGTCATTTCAGTACAGACTAATTCTTCAGTTCCAAATGGAATTTCGGCTAAACAGTCATCAGGATAAGTTTGTTCAAAAACATAGACTATATCTCCTTGTGCACAGTTATAAACATAAAAAGTTTCAGCTACAGTATCGAGTGAGATTTCACCTGAGCCAGATTCTGCTTCTTGGAGAGTTTCGGTGAATAAACAGGCTTCGCCAGTGCTCCAAATGTTGTAAGTACCATCCCAAGTGGCGTTGTGTTGATCACCGGCAGTTATAACAACTTCTTGGATTTCGAGACTTTCTTCATAGGTGAAGGAAGTTGGTTCAGTTACTAAGTCGGCACAGACTAATTCTTCGGTGCCAATTGGAATATTTATATAACAATCATCAGGGAAGTAGATTTCTTCGATTTTGATTATTTCTCCAGATCCACAGCCTGTTACGTAAACAGTGGTGCTGGCAATAGAATCAAGTGAGGTTTGGCCGTTACCGCTTTCAAGATCTTCATAAGTTTCGGCAAAGAGACAAGTGTCAGTTTCGCTAAAGACATTATAAAGGCTTTCCCAGTCATCACTATTTTGATCATAAGTGCTAAAATTGATTTCAACGATTTCTTGAACTTCTTCATAAGTGATAGAAGTTGGAATGGCCTCGATTGAAGCACATACTAAAGTTTCGGTTCCTACTGGAATTTCAGCAAAACAGTCATCAGGGTAAGTGTTTTCTTGGGCATGAATAGTTTCGCCGCCATCACAGTTATAAACATAAGCCGTGGTGGCGGTGGTTGCTAGATTGGCTACACCAGTGCCAGCTTCGGCTTCAGCTTGAGTTTCAGTAAAGAGACAGGTGCCTCCAGTGCTGTAAAGTGTGTAGGATCCATCTGTCCACGCGTTATCGTTTTGATCAAGGGTTTCGTAGCTAATTTCTTGGATTTCAAGACTTTCTTCGTAAGTGATAGCTGTGGGTAGAATGCTCATTGAGCGACAAACAAGATCTTCATCAAGAACCTCTGCTTGAGCGCTACAATCAACTGGGTAATCAACATCCGTAACAGTGATTTGTTCTTCGGGGCTACAACCATAAATGTAAATAGTGCTAGCCGAGGAAGTTAGTGAAGAAACACCACTATCAGTTGGGACGTCATTAGCGTCTTCGGTGAACTTACAAGTTCCATCACCTTCGATGGTATAAGTTGTGGGCCATGCTTCGCCAATTTGATCTTCGGCTTCGATATCAATAGAAACAAGATTTACAGCTTCTTCGTAAGTAAAAGTAAGTGGAGTTACACTAAGATCAGCACAATAAAGCTCCTCGGATCCAACTTGGTCTAAACAGGCGAGGGGGTATGTAGTTTCTTCAACATAAATTGTGTCACCTGGGGAACCGTCAAAAAAGTGCACAGTTTCGGCCGTAGTAGTGTATGAATTAGTTCCCGCGCCAGCTAAGCCAGCGGTATAGTTTGAGTGAAAGCGCCCATCTGAAGGGCTGCCGTCTTCAGCCTCAGCTGAGAAAGTATATTCCCCAAGCCAAGTGTCGCCACTAGCAGCATTGGCTTCGATAGTTACGATTACATGTCCATCAGCAATTGCCTCGGCGGTTATAGTTGTTGGTGGTTGAGTAATATTTAAATCAACACAAGCATCACCAATCTCAATTTCAGCGTTACATTCGGCGCTGTAATCAACGTCTTCGACATAAATAGTATCGCCAGCGGTACAGTCATAAACATACACACTGGTGTCATCGGTTTCCGAAAGAGTGGCGTCACCTGTGCCAAGCCAGGCTCCAGTCCAAGTTTCAGCAAATTCACAGGTGCCATCACTAGAATAAGTGTAAGTTCCGTCCCATTCTGGACTGTCATCATTATCACTAGTGGCTTCAATTTGAATATTAGTAATCCCATCAGCGTCATCAGCAGTCATTTCGGTTGGAGTGGTCATTTCTAAACTCACACAAGCATCCACACAATCGGCAAAAACTGAACGGGCAATACCATTCATTCCGTACCAGTAAACATAGTCGCCATCCGGGTCAGCGTCAGAGTCGTCATCTCCGTCTGGGTCTGCTTGATTTGTGTAAATATGGTACCAATTGCTAAGGCTTCCGTAGTCATCATCAGGGTCAATATACATGACCTCTGTTAAAGTGTAGGAAGTTGTAGTTGCGGTGTATTCTTCGTCGTAGGCAAGCAGCTCAAAAGAAATTTCTTCTCCAAAATCTGGCACATCTTCCCACATGTTATCTCTTCCATTTAGCCAAGGAGTTTCATAGATATTCCCTGGGTCATCAGAGGAATATTGCCATAAAAGACCGCGTGGATTTCCTGGCAAAAAGTCTAGTTCTTGATAAGTAACAGAAGTTCCGTTCCATTCTGATCCAGACGCGATTTCAGTCCCTAAATCGGTATCTACATCAAATGAACAGTCATGATAAGTATTGTCCGCTAAAGTACATAATAAAGTTGAAGTATCGACATTACTTAAGAAGTCATTGCTTTCTGGATTAGCATCATGAGTCCCACCTGCATAATCATAATCCAAAACAATAGCAAAAGCGTGAATTGTCATCCAATAGTCGTAGTTGGCAGTATTGTTTGCGTAAAAGAAATGTTCGTGTAATTGCCATCTGGCTTCACAAGCGTATTCATCAGCTGGAGTTTCATCGTAATCTGGGCTGGATTCGAGTGGATCGATTTCAGCTGATAATTCGTTGGTGATGCTGGCGTATTGGCTAACATAGGCGAAAGCAGTGCTCGGGAGCATGATTGCCAGCAATCCCACTACAATGAGCGGAATTATTTTTAGTTTTTGTTTTGTGTGGGACTTCATGTTTATAAGTTAGGAATCAAGAAAATTGTTAATTAATGTATGCATTTAGCTGCTGCCACCACCCATTGGGGCTCCTGAAGTGTCACTGTCCTCTGGATCATCATCACTGTGGCCAGATTCTCCTTCTTCATGGCTAGAAGTGCCTTCTTCAACAGTAGTAGGGGTAAATCCACCTTCTTCTACGGTTCCTCCTTGGTCAGGTTGTTCAGGTTCAGGTTCTTCATGATGCTCAACAACGTCGCTTGTATGGTCACCAATGTGTTTAACTTTTTGACTAACACCAAGACCAACAATGAGTTGTCTTTCGGCTGCTTCGGCTTGAACCATGACGTGGCGTTCATCAACTACCCCAATTACAGCTCCAGCTTCGTTTTCAATGAAGATGTCTTCATTTAGGTAGAGCGAAACATTTCCACAACGTTGGAAAACAAAGAAACTAGCTTCTACATTTTCGAAGTTTAAGTAAACGTTTTCTCTAAGTTTAATACGTTTTGGTACGGCTGATAATTCAGCTTCTCGAGATTCTTGAACAAAATCTTGGAGTTCGGTGAGTAATTCTTGGTGCCCGGGATATACAAGGGCTTCGGCAAAATTTGTATCGTTTTGTTTAGCGATAACTGACATCCTGCTGAGGGTTTGGTGTTGTTCGGGGTTTTTATAAGCCCACACAAGAACCATTCTTTGCGTAAAGTCATCAAGTAAGAATTCACGGGCAGCTTCCACATTTTCTGGTGTCATTTCTGTTTCTTCGGGTAGTGGATTTAGAATAGCAACAATAGCACGAGCTACTTCTCTTTCTACTGGGTCACTGCTGCGTAAATCAAAAGGTGTTAGCTTAAGGATTTCATAGAATTCTTGGTCTTGGTAGTTTTCAGTAAGGCGAATACCACGGATACGGTCTGTCCCAACAATTGATCCAAATACTCCTCCTGTAGGGAGTTCGCCGCCGGATTCTGGGTCAAACATTTCCCATTCATCAGCAGAAATTTCTAAGCGGCTAACTACTAGTTCGACCATTTGTTTTACTTGGGTTTTGTTACTAACGTGTTTGCTGAATTCAATGGTTAAGCGTTGTGTCATGTAGCCATGAAGCATTCTTTCGTAACTTTTTTGTTGTTCTTTTAGAGCTTTTTCACGAGCCTCACCAGTTAACTCGCTAGCATCGTTATGAAGATCTACAAAACTAAAGATTGCTAGAGTTTGGATGAATTGAGTTAATTCAGCCGGGGTAAGTTCACGTCCAAATAATTCTTCTGCCTTGGCCCCGCAAAGTTCTTGTAGTTTAACTGGATCGGGATTCCCGCCGATTGTTGAGAATTTTTTGAAATCAATTCTAAACTGTTTATTGCTGGCGTTGCTTTGGTCCATTAACTCTCTAGCGGCTGATTCAAATTCAGCCAATGTGGCTTCGCTGACTTCTTCTCCAAAGCCTGGGTAGCCAAGATCATTAAGATAATCTCGGGCAAGGGCGTCTTGTTCAGAAATTTCAGTCCAGTCATGCATTTGATCAGGATCTCGATCCATATACCTAGAAAGAGTTTGGACTGGAGCGTTAATTTCTCCATCTAGATAGTCAGTTGAATGAGCAAGATCAGAAATAGTGCGTTTTCCAGCGGAACGACGGAGCATTGGTGCGTGTTGATCAAGTAATTGATCATAAGTGACGCCAGAGCCTTGTTCAGTAATCACAATGATAGTTCTTTCATAAGAGCCATTTTTTTCGTATGGGTAATGAAGATTAACCCGACGAATAGAAAGATTAGTGCCTGGCGAAAATGCTAATAAGTAACTGTCTGAGTCGCCTCCTTCCCCTTTTTTATAAGTAACAGCAAGTTGGTCGGCTAAAGCAGGATCAGGAATAATTTCTAAGCTGCCATTAGCCTCCGCAATGCTAAGTTCCATTAAGGTTCGTTCTATCATTTCACCATCTTCACCTGGTTGTCTAACTTTAGTGGGGACTAAAAAGAGCCCACTACCACGTAATTCTTGATTATAAGAAGCAACTGCTTCAGCTCCCATAAGTAAGCCCTCGTGAGCTTCTCCTTCCATGGCTACGACATAGCCATCTTCTGGATTTTCTGGATCGCGAACAAGTTTTGGCACTTGGCCTCGTAATACTCCAGTCTTTACATCTATTTCCGTGTGCAATAACTGTTGGAGTAGTACATCATCTCCTTGGATTTCGTATGGGATTCCAGTTGGACTGCGGAAAGCAAGTTTTTGACTGTAAACCGCGGTCCCAATTACTGGGCAAAGACAAACAAAGCCACCGACTATTTGAGCCTCTACTCCAATTGTGATGTTGGCTGGGCTTAAAGGGTTGGCTGCAATTCCATGTAGAATTTCGTCAGCTCTAGCACTCCGTTGCTGTCTATACATATCCATTACAAATTGTTGGAATCCAGGTTCGTTTTTGATTTCATCAAATGATGGTCCTCCAGCATTTTCAAAGGTAGCGTAGATATCAGCGAGTCCCATACCACTAAAGTCTTCGTGAGCTAGAATGAGTTCGGTAACTTCGAGACTTGGCTGTTGACCAGCTGCCGCAATAGCTTCATCAATAGCAGAGAATCCATTTTTTTCGAATTTCTTGGTGACTTTTGATTCGTAACGATTTTCAATGTTACCTAGTGTAAGCATTGCTCCAACGCTACCACCAGGAACACCAACATAAGCGTGTCCATGGAGATCAAGGCGCATTTGGCCAATTGGGATATTAATTCCACCACCAACTGCTCCGCCTCCTAAACTAACACCAGCATCAGCGTATACTTGGATTCCATTTTTAAACTCTACTGTATAGCGTGCACCAGCTCCAATATTGGCTGTTTGATTAACAAAATTATATCCACCAGCAAATCCAAAGCTTAGTGATTGGTTGCCGTTTTCACCAAGCCCTTGAATATTAACTGGGTTAACACCAACTCCGATTGAAGCTAGTCGTGTGGCATCCAAGGTGCCAGCTTCGCGAATAGTTCGATCAACATCAAATCGGTCTACTTCATTGCCATTGGCATCATAGAAAACGTGAGTTCGAGTGTGAGTAACCCCATCATCAATTATTTTTACAGTCCCAACATGGAATCCAATTCTAATTCGGTCGGCAATCAAAGCGCGATCTTTAGGATTGTCGAATTGAGGATTCGTCGCGTAAATGGCTTCAAGATATTCATCTGGAAGAAATACTCGGATTTCTGTGCTTTCTTCTTGTAATGATTCTTGTCCTTCACGAGCAGCTTCGCTAAGTTCAGCGGCGGCAGCGCGGCCTTCTTGAACTTCAGAGGCGTGACGCATAGTAGCGTGGATCAAATATCCATCTTGAATGAGTGTCATTTGATCAGCGCTGAGATCTTGTCCATCTTCAGTAAGTTGTTCTCCACGGAGTCTGAGTGCTACTAAGGCAGCTTCGATATCTCCACCTCCATATTCTTCGACCATTTCTGGATGTTGTGAGAGGCCAAGGCGGATAACGTCATTGTTAACAAAAGCAATAGCATCTCCAAGTTTGAAAGTAGTTGCAATTGAGCCATCGTCCGTGTGTTCTTGAATTAAGAATTTATCTAGAATTTCATCAATTACAGCGTCTCCAGAGTAGTATTTAAAAAGTTCTTCTTTGCGAATGGTGTATTTGCGACCAGATTCGATATCTTCGTAAGTGATTTCGTCTCCTTTACGGATAAATCCAAGAGATTCTAAATCTCGGTTACTCCATTGATTGTCAGCTAAAGCTTCTCCCAAGCGAGTAGAGAAATTAGCGGCTACTGGGCCATATTCTGATCCACTATCTCTTAGCGCTTCTACGCGGCTGCGAGTGTCAATGTAACTTTCGTCGGCTTGAGCTTCGACATAAGTAAGATTGCCGGTAAGGTCATAGAGCCCACTTACGTCTTGGTAAATGGTTTCCATAGCCATCACAATGGCGCGTTCTACTTGGTGTTCCGCAGCTAGGTTTTCTATATTTCCTTCAGTGATAGCTCCGCTTACATCTTCACCTCTAGCAGACATAAGTTGTCCTTCGGGGCTCATGTAAAAGCTTAGATCATCTCCATCGTCAATCATTGCTTGAATTTCTGTGTCGGTGAGATCTTCGAGAGGCATATCAAGTGCATCTTCATCAAGAGTCACGACCTGTTCAAGTGGCACTTCTAGAGTTAGAGTTTGATCATCGCTTTCTAAGCTAACGCGTACCATCCCATCACCAATGTATGTTTTTTCGGTTGTTTCGAGAGTAAGGGTGTCCATCATCCGATCATAATCGTTGGTGAAATTCCCTTTAATTTTTCTGAGAACTTTTTTGTGTTCTTTGGTGTCAATTGATAGCCCAGTGAGTTGTTGGGCTAGACCAAGAACAAGTCCTTCTCCTTGGGCAGGACCTCTGTAAACAGCGCTAAGTAAATCTTGAAACCGTACAGTGTCAGTGCCATCTTTGGCTAAGGCTTGTAGGTATTCATCAACATCAATACCAGCTGCTTTAAAAGTTGGACGCTTAAGCCATTCTTCGATACCTGCTCTCCCCTGGACTGTATCCCAACTATCTTTGAGATCGTTCCAATCTTGGGCAGCAAGAGGGAGGCGCATGCTAGGATCTATCATTCCTTCTGCTCCTTGTGATAGTAATGTTCCGCGGAAGCTTTCTTTTCTACCACGTCCACGTCCTTTCTGAGCAAGCAGGGCTTCGCGGGTGCCAACTACATCAGCTCCTTTTTCTCCATATAGTTCAGCTGCTTGAGCTTGTTCGCGGGCGTAACTTTCACTAGCCGCTTCTGCTAGTGCTTCTCCGGTGACAACAGTTTCTGGAGTGTCGTCAATAAACTCAGCATGTTCTGAGGCTTCACGAAATCCTAAAGCTACCTCAGCTTCTTCAGCGGCGCGAGGGGAGGTGTATACATATACAGTGTCGTCTGCATAACACCAGCCTTTGGCTTTGTTAACGTGAAAATTTGGACTGATTAAGTCATTTAATTCTACTATTTGGTCGTAAGTCATGCCATTGTCTCTAGCCATGTCTTTTAGATATCCCTCAGGTTTAACTTCAACAATGTGCCCACTTGATAAGAGTTCAGCGCGATGTTGAGCAGGAGTTTTAGAAGCTGCTTCTGGAGATTCTGTTGGCTCTGTTGCTTCTGCAACAGCACGATCAACAGCTTCTCCTCTAAGTGCTATTCGTTCGTCGACTTGTCTTCGCGCTAGCTCAATTAGTAAATCATTGTGTTTTTCTAGAGCAGTATCTTTGTAAGTATCAAATTGGCCGCGTTCTGTTACGGTGAAATCTTGTTCATCTCCTTCCTCTGAGGGAGCTGTCCAGAAAGCGTCTAATAGTGTGTTTAAGGTTTGGAATGTTGCTTGGACTTCTGCTCGAGTTTCAGCATCTGGTGAAATGCCTTCAAGGGTTTCTTGTTCTGCCTCTAGTTGTTGTTTTTTGGCCTCATATGCTGTTTGATCTTCTGAGCTGGGGCCTTCACCTCCTGCTGTAAAGAATACAAGTCGCGCCGGTTTTGCAGACGCTAAATGGTCGCAGGCCATGCGGCAGGCCTTTTGTTTGATTTTTTTGAAGAAATCCATGGTTTTTTGATTTTAGTTTTTTAAATCTTTTAATTTTAACATAAAATGGGGATGAAATCAATGGGTAAGTCGTGCTTTTTTGAGGTTTGCACGGTAAATTTGGTCCATGAATCTTCCGGTAATTATTACGAACTTTAAAACATACGAGTCGGCGATTGGGCCGGGAGCTTTGGATTTGGCAATTCTTCATGCCAAAGTAATGCAGGAAACTGGGGTGCAAATGGGTGTAGCAGTGCAGCCTTCTGATATTTCGCGAATTGCATCGGCAGTAGCTATCCCGGTATTTGCGCAGCATATTGATCCGGCGCAGTTTGGATCTTATACGGGGCATGTTTTACCCGAAGCCGTGAAGGCAGCTGGGGCATTTGGGACATTGCTTAATCATTCGGAGCGGAGGATTGTGAAAGATGGTGATTTTGAGTTGTTGAAAGTATCAATTGAGCGAGCTAAGGAAGTTGGGCTTTATACGGTAGTTTGTGCTGAGACCCCTGAAGAAGGGGGAGAAATTGCCAAATTTGGTCCTGATTTAGTGGCGGTTGAGCCGCCAGAATTGATTGGTGGTGATATTTCTGTTTCTACGGCGCAGCCAGAGGTGGTTCGAGGAGCCGTTGAATTGATTGGTAGTGATCGAACATTGGTTGGTGCTGGTGTGAAAAATGCACAGGACGTGAAGATTTCTGTTGAACTTGGGGCGTCTGGAGTATTACTTGCCTCAGGAGTGACTAAGGCTGAAGATCCAGAAAGTGTTTTGCGAGATTTGGCATCTGGGGCATCCTAGATTAAAATATTTATTATGACGAAGTACCGTTTTTGGCTCTCCTTACTTCCTTTACTTTTCCCACTCTATCTCGTGCGTTTTGAGATAGCTGGTGTGCCAACCACTTTACTCGAGGTGGTGGTGCTTATTTTGGTTGCTTGGGGGTTGACTCAGTTTGTGCGTGAAAGGAATTGTTTTAAGTGGTTTAAATATCATGTAAAGCAAGGGCAAAAAAGTCCTCTGTGGCCAATGGTTTTGTTTTTAGTAGCCGCCACGATTTCGATGAATATTGTGCCGGAAATTACGTTTAACATTGATGGTGTAGAAATTCAGAGTGAACGCATTGCACAAGGAGTTTGGAAAGGGTGGATTGTGGTGCCGGCGATGTTCTTTTTTATGGCAAATGCTGTGCGTGGAAAAGATAAGTGGTGGACACGATCTTTTAGGGCTTTGGTAGTGTCTGGTTTTGGGTTGTCGTTATGGGCGATTTATCAGGTGGTGAGCGGTGATTTTATTACAATTGATGCGCGGGCTTCTGGTCCGTTTGAATCTGCTAATTATTTAGCACTTTATTTGGCGCCAGTAGTGCTTGCTGGAGGAGCTTTGGCTGTTAAGTTTTTTTATGAAAAAAATAAGAGTTGGGGTTGGGTTTTAATGGCCATGACTTTAGTGATGGCTATTGCTTTGTGGGGGACACAATCTTATGCTTCGTTTATAGCATTAGGAGTTGGAACGGGATTTTATTTGTTATTGCATCCGCGTATTTCGAGAAAGCATAAATTGTGGGGGCTTGGTTTTGCCGCCACTTTGGTGGCGGTTTTGTTGGTTACGCAGCAAGGTACGCAAAAATTTGATCAGTTTTTAGATTTTGAAGGAAGAACTTCTTCTAGCGTTCGTATGGAGGTTTATGAGATTTCATTAAATTTAATTAAAGAGGCCCCGATTGTGGGTGTTGGTTTGGGGCAGTTTGAGGTTCAATATATGCTGGCGGCTCCAGATGTTTTGGGGCACGCTCCTTTGGAATGGGTAATGTTGCATCCGCATAATGAAGTGTTGGCGTTTTGGCTTAATACGGGGCTGCTTGGCTTGTTTGCGATGACCTGGCTGATTGTGTTGGCATTTATAAAAATTCTGCATCGCGAGGCGCCGCATTTACCACCGTTTTTGCAACGGTTTTGGGCGCGATTTAAGGATGGGCCTTCTACTCAACTGCAGTTAATTGGTTTGGCGATGTTAGTGGTGATTTTGACTCATGGATTGTTTGATACTCCGTTTTTTAAAAATGATTTAGCTTATTTATGGTGGTGGGTACTGGCGATGTTAGTTTAGATTTTTTATTTAGATGTGATGTTAGAATTTTCTGCAAAAATTATTCCTGGTCATGGCCGCGGCCGGCAACTTGGCTATCCAACTTTAAATTTGGAACTTGAATCCGGACAGGAGCCAGAGCCAGGCATTTACGTTGCCCTCTTAGAGGCGCAAGAAGCGGCAATGCATGTGGGGCCGCGGCCCACTTTTCCAGATGCTCATCCTTCCATAGAAATCCATTTACTAAATACTGATGACCCACAAGTTAAAGAGCCAGTCTTAGTTCAAGTTTTGCAGCGTTTGCGTGACACTGAAAAGTTTGATTCCCCAGAGGCATTGAAAAAACAGATAGAGCAAGATATCATGGCCGCAAGAAAATATTTCTCCTCCCATGTTTCAAAAACTGAAAAATAAGATTCCGCAGCACCACCCATTACGCCTTGTTTATCATAAAGTAATGGCGGTTTTGGCAGCGGTTTATTATCGTTTTCCGGCGGATCGGATGACAATTATTGGGGTGACTGGAACTAATGGTAAAACCACAACTTGTCATTTGCTTTTTGATATTTTACGCGAGGCTGGCTATAAGGCTGGCATGATTACGACGGCTGATTTTCAGATAGAAGATCAGATTTTTACGAATAATTTTAAAATGACTACTTTGCCGCCATTTAAGTTCCAACAATTATTACGTTGGATGGCGGATAAGGGATGTAAATATGCGGTGGTGGAGGTGACTTCACATGCCATGGATCAGTCTCGAATGTGGGGTGTGAGTGTGGATATGGCGGTTTTTACTAACCTTTCTCATGATCATTTAGATTACCACAATACAGAGGAAGAATATGTGAAGGCAAAAGGGAAGCTTTTTGGTCTTCTTAATTACACCAAGCGTAAGCCAGATGTGCCTAAAGTCGCTATTATTAATGCTGATGACCCACGGGCTCCTTATTTTGAACAGTTTGTAGCAGATCGGACTTATTTATATGGAATGCATAAGGGCTCATATCAGGCATTAGCTCCTGCTTGTACGGCGTCTGGAAGTCGATTTGTTTTGAAAGTCCCAAATGATCAAGCGGAAATTGAACTTCCGCTCCCTGGTAATTTTAATATTGAGAATGCTTTGGCGGCGGCTACAGTAGGAGTTGCTTTGCAGATTAATTTGCAAACAATTCAGCATGCTTTAGCTAAAGCTCGTCCGGTTCCTGGTCGGATTGAGCGTATTGATGAAGGACAAAAATATACAGCGATTGTTGATTATGCGCATGCCCCGGATTCACTTGAAAAACTACTGGCCATGTTTCGCGGATTAACTGCTAAGCGGCTTATTTTTGTATTTGGAGCGACTGGTGATCGTGACCGGACTAAACGTCCTACAATGGGGCAGATTGTTGATAAATACGCTGATGAAATTATTCTTACTGATGATGACCCTTATACTGAAGATAATCTCCAGATTATTGAGGAAGTTGCCGCTGGTATTCCGCGTCAGGAAGGTGCTCATTTTTGGAAAATTCCTAATCGTCGGCAGGCGATTCGTTTGGGATTGGCAATCGCGCGTGAGGGTGACACAGTTATTGTGGCCGGGAAAGGCTGTGAGCCTTTTCAAGTGGTTGGGAAAAAGCGTATTCCTTCTGATGATCGTCAAATTGTGCGTAATTTCTTGGCTCGTGAAGTTGAGGTTGAAATCCTTCCTGGACAAGTCGAACGGGGGAACCGATATATGGAAAGTTAGTTGCAGACGTCTCTGCCTTTCGTTACGCTAAACCCATGAAAGGTTTTTTTATTTTAGACAAACCAGCGGGCGTAACTTCGTTTGATATGGTGGCCCAGGCCCGCCGCGTGCTTAAGGTGCGCAAAATTGGTCACCTTGGTACGTTGGACCCGCTTGCTACCGGAGTTTTGGTCTTGGCAGTAGGCGAGGGAACAAAGCTTATAGAATACCTTATGGGCGCGGACAAAGAGTACGAAGCTACACTTGAATTTGGCAAAACTAGCGATACTTATGATAGTGAGGGCCAAATTGTCGAAACAGACGTCCCTTTGCCTACTCGCGCGCAACTTGAGCAGGCCCTCGAGCAATT
The DNA here is from genome assembly GCA_964459205.1 of uncultured Candidatus Peribacteria bacterium. Taxonomy (GTDB): domain Bacteria; phylum Patescibacteriota; class Gracilibacteria; order UBA1369; family UBA12473; genus JABJMC01. The sequence goes on along the minus strand of CAYWKJ010000002.1, from coordinate 39,525 downwards.
CCGGGGCGAAATCGAGCAAATACCGCCTGCTTTTTCCGCTCTTAAAATAAATGGTCAGCGTGCTTATGATCTGGCACGCAAAGGTGAAAAGGTCGAACTTAAATCACGCCAAGTTCGTATCGATAAACTTACGCTCGAAAATCTAGACGGCCCTATAGCTCAGCTTACGATAGCTTGCTCCAGCGGCACCTATATCCGTTCAATTGTTCATGATTTGGGCCAAGTACTTGGTTGTGGAGCGATTATGACGGCACTTCGTCGCACTCACGTGGGAGAATTTGCACTTAGCAAGGCCACCGAAATCACCTCCGAAAACCTTATTCCACTCGAGCAAATTGTGGCTGGTTGGCCAACCATAAAGGTTAATGAGAATGAAATGTGGGCTTTAAATCAGGGTCAAAAGGTTCATGTGGGTGGTAGTCCGCCGCATACTGATACTATTTTCGCGGTTCTTCATAATGATCATCTGGTCAGCCTAGCGGAACTTAATAGTGGTTTTTTGAGTCCAGTTAAGAATTTTGTGTTAGAATAACGTCCGTCATGATTGCTTATTTACAAGCCCTCCAGCCATATCTTCTCCCAGGTTTTGTCGCCTTTGCGCTCACGTTTGTGCTGACTGCTTTTTCGCTTTATGCGTTTCCGCGACTCGGGCTTCTTGATCGGCCTAAAAAGTACGGGCTTAAACGGGCTCCGATTCCTTATAGTGGGGGATTAATTATTTTTGTGGTGTTTTTGATATGTCTGGGAATTTTTATGGATTTTGATAAGCATTTATGGGGGGTGTTGATTGCGGCGACAATGATTGTGGGAGTGAGTTTTTTGGATGATCGTTTTGGTTTAAATCCGTTTTTAAGACTTGGTGTGCAGTTGTTAGCGGCGGTAACAGTGATTTTGGCGGGAGTGGGAATTACTTCTGTTACAAACCCTCTTGGTGGACTGATTTATTTAGATACTTACGAAATTCCGATTACGATTGCCGATACTGTTTACAATTTTACGGTGTTGGCGGATTTGTTTACGATTTTGTGGATAATACTTCTTATGAATACGTTGAATTGGATGGATGGTGTCCCCGGAATTGTGAGTGGACTGACGACTATTGGGTCGGTAGTTATGTTTGTCCTGGCGATTCGTCCGAATTTTCATTATATAGACCAGGCTGACGTGGCGCTGCTCGCTATTATTTTGGCGGGATCGGCCTTTGCTTTTTGGTTATTTGATTTTACACCAGCTAAGATTTTGATGGGGGACACGGGCAGTATGTTCCTGGGATTTATGCTAGCGACACTGGCTATTTTTTCGGGCGGGAAAATCGCTACAGCCCTGCTTATTATGGGATTCCCTATTTTAGATGCGCTCTGGGTGATCGGGCGTCGAATTTATCAGAAACAATCGCCGTTTAAGGGCGATTTGCGTCATATTCATCATCGTTTAATGAAGGCTGGCTTTTCAGAGCGTCAGGCTGTGTTTTTTATCTATACAGTGTCGGTTATTTTTGGGGGAACAGCGCTTTTTCTTGGGTCAGCTCAAAAAATGGTTGCTCTTTCGATAATGCTAGGGCTTATGGTAATTTTGGGTGGATTAGTGGTCATGAAAGGCCGCGCAAATAAAACTTAATTAATTCTTATGAATGTTCTTATAAAAGATTTAGGGAGCCATGTTGATAAGGAAGTTACAATTCGTGGCTGGATGTTTAATAAGCGTGGAAGTGGAAAAATTTATTTTCTGCAATTGCGTGATGGTAGTGGGATGACGCAAGGAGTTGTAACGGAGCCTGATTTGTTGGCTGAGGCCGAAAAAATGACCATGGAAACTTCCTGTAAAATCACCGGAACAGTCTCGCAGCACCCAAAAAAAGATGATGTTTTTGAGTTGCAAGTAACGGGAATAGAAATTGTTCATATCCCCGAAGAGGAGTACCCAATTGCGAAAAAAGAGCATGGTCCGGATTTTTTGCTTGATCATCGTCATTTGTGGCTGCGATCCAAAAAACAGTGGGCAATTCAGCGGGTTCGTGATTGCGTGATTAGCGCGGTTTATGACTATTTTCATGAGAATGGTTTTGTAAAAATTGATACACCAATTTTGACGCCAAATGCTTGTGAAGGAGCTACTACTTTGTTTGAAATTGAATATTTTGAAGATGATACACTTTTTTTGAGTCAGTCTGGTCAATTGTACCTGGAGGCCGCCATTATGTCGGTTGGTCGGGGGTTTGATTTTGGGCCAACTTTTCGGGCGGAAAAAAGTAAAACTAAACGCCATTTAACTGAGTTCTGGATGATGGATGCAGAGGCAGCATTTGTGGAGCATGAGGAGAGTATGGAAATTCAAGAAAATATGATTGTGTTTATTGTGGAGCGTTGTGTAGAGCGCTGTAAAAAGGAGCTTGAGGTTTTGGGACGCGATATTGAGCCACTTACTAAAATTAAGGCTCCATTTAAACGTTTAACTTATACCGAAGCGATTGAGGATCTTCGATCTAAGGGATCGGATATTAAGTTTGGTGAGGACTTAGGCAATGATGACGAGGTTACGATCACTAAAGACAGCGATGTGCCAGTTTTTATTCATAAATGGCCACGCGCTATTAAGCCGTTTTACATGAAAGTTGACCCGGAAAATCCAGAATTAGTTTTGAATAATGATCTTATTGGCACTGAGGGGTCTGGTGAGTTGATTGGAGGCTCGCAACGTGAGGATTCTTATGAAATTCTTAAAAAAGCGATTGAAGAAGAGGATATGGACGGGCCAGAATATCAATGGTATTTAGACTTGCGAAAGTATGGATCTGTCCCTCATAGCGGGTTTGGTTTAGGATTGGAGCGGATGGTTCGTTTTGTGTGTGGAGTTGAGCATATTCGTGAGTGTATTCCTTTCCCACGCATGACTACTCGATTTAGGCCATAAAATGCGTTATAGTGGCGTCCCTTAAGGTTTATTTATGAAAGGAGATGTTGTTGCTGATATTAAGAATAGGCTAACCATTGAGCAGGTGGTGGCGCCTTATGTGCAACTTAAGCGGGCGGGCCGCAGTCTTAAGGCTTGCTGCCCTTTTCATCAGGAGAAAACTCCCAGTTTTGTGGTTAGCCCAGAGCGGCAACTGGCATATTGTTTTGGTTGTAATAAAGGAGGTGATATGTTCACTTTTATTCAAGAAATTGAAGGGGTTGATTTTAAAGGCGCGATAGAGATTTTGGCAGATCGAGCTGGTCTTGAAATGTCAGAGTATAAAATGGCAGCTCCTGTATCGCAGGAAACTAAAGACCATAAACAAGTTTTGTACGGAATTAATGATGAAACTAGTAAGTTTTATCAGGATTTATTGCGGTCCTCAAAAGAAGGGAAAAAATCTCTTCAATATTTGGAGAACCGTGGCTTTACCGCCGCTACAATTCAGGAATTTCAGGTTGGATTATCGCCAGATTCATTTGAAGCGACTTATGAACATCTTGTACAAAAAAAGTGTTCAAAAAAGGATTTATTGGAGTTGGGTTTGGTGGTTGCTAAAGACACGGGAGGCGGACGAGTTTACGATCGTTTTAGGCTAAGATTAATGTTTCCAATTTGGGATGCCAAGGGACGAGTGGTTGGGTTTGGGGGGCGAGCTTTAAAAAAAGGCGAACAGCCTAAATACCTTAACTCACCAGAGTCACCGATTTATCATAAAAGTGATGTGCTTTATGGTTTTGATAAGGCTAAAAAAGCGATTCGTGAGCAAGATTTGGCCGTGGTAGTAGAGGGTTATATGGATGTAATGGCTTCGCACCAAGCGGGGATTCGAAATGTGGTGGCTAGTTCTGGTACAGCGTTAACTGAGGCGCAAATTAAGTTAATTAAGAGGTTTACGCATAATGTGGCCTTTGCTTTTGATACTGATTCAGCTGGGCAAGACGCTCTTAAGCGCGCGGTGGAGTTAGGTCAGCATTTTGGTCTTAATATGCGAGTTATTCAGGTCCCAGAGGGTAAGGATCCAGATGAGTGTATTAAACAAGATCCAGCTTTGTGGGAGAAAGCAGTGGCTGCAGCTCCGTTTTATTTGGATTATTACTTGGAGTTGGCTGGCAAGCAGCATGATTGTTCCACTTTAGAAGGTAAGCAGAAGGCACTTAAAGAGTTTTTGCCGTTGCTTAAAAAGGCGGGGTCAATGGAGCGAGATCATTTTATTAAACAGCTTGGATTTTTACTTAAAACTGATCCTAAGTTTGTTTACGACGAGTATAATTCACTCAAAAAGGATCCATATGCTTATGAGCGTTCTCATAAGGATGTAAAGGCTGCTCAAATAACTGGAAAGGTTTCTGATCCTGATTACTTTTTAGGGCTTTTGTTGCGGTTCCCGGAACAGGTTAGCAAAGAAGTCTTGACTGTTTCTGAAAAGATGTTTGAAGAACCCTTAAAAACAGTTTACAAATCTGTTCTTTCTCAGTATAATGCCGAGGCTTGTGTCGACGTTCACGTTATTTTTGCCAATTTACAGGAGGAAGAGCAGCAGAAATGGGAGGTAGTAATGCTCTATGCTGAGAATAAAAATTCTGATCTTTCTGAAGAGATGCTGACTAAGGAAATGATTGCAGTGGGGGAGAGGCTGGTTCAGAGCTCCCATAAAAATCAAGCTAAAGAGTTAATGGAACAGATTAGAGAGGCGCAAAAATCAAATGACGTTGAGACAGAAGCAAAGCTCTTCCAAGAGTATTCTGCACTTTTCTCCTAAATGCATGGCGCGAACTAGAAAATTCATTTCTCATTTTACAGACGATAAGTTAGACGATTATCCTCCGGCAGTTAAAAAACTGATTAAAAAAGGTCGTGAACGTGGTTTTGTGACACAACAAGAATTGATGAAGGCGGTGCCAGATGCTGAGGAGGATGTTTTGTTGCTGGATGAGATTTATACTTTGTTTTTGGATTTAGGTATTGATGTGATTGATGTGAAAGATAAGTTGATTTGGGATAAAAAGAAAAAAGCTCCTAAAAAAGAGGGTGAAGGTGATAAAAAGAAACCAACCAAGGAAGAGGCTGATAAAAAGGCTCGTAAAGAGGTTGATTTAAGTGATATTGCGAATGATTCGATTCGAATGTATTTGTGTGAAATTGGAAAAGTTGATCTGTTAACTGCTAAAGAAGAGGCGGATTTAGCTCGTCGAATTGCTAAGGGCGATCAATCTGCTAAAAAGCAGCTTGCTGAGGCTAATCTTCGTTTGGTGGTTAGTATTGCAAAAAAATATATCGGACGTGGTCTTTCGTTCCTTGATTTAATTCAGGAAGGGAATATTGGTCTTTTCCGAGCTGTTGAAAAATTTGATCCAGATCGTGGATTTAAATTCTCAACTTATGCTACTTGGTGGATTCGTCAGGCGATAACCCGAGCGATTGCTGATCAGGCTCGCACGATTCGTATTCCAGTTCATATGGTGGAAACGATCAATAAACTTACGCATACGCAACGTCGTTTAATGCAGGAGTTGGGTCGTGAACCATTAATTGAAGAATTGGCGGCTGAAATGACTATGGAAGTAAAGAAAGTGCGCCATATTATGAAGATTTCTCAGGATATTGTGTCTTTAGAGGCGCCAGTGGGAGCTGAAGAAGATAGTAAATTAGGAGATTTTATTGAGGACCAGGATTCACTTTCTCCGTCAGATCTTACAAATCGTAATATCATTAAGGAGAATATCCATGAAATGCTCCAGTACCTTTCACCGCGAGAACGAAAGATTATTGAAATGCGGTTTGGACTTAAAGATGGCATTGGCCATACTTTAGAGGAAGTTGGTCAGGAGTTTGGAGTAACGCGTGAACGTATCCGTCAAATTGAGGCCAAAGTGCTTCAGAAACTCAAAGAACACCCAACTAGTGTTCGAATTCGTAATTAGTCTTTAAAAACACTTAATAATGCCAAAGCGCGACGCTACCATGAAAGATGATAAGGTTACTTTTGTTACAAAAGAGGGTTTAAAACAATTAAATGATGAGTTAGAGAATCTGAAAAATGTCCGGCGTCGGGAGGTGGCCAAGCGTCTAGAAGAGGCGATTTCTTATGGTGATCTATCAGAGAACTCTGAGTATGAAGAAGCTAAAAATGAACAGGCTTTTTTGGAGGCTCGTATTATTGAATTAGAGGAAAAAGTTAAGCATGCGAAGATTATTACCCACAAACAGGGCAAAGTAGTTGAGCTTGGTAGTGAGGTCACAATTAAACGAATTAAACCACGTGATGGTGAAAATGAAACTTATACAATAGTTGGTTCTACTGAGGCAGATCCGCTAAGTCATCGGATTTCTAATGAATCTCCGATTGGGGAGGCTTTGTTAGATCATAAAGTCGGCGATCAAGTTGACGCTCATGTGCCGGCTGGAAAGGTCGTGTATAAGATTGTGAAGTTGAAATAGAGTCTATCGTTTCTTCTTTTTCTTCTTCTTTTTACTCTTTGGCAAGTACTTGTGATGAGTAGCTTTTTTCTTACGGGTTTCTAAGAGCTCAGGAAGATGTGTTTTGTACTTGTAAAGACTGTATCCAATATAAGCAGCAATACCAATTAGGAAAGCTAGGAGCATGAAACGCATGGCGAAATAGGGGATGTTTTCGTAACGAGCAAACAGGAGGAGAAAACCAATAATTCCGAGTAATCTAAGACGTGATCCAAATTTAGGCAGTAATTCGCGGATAGCAGCGCGGTGTGGTTGTTTTTTGATCCAGCCATCAATATAAAAGGATCCGACGGTGAGAATTAAAAACAGAACGATAAGGGGTACCATGAATTTGAATTCAGATCCTGGCTGAATTGTAAAAAGGTAACTTGGGCTTAAAAGTTTGAGAGGGCTCATTTTTTATTGGGTTTAATGGTTCGCGTTCTTTTATAAAGCATATGAGCGAAAATTCCAAATAGAATTAAAGCTACTAGGTGTCCGATGCGGACTGGTCCAATTTGGAAAGTGTCGTCTCCGCGAATAAATTCTAATAAGAATCTAGCAAAGGCGTAAACACTAAGGGCAAATATAGCCCAGTTGTATTTTTCTCCTAATTTTGGCCATTTAGTAATGACTTTTTGCCGAGTTAAAAGAATCGTTAAAATAATAATGATTGAATAAAGCTGAGTAGGATGAATTGGAACGGTATACTTAACATTAGTGCTTTCAAAAGTTATACCCCAGGGGAGAATGGTTTCTTTGCCGTATGCTTGACCATCTAAAAATTGTCCAAGATTTCCGATCATAATTCCAATAAAAAGCGGTTTAATGGCGACTTCGAGCCATTCTAAGGGATCTTGTTCTTGGCGATGGCAATGGATTAAGAATACAAGGGTAAAACCTAGCATCGCGCCCCAAAATGAGTATCCGGGTTGCCAGAAGAATATAATTTGTTGGATGGTTCCAAAAAAACTTGGTGGCCCAAAATATCCCCAATTAGTCAGGGCAAATACTAGACGTGAAAACAAAGCAGCTCCAATAAATAAACTTAGGCTATGGTCCAGTAAAAAATGGATATCCATTCGTTGATATTTGGCTTTTTTGAGAATGAGTAGAGTCCCGATTAAAAGAGCAATGACTACACAAACCCAAAGTGTGTAGATTGTAAAAGGCCCTAGTTCAAATAAAGTTGGCAGCATAGTTAAAAGTTAAAAAGCACCATTAGCGACAAAGCTAGCGTTATAGTTCCAAAGGTGATTGTGGCGATTTTGCTCCTTATAAAGAAGTTTAACTTAACGCTGGTGCTGGCATGAATTAAAAATATTATAGCAAGTAAGTATTTATATAAAACAGATTTACTTAGATCAAAGGGAACACCCAGGATTGGATCCATTTCTAAGCTGGTGGTAGTTACGTAATGTCCTAGAAAATAATAAATAATATAAAAGGCCAGTAATGCTCCAGTAAAGGTGCTAATTTCTTCGATGAAATAGATTTCACGTTCTTTGCGGATCATTAAGTTGTTTTCGTGCCGGAGTTGTTTAATGGCGTGTAGCTTGGCGCGGATTGCTTTTTCTTGGTTGCGAAGATCTTTAAGGTTTTGCAAAGCGGCGGGACGAGTGTCTTTTGGCGATTTTATGGCCACTTTTAGGGCTGTCCATTCTTGAGAACGTAGTGATTTAAGTTGAGTTTTGATTTTGAGTGTTTCGGGATCTGGAGTAAACATATTTTGGAGATTGCGGACTGGTTCCAGCAAAAACTCAAATTTTCCCCCAGTTAGTTTTTCTTCTAAGGCACTTAAGGATGATTTCATTTGGAGACCAACATTAGTTTTGGCCCCAGAAGCTTTGTTTAACTCCATCATAAGTTTTTGGCTTTCTAACACCATGGTATTGCGCTCATCTTCGTGAGTTTGGTTTGTTAGGAACACTTCTTCTTCTTGGGTTTTTTCAAGTAATTCCTTACAAGTGTGGCGAATATAATCTAAATTATTAGAACTTTTGATGCGAAGAAGTTTGTCGATGTCGTTTTCAATTAAAGCCCTTTTTTCAGGAGAGATTTTTCCTTCAAAGGTTGAAAGGAGATTGTGAATTTTTTCTATAATCCCATCAACATGAGCAATTAATGATTCTTTTTCGGCGACAAATTCTGGTGTTTCAACAACTTCTTGCATGGCTTCGTCTCCTTTTGTGTCTTGTGGGGTTGCCCCTTCAGTTAAGGCGTCGACTCCCTCTAAGCGATAGCGGGTTTTTTCACCTTCAGTGGCGTTGGCTGGAGCTAAATACTGGATTGTGAAGCTATATTCCTCAATTAATCGCTTATAAGCGGCCTCACGGTCTTTAGCGGGGATGCTTCCTTTTATTTTTTTCCCGTTTTTGTCAGTGGCTTCAAATTCGAATTTTTCTAAATTTTGTGCAGCTGTTCCTTCTGTTTCTGGGGCAGCGTTAATTTCTAAAATTGAAAAACCTAAATGATTTAGCTTTTCGCGAGCTTCTTCTTCTGTCTCGGCATTAATAATACCGGTTAAGGTTTTGCCTTCCGTGTTGGTTGCAGTGTATTTAAAGCGCATTTTGGGAGGGCCAAAGTGTTCTATTTCTTTTTGATGCCTGCTTCGATAAACCCATAAAAGAGGGGATGTGGTTTATTTGGGCGAGATAAGAATTCTGGGTGGAATTGTGTGCCAATCATAAAGGGATGTTTTTTCATTTCAGCGATTTCGACTAAGTTAGCTTTTTCGTAAACTCCGGATACTAAATAATCACCTCTTTCTAATATTGGACGGAACTTGTTGTTGAATTCGTAACGATGCCGATGCCGTTCCGAGATTGTGCGTTTTTTGTAAAGCTTGGCTGTTTTTGAGCCAGGAGTGAGCTTGCATGGATAAGCACCGAGTCGAAGCGTGCCCCCTTTTTTCTTATTTTTGTGTTGACCAGGTAAGAAATGAATCACATAGTCATCTTTGGAAAGTTTTTCATCTTCGTCAAACTCTTCGGAAGTTATTTTGTTATTGCCAGTGATGTGACGAGCATATTCAATGCTCATAATTTGCATACCAAGGCAGAGTCCAAGGTATGGAACTTTGTTTTCGCGGGCATACTTAGCGGCAGCGATTTTCCCTTCTGTGCCGCGAATGCCAAATCCTCCTGGAACAACTATCCCAGCGCAAGATTCAAGTTCTTTCCAAGTTTTCTTATTTTTGCGTTCTAGTTTTTCAGAATCAATCCACACTACTTTTAAATGGCGGTTTTGATGATAACAGGAGATTTTAAGTGATTCGATGACACTAATATAGGCATCTTCTAATCCGGTGTATTTCCCAACTAGAGCAATTTTAAGGTCTTTGCGTTTAGATTTAATTTTGTTGTTTAATTCGCGCCAATCTTTGATTCTTGGGCTAATTTTTCCTAAGTGTAGTTTTTTAGCTACCAATTGTGCGAGTTTGAATTCTTGCAGATTTAGAGGAACTTCATAAATTGATTTGGCGGTGTAGGCTGGGATGACAGCCTCCATGTCTACATCACAAAATAAAGAAATTTTACGGCGAATATCATCATCAATTAGTTTGTCACTACGCGCTAAAATAATATCAGGCTGAATACCAATTCCGCGGAGTTCGCGAACAGATGCCTGAGTTGGTTTAGTTTTAACCTCATTCGAAGCTTCCAGATAAGGAAGTAAAGTTAAATGTACAAACAAGGTGTTTTCTGGTCCTAATTCATGTCGGAGTTGGCGAATGGCTTCCATGTAGGGGAGGCCTTCGATGTCACCAACAGTCCCACCAATTTCAACCATTAAAACGTCGCAGCCAGATTTTTTAGCAGCTGCTTTGATTTTGTCTTTAATGGCGTTGGTAATGTGCGGAATAATTTGAATAGTTTTTCCTAAATATCCACCTTGGCGTTCTTTTTGCAGGACTTCAGTATAGATGCGTCCAGTGGTGACATTAGAAAGAATCGAGCAACTGGTGTCGATAAATCGTTCGTAATGTCCTAAATCCAAATCCGTTTCAGAGCCGTCATCAGTGACAAAAACCTCGCCGTGTTGGAAAGGGCTCATGGTGCCGGGATCGACGTTCAAATAGGGGTCTAATTTTTGTGGGAATACTTTAAAACCGGAGGCTTTAAGTAGAGTGCCGATCGACGCACTGGCAATTCCTTTGCCGAGTGAGGAGCACACGCCTCCTGTTACGAATATGAATTTTGTAGGCATGGGTTAGGTTGGAAGGGTTAGAGGCCGACTTTATCCCGAACTTCGGCTAAGGTCTTTTGCGCTATCGCTCGAGCCTTATTCGCGCCGGTTTTTAACACTTCCTCAACATAGTCCATATTACCTTTTAGCTCAACTCTTTTTTGGCGAAAAGGATCTAGAACTTCGTGAAGTTTTTCTAGAAGTGTTTTTTTAGCATTGCCATAGCCAAAACCTCCGGCAAGATATTTGTCTTTGAAGGTTTTGATCTCTTCTGGTGTTGCGAAATAAGAATAAAGTTTAAAAACATTACAAGTATCAGGAGCCATTGGTTCTTCGAGGGGAGTGGAGTCAGTTATAATTCCCATGACTTCTTTTTTGAGCTGGGCATCGTCTCCAAACATGGCAATGGTGTTGCCGTAGCTTTTACTCATTTTTTCACCATCGGTCCCAACTACAGTTTGAACCTCTTCGCTAATATTTGGTTCAGGGAGTGGGAAAGTTTCTCCATATAGGTTGTTGAATTTGAGAGCTAAATCGCGAGTGACCTCAACGTGTTGTTTTTGGTCTTTCCCAACTGGAACAAGGTCTGGTTTGTACATCAAAATATCCGCGGCCATTAGTACTGGATAGGTAAATAAGCCAGCGGAAGGTTCCTTTTTCTTTTTAGCTTCGGCGTCTTTCCAGGCATGGCAACGTTCAAGGATCCCCATGGGAGTTATACAGGAAAGAATCCAGGCTAATTCAGTGTGTTCGGGAACGTCGCTTTGACGGAAAAGAGTGGTTTTGTCAGGGTCGAGGCCAATTGCAAGGTAGTCGAGAGCTAGTTCCGTGGTGAAGTCTCGTAAGGTTTGTCCGTCGCGGGTGGTAGTTAGGGCGTGATAGTTAGCAATAAAAATAAAAGACTCAAATTCTTCTTGATGAGCCACGTGGCGTTTCATAGCACCTAAATAATTGCCAATGTGTGGATGTCCACTCGGTTGAACACCGGAAAGAACGCGTTTCATAGATTTGGAGGTTATTTCGTCTTTGGAACAATACCAAAAATGTTAGTTCATTACCACTGGATCCGTGTCTATAGCCCAGCCTTCTTTGAGGGAATGTGTATTTAGGAAGGATTTGAGAGTTTGATGAGGATTTGGACCTTGAAGGTAAACATGATAGCGGTATTTGTTGTGTCTTTTGTAAATAAGAGCGGGGGCGCAATCAACATTATAGCTAGGGGAGTGTTTTTTGAGAGCGTCGGCTATAGCGTTAGCTTCGGATGAACAAGTTTTTTGATCAAAAGACTTGAAAGTTAGCTTAATGGTGCGGGTAAAGGGGGGATAATTTAGGGCGCGCCGGGACGAGATTTCTGTTTTGAAAAACGGAAGGTAGTTGTGGGTGGAGGCGCACTCAAGGCTGGGATGCTCCGGATTATACGTTTGGATAATGGCTGAGCCTTTTTTATCCGCACGCCCGGCGCGCCCCGCGACTTGCATCATTAATTGAAAATTTCTTTCCGCCGCGCGGAAGTCCGGAATATGCAGGCCAATATCTGCCAAAACAACTCCAACTAGTGTGACATTTGGTAAATCTAATCCTTTTCCAATCATTTGCGTCCCCACTAGTACATCAATTTCGTGATTTTTGAGGGCTTTGTATAGTTTTTCAAAACTGTCTTTTTGGCCAGTTGTGTCTTTGTCAGCGCGGGCAATGCGCATGGTTGGGAATCGCTTTCTTAGTTCATCTTCAACCTGTTGTGTCCCAATCCCAATTGATTTAATGGCCACACCACCACATTCCGGACAAGCATTCGGAAGACTTTGGTTAGCAGAACAGTGATGACAGGTTAACCATTCATTTCCAGCGCGTGATTTGTGGTGCGTCAAACTAACATCACAGCTTTTGCACTCCGCTGTATATCCACAATCTCGGCACAAAATTGATGAGGAATGACCACGGCGATTCAAAAATAAAATAGCCTGCTCTTTTTTGGCGAGTGTTTCTTGCAGTTTGATATATAAACGATCGCTAAAGATACTGAAGTTTTTTTTGTGTAACTCTTCGCGCATATCTATTACTTCAACCTCTGGCATAGAGCTTCCTGGCAAAATTCGTTCGTTTAGGGTGAATAGATTGATTTTTTTATTTTCCGCGGCATAGCGGGTTTCTATATCTGGTGTGGCACTGCCCAGGACCACTCGCGCATCAGTTAGCGCTGAAATCTTGAGAGCAACTTTTCGAGCGTGATAATAAGGAGTTTGATCCTGTTTGTAGCTCCATTCATGTTCTTCATCGATTATAATGAGTCCTAAGTTTTTGACCGGCGCAAAAATAGCAGAGCGTGACCCAATTACAACTTGAGCATCACCTTCATGAATGCGCCACCATTCTCGTTCTCGTTCGCCAAGTGAAAGGCGACTATGCAGAATCGCTATTTTTTCTTTAAATTCGTGCGCAAAATATTCAATGAATTGTGGCGTTAAAGAAATTTCTGGAACCATCAAAATAACCTGTTTCCCTTGCTTGATCATTTCTTGAACTAATTGAAAATAAACTTCGGTTTTTCCAGATCCCGTTACTCCATGTAGTAATGAAACCCTTTTATCACTATTTAAAACACCATCAAAAACTGTTTGTTGTTCTTTGCTAAGAGTTTTTTTGTCGTTGTTATTCTTGGTTTTTAGATTAATTCCTTTTATTTCTCCGGTGGTTTCTTTTATGAGTCCCTTTTTTTCTAAGCTACGCAGTGTGGCTAGCGAAAATTCACCCAGTTTTTTTCGAGAAAGTTGCTGTCCTTCTGTAAATAGTGCTAGGACTGCCTGTTGCTTGGATCCCAGTTTTTTGGGCGCCTCCATCGTAGTTCTCACAAAAGCCTTTTCGTGCGGGATTCCCGAGTTTGGTTTCCATAGTTTTTTGGGCAGCATCATTTTCAATACCTTATATAAAGGCGCAAAATAGTAATCTGCCATCCATTCGGCGAGTTCTAGCTGCCACGGCGCCAAAATTTCATTCCCTTCTTTAATAGAAAGCACATCTTTGGGCTCAAATTTAAGTTCCCGTTCGTGTAGTTCTCGTACTAGACCTGTTTTAATCTGGTTTCGGAGGGGGACTCGCACGGCATTTCCCACGCGCACTTTATTCGCTAACTTTTTTGGTAGTCTATAAGTTAGGCTTCCACTTTCTTTTCCGAGTTTTACTGGTAGTAGGATTTCCGCGAGCATTTTGTGGATTTGTAAAGTCTTTTCTAGGGGGCTATTATCTATCTTTGTAATGTTTTTATGCAAGTCTCGTTTTTCTGGTGTGCAAACTATGTTAGCCTCTTCTTTGAGGTCTTTATAAACTTTAACCCAATAATCATGGTTTTCAAAAAACTTATTAGCGTTCTTACTATTACAACGCTCTTTTGCTCGTTACTGCCGAGCTTGGCTTTTGCAGTAGCTTCTACGGATTCTACTTATGATTTGGAGATGACGGCTGTTTATATTGATGATAGCGGCTATTTAAGTGTTTATATGAGTAATGTTGGAGATTCAGATATCCCAACTGATACGGCTGGTGTTACATCGATTTATATTGATGATATGAATGATGCGGCCTGGTCTTATTCTTGGTCCACTTTAGATGACGTTAGTTTTCTAGAGGTTGATGGTTTCACGGTTTTACGCCCCGAACTTCTCGAGGGAGCGCATACAGTTATGGCTTGTGTGGACAGTACTGATGTTGTGGATGAAACGGATGAAGATAATAATTGTGTAACCGAAGAGCTTGACACTGGTTTACCAAATTTAGTGCTACAGAGCATTACTTTAGATGATGACGATAAACTGACTATTGAAGTTGGGAACGAGGGTGAGGTTGATGTTGAATCAACCACTGCTGGTACTACCTATATTTGGATTGATGATATGGATAGTGCGGCTTGGAAGTATGCCTGGACAACCTTGAGTGATCGAGATTTTTTACAGGTTGGTGAATCTTCAGTGCTTACACCTGAGGTATTAGAAGGTAATCATGATGTTAAAGCCTGTGTTGATTATTCTGGAATTGTTGAAGAATCTGACGAAGATGATAACTGTCTGGAAGTTAGCTTTGAATCAGATTTACCAGATTTAGAAGTTTTAGAGGTTTCTTTGGATGAAGATTCTTATTTAGATGTTGTTGTTGGGAATACTGGCGATGTCGATGTTGAGTCTACGACTGCCGGTCACACCTATATTTATATTGATGATGAACTTCAATACACTTATTCTTGGGAAACTCTTTCTGATAAGAGCTTTTTGCAGGTTGATGGAACAGCTACTATTTCTCCAGGCATGTTAACTGGAGACCACACGGTGGAAGCTTGTGTAGACGCTAAGGATGTGGTTGAAGAATCTGATGAAGATAATAATTGTCTAGAAGTTACTTTTGAGGCTGGATTACCTGATTTAGTTTTGCAAGACATCTATTTGGATGGGGATACTCTTACTATCCAGGTTGGCAATGAAGGTGATGCTCCGGCGGAAATTACTACCGGAGGAGTGACTTATATCTGGGTTGATGGTGAACTTGATAAAACTTATTCTTGGAAAACTTTGTCTGATCAGAGTTTTGTAGAGGTTGGAGGGACATCTCTTTTGCAGCCGTTTACAGTTACCGAGTATCAAGTAATTGAAGCGTGCGTAGATTACCTAGAGTCGGTTGAAGAATCTGATGAGGATAATAATTGTATGGAGGTTGCTTTTCATTTCGAGGAGGAAGATGACCCAGTAGATGATACTGACCCAGAGCCACAGGATGATGATTATGTTGATTTTGTTCTTCAAGATATTTATACGGACGAGAGCAATCGTTTAAGTATACAAGTTGGAAATGAGGGCTCTGTAGATTCTGATACTGATGTGGGAGTTTATATTTATGTTGATGACCTTGATAATCCTGCTTACACCTATAATTCTTCAACATTATCTGATCGCTCTTTCTTAGAGGCTGATGGTGTTTCAATTATTCAACCACTAATTTTAGACGAAGATGAGAGTTATGATGTTAAGGCTTGTGTGGATGCTGGTGATGATGTGGAAGAATCTGATGAAGATAATAACTGTATGACGGTTGAAAATCTTGTGATGGAAATTGTTTACGAATACGTGGTGGATGAGGTTGATGATGAAGACCAAACTGAAGATGTTGATGACGAAGAAGTATTTTCTGATTTTGCTGAGCTATGGACAAACTCAGATTACCCAGATGTTCTATATATGAGTGTTAACTGGGGATATACAGACCCTGATGATTCTATGGATGTTACGGAATGGGATGGTACCGTGAATTTTGAAGGAGCGGTAATTGGTCGTCCAATGCAAACAATTGAGTTTGAATCTGGTGAAGATTGGTTGGAGGTTGAGATTAACAATCCGACTATGACCAGTTTTATTTCAGATATTCATTCTGGTAAGGATGGGATTTTGTTTAAGATGAAAGCTGATTTAGATCCAGATGATTCAGATTATGAGCCTTTTATTGATTTTCAATCTAATTACCAAAATACTAGTATCGAGGTTTTCTTGAACGAACTAGTGGAAGATGGTGAATATGTATACGAATACAGTGATGGTTATATGGTGAGCTTTAATTTGGTTACTCAAGAAGATTGGATTAATAAATTTCATGAAAAAGCCTTAATTCACGTGCGAATTGGGAATTTAGATGGTGAAGGATCTCCGGCTGGTGAAGAGCATCTTTATACTGTGACCATGGAAGTAAGTGATGGATCTGTAATCCCAGCTTACATGCCAGTAATGCTTGAGAATCACTTTGACTACACTGGCTATGATAACTTGGATCGCAATGGTGATATGACTAGTTTAGTGTTGGATTCTGGTATTTTTGGGCATCAAGATGGTTTGCTAGCATTGTTTAGCATGGTGGATTCAAAAGTAGAGCGTTATGTGACGCTTACGGTTGAAACTGATGATGGTGATACAGTTTTTGAACAAAAATTCACTGAGGATGTTGAGCTTGGCATATTTGACCTTGATGATGATAGTGGGAATAAGATCGAAATTGCTAACTTATTAGCAAATCGTAGTGATCTTGTTGATCGGGCCGAGGATATTTTTGAAGACCTATTTTCTTGGGAAAGCCAAATTACTCGTTTTGCCGCGGTGATTTCGGATTTAATTGATACTGAGGAATTGGATGATGACTTAGAAGATGAAATGAATGAAGTACTATCGGAATTATTAGAATTGATTCCGGGAGAGGACGACGATACAGTTCTTCCTCATATGCATAAGGATATAACTATTTTGACTGCTAGCTTGCGTGCTCAGTTAAATTCTTATGATGATGGTGATTTAACTGGTGAAGAACTTAATGAAGCTATTGCAGAGATTTTTGATGTGGCACAAGTTAAGCTCGAAACTCAATTAGTGGCAGCTGATGCGGCGGCCGGTTATATGCAAGACGTAGATTATGATGCTTGGTACACCAAGTATATGGACATGGCGATTGCCCATGCTTTCTTTGCTGGATACAAAGATTCTTTCGGTAACTTAACCGGATACATGGGGCCAGCTAATCAACTTACACGCTTCCAACTTATTAAAATTATGTCTGAGTTAGCATTTACTTTGGAAATGGGCTTAGGTGAGACTTCTTGTGATCCTGATAGCGTGGATTTATCTAGTGAAGTGGATTGGATGGAAGATCACTGGGCTAGCGGTTATGTCCAATGCATTTACGATTCTGGAATGGATTTGACCCTTCTTTCAGACGTTATTAATGAAGATTTTGATACTGGTACTAGTTCAGCACTTCGTTGGGAAGTTGTTCAACTTGGTTTTGAGATTTTAGGAGCTGAATACACTGATTATGACACCTTTAGCTTCCCTGATATTGGAGATGGGTCTGGCATTTATGATGAGACTTCTGATATGATCCAAACAGCGTATGAGCTTGGCATTGTCTCTGGATACCCAGATGGCACCTTTGATCCGTTTAACACGGTCAATAGAGCTGAAATGTTTAAGATCATTACGATGTTTAATTCAGTCTTCTCACAAGTGGAGGAGGCGGTTTAAACCCCTTCTTATCTCATAACGGTTTATATTATGAAGTTTCCTCCCACTTCCAGATCATTTATATTTAAATTTATAGCCCCCTTTTTGGGGGCTTTTGGCTTGCTAGGCCTCTTGTTAATGCCAACAGTGGCGTCGGCTGTTAATTTTGAGACAGATGTTACCTCTGGTAGTCATAAACTCCATTCTATTAGTACGGAACATTTTATGATTGAGTTTAGTCCAGCAGTTTACAATGGTACTGATGATGATGCTGATGGAGTGCCAGATTTAGTTGAAAAGATTGCTGAATACGCTGAGTTCAGTTGGGAAGCAGAAATAGATGAATTGGGCATGCCAACACCTTTGGATGATCAGGACATAGTGTATTTAATCTTAGATGATCGAAATTTTTATATTAGCCGGGGCACACTTGGAGTGACTGGAATTCTTCCTAGTGATGAAATTTATATTGCGGTGGATCCATCCCTTTCGGATGAGTTATTGCAAGTTACAGTGGCTCACGAATTGTTTCATGTGATTCAGTTTGGCTATCAGGGATATTTTGCTGGATATGATCAGGATATTAACTTTGCCGAACAAACTGCTACTTGGTCTGAGGAATATGTTTATGATGAGGTAAATGATTATTATGATTACCTTTATCATTATTTTGAAAACACAGACTATTCAGTTCTTACAGGCGTGATTCCCGAGGGGAGTTTGTTTGAGTATGGCGCTGCTATTTGGCCAATATTTTTGAGTGAGTATTATGATGATTGGACGTTAATTAAAGACGTGGTGAACGCTTATTTTTATGAGGAAGTTCCAGATGTTTGGGATGCCTATGAGGCTTATTATCAGGTGATTAGTGAGCAAGGAGATGATATTAGGGATGTTTATATGACATTTGCGTATTGGAACTATATTTGGACTCCTTATGAAGAGGGTATGGAGTATCCGTTTGTGGCAATTCATAATTATTATTGGGAAGATGAATATCCTGTGGAAAACGATTCTGTGAGTAGTTTTGTGCTTCCGGCCTTGTTTGGAGCTAATTATTTGCAGTTTTATTTAGATGCCGACGATTTAGATAGTGATTTTCAATTAACGGTTTCTAAGGATGCAGAAATTGATTTAGGGTTAATTGTGTTACCAGAATCAGAGTATGATTATTTAACTGATGATGCGATTTGGTCTACTATTGAGGCTGGTGATGAGGAGGGGACTATTACTTTACCATTAGAGGAGGATTATACCGTTATTACGGTCATGGTGATGCCACTTTCCGAAGATCCAACAGCCATTGAAACTGAAGATGAGGCTTTTTCTATTGGATATAATTATTATTATTCGGTTGAATTGGGAGACTTCTTAGAAGGAGACACTTATGAAGTGAGTGTTACTGAAGAGAGTGAAGTAGAGGTTGAAGCTGATGACGATGATAAGGAAGGAGATGCGGCTGGTGATAATATTTCTGGTTGGAGTGAAGAAGACATTTTAGATGATTTAACAGTTACGGAAATTGACCTGACTTCGGTTGGAGAGGATTATGTGACCCTTAACTGGACTCGGGTTGATGGCGCAGCTGGTTACTATGTTTACTATGGAATGGAGAGTGGGGATTATTATTTAAGCAATGTTATTGATGGAGCGCATATTACGCACGCGACAGTAACTGATTTGTGGGAAGACACCTTTTATTTTGTCGTGACTGCTTACGATGAGGATTATAATGAAAGTGCTTACTACAGTAATGAAGTCCAAGCTGATATTGCTGGAGTGAATTTTTCTGATGTATATCCAAATCATAAAAATTATGAAGCCATTAAGTTTTTAACTTATTTAGGTGTGTTAGAGGGGTATGAAGATGGAACTTTTAAACCAGATAAAGAGATTAATAGAGCTGAATTAATTAAAGTTATGGTTTATGGTTGGTTAAGTGAAACTCCACCTGAGGATGAGTATAGCGATTGTTTTCCAGATGTAACTGATGAATGGTTTGCGCCATATGTTTGTTATGCCTATGAGCAAGGTTGGGTGCAGGGCTATAACGATGGCAATTTTTATCCAGCTAATACGGTTAGCAAAGTAGAGGCTTTAAAGATGATTATGGAGTCTTATGGGATAGAAGTGCCAGACTGGGCTAATTTAAATGATTTACCGTATGATGATGTTTATTCTAGTGCTTGGTACGCACCATACTTAGCAACTGCTTATGAAATGGGCTTATTGGAAGAGACAGAGGGTAGTTTTAACCCTAATGATGGTCGCACTCGGGCCGAAGTTTCTGAAGAAATTTTCCGAATATTAGTCCTGGATTGGGAAGAGGTAGATGTTTATACGGAGGAAGTGTTGGAGAGTTTCTTAGAGGATTGGGGCGATGAGTTTCTTTAAATATCGGCAATAAATAGCCCCAGTTCTTTTGAAAAACGCATGCGAAGAGCGGCGATGACTTGCGCGTATCTTTTTTTACACTCTCGAGGGCACGAGCTTCAGTTACGTTTGAGACTTGATTAAAAGGTGTGCAGGTTAAGTGACGTACTTCGGCATCATGGTGTTCAGCGTATTGTTTTAAGCGGCGGGCAAGAAGAGAGGGCCAATGTATGCCAGTGGACATTCTATAGCCAATTCTCCCTTTTCTTCCTTGTACTTGTAGTATGTTCCACTGTTCTCCTTCAACTGGAGTTCTGAGTTGAGTTCGCTCTGTCCCGATCATGGGAGGTATACTTAATTGGCTGGTGTCCACTGGAGGCATATGCCGGGGACGACTAAGGTTTTGATGGTGGTAATAGTCTGGAGAGCTTAGTCTTGCGGTTTGTAAGAGTTCGCAAAATTTCATAGTGTTTTTTAGGTTTGATAAAAACACATATTTTTTATATGGTCAAGTTTTTATTCTGGTGCGCCAGGAGGGATTCGAACCCCCGACACCTGGTTCCGAAGACCAGTGCTCTAATCCACTGAGCTACTGGCGCACGATTTTGAAAGGGAGCCTTTTGGAGGCTCCCTTGTATTATACGGATTCTTTTTTTTAAGTCTAGCGGCGGCGAGGGGCTTTGCGTTGTTGCCATTCAGCTAGTAGAGGGGTAGCCGTAAAGATCGAGGAGTAAGTACCAGCGATAAGACCAACGATAAGGGCTAACAGGAAGTAATGAATGGAGTCCGCACCTAGGAAGAATAGCGCGGCCACTGTAAATAACGTTGAAAGAGAGGTATTAAAGGAACGAGCTAAAGTTGCGTTCACTGCTCGTTCGGAGACAGTTTCAAAATCTTCACCAGCTTTTTGGTGTTTTAAGTTTTCACGGACACGGTCAAAGGTAACAATTGTATCGTGTACCGAGAATCCCATAATGGTTAGAAGCGCTGTTACAAACAAGGCGTCGATTTCTACGCCAAGAATACTGCCTAACAGGACAAAAATACCAACAGTGATTAACACATCATGCACAAGCGCGGCAATTGCCGTGGCTCCAAAACGCCAAGGACTGACGTGTTTAGGCACGCTGCGGAAGGCAAAGGCAATATAAAGAACGATCATGATTAAAGCCATAATCAGGGCCATAACTGCCTTGCTCTTCATAGAAGCTCCAATAGTTGGGCCAATAGTGTTGTAGCGGGTTTCTTCGATTTCACCGTAGCTGTCAGTAAAGGCCGAGATAAGCGCGTCGTGAGATTCAGTGGAAATGTGTTTCATGCGGATCATAAAGCGATTTTCGTCAGTGGAAACTACAATTGGTTGTCCAAAATCAATTGGGATTTCTTTATCTTCTTCTAAGGCTATAAAGCTAGTTTCTGTTAAATCTGGGGGAGCGTCTTCCAATGTGGAGGTGGTTTCGGTTTCTTCCGTATAAGAGGCGGTGTCTATTGCCCCTAGGAGTTCTTCTTCTACTTCTGTTATTTTGTCGTTTAATTCAGTACTAGTGGGGATAGTTTCATTAAATTGGACTTCAAGTAATGTCCCACCAGTAAAGTCGAGACCAAGGTTTAATCCTTTGATTGGGATAATAATAAGAGCAGCCACAATTAGCACACCAGAAATTCCGAACCAAGCTTTGCGGGCTTTAACAATTGGTAGGCGAGGGTGTGGTCTTTTTGGAGTACCAAGTAGGAATTTGCTGTTAGCGAATTTAGTGTGAACTAAAGCGCGTAGTAAGGTGCGAGTGATAATAATTGCTGTGAACATGGAAATCAAAATACCAAGGGCCAAGTTAACCGCAAATCCACGGATAATTGAAGAACCAAAATAGATCAAAATCGCACAGGTAATAAGAGAAGAGAAGTTTGAATCGCGGATTGAGCTCCAAGCACGATCAAAGCCAACCTCAATTGCTCCAGAAAGTGGGCGCCCGTTACGGAGCTCTTCACGGAGACGCTCAAAAATAAGGATATTAGCATCAACAGCCATACCAATCGAAAGAACCACACCACCAACACCAGCTAGGGTAAGAACAACGTGATCAGACAAAAGGTAAGTTAAAAAGAACAGTACAAAACAGGCCAGCAAAAAGGATAGGAGTTTTTCCCAACCCGAATCCTTGCTGCGCATAATTATGGCGGTCAGCACGATAAAGACTGCTAACGAGATTATTAGAGCCAATGCTAGTGGCATAGCGACTTTAATACAGAAAATTAATAGAATTGCGTATAAAAGTAGCGCAATGTTAGCCATGAGTCCTGGTAGTCGGTAATAAAACAGCATGTAAAGGAAAAGCAGGATTAAACCGACTAAACCGGCTTTGAGGCTGGTAGCAAGGGCGCTTTGCCCAAGTGAAGCTCCAATAGTGTACTGACCAACAAGGATAACTGGAGCAGGGATAGCACCAGTATTTAGGTCACGAGCTAGTTCAGAGGCTTCTTCGACACTAAAATTACCAGTGATTTGCGCTCGTCCACCATTTATTTTTTCATTTACATTAGGCGCGGAAATTAGTTCGCCACCGACAAAAATAGCAATTCTTTTGCCAATATTGGCTTCGGTTAATTCTTCAAATAACTTGGCTCCTTCGGAATTAAATTCAATGGTTACATAAGGAGTGTAGGTTTGGGAGAAAGCCACGTCAGCGTGGACAAAATGTTCTCCTGTTAAACCAGTATCTCCCCAAGGGTCTGGAGCAGTAGAATAGTAAAGTTTTTCAAGATTGTATTCAGTTTCAATTACAGTTTCTGAGGTTGCTTCTTTAATATCAATAACTTCGATAATGTGAAATCCAAATTCGGTTTCTACAAGTTTAGATGAGACGTCTCCGACCGCCATTGCAAAGGCCGCGTCTTCAAAATCTTTGACCATGTCATTTGGCCCGAAAAACCCAAGATAACCGCCAGAATCAGCCGCGCCAGGTTCATCCGAGTACTGCATGGCTAATTCTTCTACAGATTCGCCGTTTTGAGCTTTTTCAAGGATTTCTTCGGCTAAATCTTCGGCTTCACCCTTACTGCGCGTAACACTGGCTCCGGCTGAGCCTTCATAGGATATTAATACGTGGCGAGCTTCTACTTCTTTGTCTTCTTCGATAATTTGTTCTCCATCACGGACATCAATTAATTTAATAATGTAGTAACCCTCAAGTGGAGTTAGGCTGCCAGAAACATCAAAAGTGTAACCATCACTGGTTTGAATAAGTTCGGAGTAAGTTTCGCCAATTTCCATGTCAGCTAAGGCCTCAGCGTATCCTTCAGCTAATAGGCTTTCAAATTCATAACCTTCATCAGCGCTAGGGAAATATGAGGTGATACCTGGGTTAGCAAGCTCTTCTTCTGAAGCTACGGCCATAAAATCTTCTCCAGCTAAAATACGATCTAAAGCAGCTTGAGCAGAGGTTTCAACTTGGGCTAGGTTTTCGGCAGTCATTTCAGCACCGCCTTCTTCTTTGAACTCTAATTGAATGGTTTTTCCAACTACGGCTTTGGCCTCTTCAATATCTTTGATACCAGCTAATTCAATAATGATGTGTTGTTCGTCGGCAATTTCGGAACGATAGATATTGGGCTCAGAAACTCCTAATCCGTTAACACGTCTAGTTAGTACTTCTAAAACACCTTCGATAATGTCTTCTTGGTCGGCTTCGTCAACTTTGCGGAGGTCTAGTTTGTAATCTAATTGGGTTCCTCCTTGCAGGTCTAGTCCGAGGTGAATTTTTTGATCAGCAAAGCTGTCTGGGGTACTAGGTAAGATGTTGCTTTGGGTGTCATAGGAAAGATCAAAAAAACCAAGAGTAATGACCATCAGAGCGATAAGCCCGAGGTGAGTAATCATGCGTTTGTTCATGATGAAAGGTAAAGATTAGAAGTTAATTTTGTTGGTCCGCGATCTGGCGATCAAGTTCTTCGTTGTTGCCTTTTCCAGAACGGCCGTAGTCATCAGTAATTTTGACGACATCGTCTAGTTCAGGAGTAGAAACTTCGAAAATTTGTGAATCTTCGAGGGCCTCAGCGCGGTGAATCATGCCCGGTGTAATGTCTAATTTGTCACCAGGGTTTAGAATGACATCTGTTAAGTTATCTTTGTCGGTTCCGTAGGTAAAACGAACCTTTCCAGAGTAGAGGTATTGGGTTTCTTCTTTGATTTCGTGATATTGCAGGGAAAAACGATGGCCTTTAGTAAGTTCCAAAATTTTCCCGGCGTATTTGTCATTATGCGCGAACCAGATTTCTCTTCCCCAGGGTTTAACCTTAATTTGAGTTTCCATTAAAAAGGAGGTTTTGATAACGGCGATAGTTTAGCGGAAAACAGGAGTAAAAGGAAGTAAAGCCCAGAGGAGATGGGATTGACAAATTTACTTCAAAATTTATAGTAAACCTTCTTGTTCTTCCTTTAATTTTTCTACAGCCTTTTTAACATCCTGTGATTTGTTTTTATCCACGATAAGGAGTGCGTCTGGAGTATTGATGATCGCCAGATTCTCTAAACCAACAGTTACGATAGTTTTATCAGGGTCGTCGTTATAGATGATAGAGCCTTGGGTTTCGATTTCGAGAGTTTGGCCGCGAGTAAGGTTTGAGTCAGGGGAGTCGGTGAGTTCTTCGTGTAAGGAGAGCCAGGTTCCAATGTCGCTCCAGCCTAAGTCTGCGGGGATAATGCGGACGGTGGTTGGGTCGACTTTTTCCATGATGGCGTAGTCAATTGAGATTTTTTGGCATTCCGGATATTCGGCGTTGAGGACAGTATTGGCTTCAGGGGTGCCGAGGGCGTCTTGGATGCGCATTAAGCGTTCGTAAGTGTCGGGGAGGTGGTTTTTGTAGGCTTCTAGGATTGTATCCACGCGCCAGACATAATAGCCAGTGTTCCAGAGGTAGTCGCCGGATTCTAGGAATTGTTTGGCAGTTTCTAGGTCAGGTTTTTCTGTGAATTTTTTAAAGGAGAGAATTGGTGTGCCGTCAGTTTCGTCTATTTGTTCGCCAACTTGGACGTAACCTAAGTTTACGTTGGGGAATTTGGCATTAACCTCAATAATGTTGAGAGATTTTTGGTCATTGGCGACTTTTTCGGCAATTTTTAGTTTTTGAACGAACTCATCGCGGTCTTGAATTAGATGATCAGCGTAGATAACAGCCATGACTTCTTTGGGGTGTTTTTTGGCGATTACAGCGGCTGCTAATCCAATGCAAGAAGCTGTGTCGCGAAGAGCTGGTTCTTCGATGATATTTTCGGTTGGTATATCTGGTGCTTGGTTTTTCACTAGTTGAACAAAATTTTTGTTCGTAGCAATGTAAATATCTTCGGGATTTAAAAAATTTATTCGCTCCATGGTCTCTTCGAACATGGTTTTGCCGGAGGTCAGTTTTTGGAATTGCTTGGGTTTGCTTGTTCGGCTTAAGGGCCAAAGGCGAGTGCCGGTTCCGCCGGCAAGTACAACAGCTTTCATTAAGATTTTTTGATTAGGGATTCGCCCGTCATAATAGCGGGTTTTGGGATTTTTAGAAGCTCAAGAATAGTGGGAGCAATATCCTGGAGGCCTCGTTTCTTTTTGAGCTTATATTTTTGATCAGAAATTAAGAGACAAGGAACTGGGTTTAAGGTGTGTGATGGTTTGGGTTCTCCATTTTTATAAAGCATTTCATCACAATTGCCATGGTCTGCAGTTAAGATAGTAGAGTAACCGTGTTTTAGAGCTTCGGGAATTACCTTTTCTAAGCATTCATCAAGAACCTTACAGCATTCAATGGCTGCTTTTAGGCTGCCAGAGTGTCCAACTAAGTCGCCATTAGCATAATTAACTACAATAACGTCGTATTTATTTTTTTTAATGGCTGCAACTAGTTTTTTAGTGACTTGGCGCGCACTCATTTCGGGTTTTTCAGCGTAGGAGGGACATTTTGGTGAGGGGACTAGTATATGGTCTTCTTTAGGGTAAGGTTTTTCGATTTGAGAGTTAAAAAAGAACGTGACGTGCGCGTATTTTTCGGTTTCGGCAATGCGTAGCTGTGAGAAACCTTTGTTGCTTAATATTTCCGCGAGATTTTTTTTGATGAGGGGAGTTGGGAATAACACCGGAGCTTTTTCGGAATAAGGGCCCATAGCTACAAAATAAGGACGCACGCGTTTCTGGGGAGTAAAGCCAAGCTTTTTAATGCCACTGGCTTTGGGTGGTTTTTCTCCTGTTAAAGACCACGTTAATTGGCGTGCTCGGTCGGTGCGATAATTAAAAAAGACCACGGCATCTTTGGATTTAATAGTGGCTTTTGGGTTGATTATTATTGGCTTAACGTAATAATCGCTTTTAACATTGCTGGCATAAGCGGCCTCGATTCCTTTAAGTGGTGACTGGGCTGGTTCGCCTTCACCAAGTACAAATAAATTGTAGGCTTTTTCAGTACGTTCCCAGTTTTGGTCTCGATCCATGGCATAGTAGCGGCCAATCATAGAAACAACTTCGGCTTTTCCTTGTAGGCCAAGTTTTTTGATACGACGGTCAATCATTTTTAAATATTTGGGAGCACTTTTTTCGGGTACATCACGTCCGTCTAAAATGGCGTGAATATAGATTTTTTTAACTTTTTGGCGTTTAGCAGTTTCGAGTAAGGCAAATAAGTGATGAATGTTAGCATGCAGAGCTTGATCCGAGATCATTCCAATTAAATGGAGGGCGTCGTGTTTACAGGCTTGTTTTAGTGGTTTTAGTTTGTAGAAGTCTTCTTTTTTAATAGAGCGGTTGATTTCTTCGAGAGATTGCCAAGTGATGCGACCTGAGCCTATGGTGAAATGTCCAACTTCGGATCCACCTTGGGAGTCTTTAGGAAGACCAACCGCAGCGCTGTCGGTTTTTAGGAAAGTGGTAGGGTGTTTTTTACGAAGAGATTTGTAGTATTTCATGTCAGCACGAACTGGAGCATTGCCGAGATCGCGCGGTTTACCTTCACCAAAACCATCAAGAATTACAAGAAGAACAGGATTTTTAGTTTTCATAACAAAATTAGATTTAGGTACCAGTCAGTGAGTTGTTGTCCGTAAAAAAGTGCCACTAAAGTTCCTAAAATTAAGAAAGGCCCAAAAGCGATCATGGTTTTGCGACTGGCTTTGCCACTTGCTAGGAGTCCAACACTGATAACAGCACCAATTAAATATCCAAAAAAGGCGGCTAAAATAGTTAATTTAAGACCCAAAACAAAGCCCATAAAGGCACCAATACGGAGGTCTCCGCCACCAAGCCATTTTCCTTTGGAAATAATAATTTGAAGCAGGAAAAAGATTACCAGTGCCAGGGCTCCATAAAGTCCATCTAAAAAAGTGACGGTGTCTGGATGGAAAGTGGCTATAGCAGCTAAAACAATAGCCGGAAGCATAATAGCGTCTGGGATTTCTTGATAAAGAAGATCGTAAAAGAAAATAAAGACAAAAATTAGGGCGTAAATCGCGAATAACGGGAGGGGAGTGATCCCGGTCATGGCCATTACTACAAATAGTAAACCAGTGGATAGTTCGAGGACTGGATAGTGCCAGGCAATGTGTTTTTTGCATTTTTTACATTTGCCGCCTTGTAGTATGTAGCTTATAAGAGGGATTAATTCGAGTGGGCCGAGTTTTTTATTGCATTTGGGACAAAGCGATGATCCAAAGACAATTCCTTTTTCACCGGTATGAAGGCGGTGAATTAGAACACTTAAAAAACTTCCAAGGAGTAGTCCAAGAATAAAAAGTAAGATGAGAAATAGAGGAATCATGTGGGAGGGTTAAGGGATTCTTCTTGAGCTAGAATTTCGTTATAACGATTAGCAGCTAGGTTACCAACAGAGCTTCCTGGATCAAGGGTGTAGGCTCGTTTGTAATGCTCTTGAGCTTCTGTGGTGTGGCCTTGTTTTTCGTGCCAAACGCCTAAGTTAAGATAGGCAGCGGCTAAGTCAGGATTTAGGACTAAGGCGTAGTTTAGATTATATTCGGCGTTGGAATAGTCGCCGGCGGCCGTTAAGGCCCAGCCTAAGAGGTTATAGCTCATGGCTTCGTTTAAGTGTTCGGTAACAGCTTGTTCGGCTAGTTCAATGGCGCGATCGGGTTGGTCTAGTTTGTCGATATAGAGCCAAACTGGGCGAATATAGAGGTTAACATCTGAAGAATTTAAAACTAGAACGTTTTCATAAGCTTCGACTGCTTTTTTATATTCAGTGGCTAAGACTGCGATATCAGCTAGTTTTTGATAAGCCTGGACGCGTGGTTCATAGCCACTTTCAATGGCCAGTTCGATTTGGGTAAGGGCCGAGGCATATTCATCCTCGCCAAAGTAAGCGAGCCCGAGGAAGTAACGGGTTTCAGTTTTGGTTGGATCAAGTTCTAGGGCTTTGAGAAGCGCGTCTTGAGCATCGCGATAGTGTTCGAGTGAAAGGTAGGTGTAGCCCAAAATAATCCAAGCATCGCGATAAGTCGGTTCCTCGCGCAAGACATCATAAAGTAAGCTGATAGCAAGGCTTGATTCATTGCTTTCAGAAAAACTCTGCGCAATTAGTGTTTTTAAATAATTTGGATTGCCATCTTCGGCTAGATTGGCCTCGTTAATGGAAGAAATTATTGTTTGGGCGTTTTGGGAGTAACTAGGGTAATCTCCAGCAGTTATAACCTTATTTAGGTCGATGGTAGCGTTTTCATAGTCTCCAAAATAAGCATTTAATAAGGCTCGGTAGTAAAGCACCTCGGTGTTGCTGGGATCACTAGAATCAAATTGAGTTTTAGCTGTTTCAAAAGACTCGAGTGATAAGTGTGTTTTTCCAAGCAGGACTTGAGCCGTTATATTGTTGGGATTGTTTATTAATGCGGTTTGGAGAGTGGCTTTAGCGTTTTCGTATTCGTCATTTAAGTAATAGGCTTCACCTAATTTAGTGAAAGGTTCCGAGAGAGTTGGTTCTAGATCGCTAGCCATCTGATACTCAGTGATAGCTAAGGGGTAAAATCCGCTTTCAAATAAAGTGTCTCCTTTTTGGAGGTGATCAATATAAGTTGGATTGTTGGATGTTTCCGGAGTTTCTTCAATGATTTCTACGACCTCGACGGTTTCTTCTGGAATTTCAAATAAACTGGTCATTAAATTAGGGTTTCCTACGCTAAAATAAACCACGCTAAACATGAGTAATGTGGAGAGAACGAAACCGGTTAGGAAACCTTTCATTTAGAGGAGGGCTAAAATTTGGTGTTGGCGTGACAGAGGGCAATGGCCAGAGCATCCGCGGCGTCATCAGGTTTGGGGATCTCTTTTAATTTGAGGATCAGGCTAACCATTTTTTGCATTTCTGGCTTGGTGGCTTTGCCGTGCCCAGTAACTGCGATTTTGATTTGGCCGGGGTTGTATTCGAAAATAGGATAGCCCAATCTGTTGATGGTATGCAAGATAACTCCGCGCGCTTCGGCCACTTTTAGAGCGGTGGAAGTGTTTTTACTGAAGAAAAGCTCTTCAATAGCGCAGACATCTGGTTTCCATTTGGTACAGATTTCTTCGAGATCACGGGCAATTTGGCCGAGACGGGAGGCATTACTAAGCGTTTTGGGAGTTGAAATATAGCCAAAATCTCGGACCTCCGATCGTGGTCCATCAGTGTCTAGTATGCCAAAACCAATTGTGGCTAATCCGGGATCTATACCTATAATTCGCATGTCGCGATTATACCACAATAGTTGAGATGAAGTTGTTTTTGCGACCAGCGTTTACAATAACGATTTGGTCACCTTTTTTGGCTAAGTTTAGTTTTTTAACTATGCGGGGGACTAGTTTGTCGGCCATGCGGTCTGTTTTGATTTGAGTTTTTGATACATAACTTTTATTCATGCCCCATACTAATTTGAGCTGGCGGGTGATTTTTTCGGAATAAGTGATAGCCATTGTCGGGATGCTGGGGCGGTGTTTCATGATTTGGCGAGCGGTGTAACCAGATTTGGTGATGACTACGATAGCCTTTGCCTTGAGTTCTTCGGCAAGCATGGCCGCGCTTAAACAGATTGAATCGCTAATTGGGCAGTTTTTTTCTTGATGTGGATAAGTTAAGAGGTGTTCTTTTTCTTGAAGTTCTTTTTCGACAGCGTGCGCGACTTTAGCCAGGGTGCTGACGGCGCGAACAGGGTGAGCGCCGACCGAAGTTTCTCCGGAAAGCATAAAAGCGTCGGCATGATCAAAAATAGCAGTGGCGGCGTCACTAACCTCGGCGCGTGTGGCGCGCGGATTATTAATCATTGATTCAAGAATTTGAGTGGCGATGATCGTAGGCTTTCCGTAAATGAGTCCTAAGCGTACGATTTCTTTTTGGGCGATTGGGACCCTTTCGGCGGGGATTTCTAGGCCTAGATCTCCGCGCGCTACCATAATCCCATCCGCTTCTTTTACAATTGATTCTAGATTGGCGATAGCCTCATGGCGTTCGATTTTAGCAATAATTTGCACTTGCGGGTGGCCACGTTTTACAAGTTCGGCGCGTAAGGCGTGGATATCTTTGGCAGATTTCACAAACGAGAGTGACACATAATCAATGCCCTGTTTAAGTCCAAAGTCTAAATCTAGAAGATCTTTGCGTGTAATAGCCTTAGCTCGCAAGGAGGCAGTAGGACAGTTAATACCTTTATTGGTTTTTAAAATGCCGCCAGTTTTTACGCGGCAATTAATTTTACGTCCTTTTTTATGAGTTACAACCAATTCTAAATATCCATCATCAAGCAAAAGAATGTCTCCGCGCTTGATATCTTTATGCAGATTAGAGTAGGGGACTGGAATAATGCCTTCTTTAGCGGTTTTACACCCAGTTAATAGCGTTACAGTTTGCATTCTTTTAAGTTCAAGCCCTTCTTTTGGGAGTTTTCCAACTCTAATTTTGGGCCCTTGCAAATCTTGCATCATGGCCACCTGTATCCCGGTTTTTTTGCTGGCGGCACGTAGGTTGCGGTAGATTTTTTTCATATGGTCATAAGACCCATGCGAAAAATTAAGCCGAGCCACATTCATCCCGGCATTTAGCATTTGTTCGATTATTTCTTTTGAATCTGAGGAAGGCCCCAGAGTACAAACAATTTTGGTATTCTTTTTACGAGTCATAGGGAGGGTCAAGCACTCTTATTATAACACAACTCTATTTATAATTATGGGGTGGCTGGAGCCTCAGCATCGTGGATTACACGCCAGCCTTGACCGAATGGTTTTATCCATGAAAATTCTGAGTTGTGTTCTGCTGGGATACTCCATGTTCCACTTTGAATGTTTTCTGGTGTTTGGGTTATTAAGCCTAAATTTTCAGCTTCATCTTGGCTGACACTAACATTTAATGGGATCTGGCTTATGTCGGTATATGGCTCTTCAGGGGCTATTGTTTCAATATGAAAGTACTTATATGTTCCGTTAGGTATATAGCGTCTTTCTTCTGGGCACAGTAAAGTAAGGCGGATTTTTGTTCCATCAGTTTGAGTAATTTCTTTAGTTGAGGTTTGCTCTAGACCGATTCCTCGTAGGAAACTTATTTGGGTGTTGCTGTCGTCCAATTCATGAATTAAACGCAATGTTTTTTCGAGAGGTTCTCCGACCACTCCTAATTCTAGGCTCCCTTCTAGTTTTGTAATTGCTTGTGTATAATTGCTTTCTAGAATGGTTTTCCATTCATGCCTATTAGGAGTAATTTCTAGAGGGCCGTCAGCTGTTTTTGATATATAGCAAGGGTAATTAGTTCCGTCTATGCGGACATCTAACCCATAGTTTTCTGGTGTTCCACTCAACCAAAGATTATCTTCAATTCTGGATCGGGTATCTGGATCTGTTACTTCGTCTAGGGCTGTGTTTAGTGTAGCTAATGCCTCACTAAGGTCGCTAAGAGAGCTATTTCCTTCGGATTCAGCTACTGTATCTAAATTACGTAGGGCAGAGGCGACATTGGCCGGAGCTATACGTTCTAAGCGATAAGAGTTTTCTATATCCCCCCCGATACCATAAGGGCGGATCCATCTAAATTCATTTACATATTCATCATTTACGTAGTCGGTGTCACCATGTGTCATGGTTTTTTCTAAGTCGCTTTCATCGGCAATGCTTCCGCCTAATGGAATTTCTGCAGCGGTAGTGTATTCTTGTTTTTCTTCAATTCTTAAATAGTTGCCAATTGGGTCTGGGTATCTTGTGAAAGTCACAAGTAGTGTCCGGGCTGGATCTGTAGTAGTTATTTCTTGAATAGCTGGGGCGTCTCCGCGGACAGCTGTGTAAAGGGCGTCTTGATATTCTTCAGGGACATTTTCTGCTTCCAGTAAATATACGAGTGCGTTGAATGTATCGAGGCCAGGACTGCTATACTCAGGTTCAGTTCTTATATGTTCGACAGCATCGTCGTAACTTTGTCTAGCCATTGGCCCAAATTGTTCCATGTTAGGAAGTAAGATGACTTCGGCGGCGTCGTTTGTGCTAAGAATATAGGGGCATTGGATAGTGAGGTCACTATTGGCCACGATGGGGACAGTTATTTCTTTCCCGTCTGTTAGCCCAAGATGTTCAAGTACGGCTGGGCGGTCTGCTTCGGCAACACCACTGATGGCTGTTTGTATGGCCTCGGTAGAGACATCTTCGATTTGGCTAAATCCGCTGGATCCTGCAAGAGATTCGGTAAAAATAGTTAGCTGTTCCTGAACAGGAGCAGCTTTGGCTTCGATGTCTGTTGGGGCTTCCTCGACGGTAAGTGTGAATTCTTGGTCATCCCAACTGTATTCTAAGTCCGCTGCTAACTCGGAATAAGCGTAAATATATCTTACTACAGCGTCACTTTCTCCCAGGTCTGTAATTGTTTGGATAGCGGTATTTAATGCTTGAAGAGGAGCTTCTCGATCTGCTCCATCTGTAGCTACAGCTGTTTCTAGTTCGCCATGTTTGATAAGAACGTTTTTTTGGGCATCAGTCATTTGCGGGACAATGGTCACGGTGTTGGTAACAGCATCTGGATCGGTTGCGTCAGTGTCTATTTTGTACCAAGGATGATCATTTGGAGGATCATTATCAGATAGTCCTCCTTGCCAAATATTAGAATCAAGTACGTTAAAGTTATCTGGTAGAATATTTATGTATTCTTGTAGCTCGGTTTGCATCGCCTCGTAAGCTGGTGGGTTATCTGTGGAATCTAATGCCTCCATTAGACGTTTATCTATTCCCTGAGTTGTCCTAGTAAGAGCATCCTCATTAAGCTCAATGCTGATAGAGGAGCCACTTTCGTCCCAAGAGAGTGACCATGGGATTTTGTGTTCTGGGGAAGCAGTTCCTGGAGACTCTATGTCTATCCTTTCGCCACCTTCCATAAGTGTAAATAAAAGTTCTGCACGCTGCTCTCCTTCTACGCTCAAAATAGTGGCGTTTAATTCAGCAACATCAGTTGTGGCGACTAAATTGGAATCAGTTTGGGCCTCGATGGCAGTTCTTACAGCCGCTAATTGCTCCTTGGCTTGCTCAATGGTTTCGGCAAGAGGTTCTGCGGCTTCGGCTAGTTCAGGGTCTATGGTGACTACGTTATCTGTGTCAATGTTGATAGTATGCGTAGTATCAGTGGTAGTGTCTGTTACTTCTAAGGTGTAATTGGCCCCGTCATCTATTGTTGAAAAATATGGGGTTATGGCGGTGATGCTCTGATCTGTTACGGCTGCTTGAAAGGTCTCTAATTCTGTTTGGGTAGCTGACCCATCAGAGATTGCGTTTACTAGGGTTTTTATGCTTTCACGAGAACTAGTTTCAATAGCGGTTTCTTTGGAGACGGTTACATTTTTACCAGCCGCATCTATAGTGAGATTTAAGGATTCTCCATAGTTTGGTCGGATAACTCGTGCTGGGGTTCCATAAGGATCCCAGATATTTAAGTTATCTTCAGGAGTTTTTTCTAATAGGGCTTGAGTTTCGGTTATGAGGGCTTGAACTTCATTAGGAAATTGTTCTAAGGCGATTACTGATTCAGGGTCGCCCGCTGGAATGTTCTCAAGTGCCGATAAAGCTGTCAAAGTGGCTTCGTTTGCGTCGGTAATCATTGCGCTGAATTGTTCTTCATTGAGTGCGACGTATACGGATTCACTTTCATATCCTAAGAGATAAGGAAGCCCATCTGCAGTGTCAAAAGCTAACCCTTCAGCTGGGATGCCTAAGGACTCTGCAAAGCCAGCTCGATCATCTTCTGGCATTTCGTTAATGAGACCTTCTAGGTTTGTTGCAGCGTCAACATTAACTGTAGGGTCTTCCGTAAGAGCAGCCACAAGAGTTTCTTTTTCTGCGGTGGCGGATGCGAGTAGGACCGTTTGGTCTAGTGTGGCTTGAATTTCTACTGTTTCCCCATCGCCACCATGGGTGACTAGAATGTCATATTGGCTGCCAACATCAGTTACAATAGTGTCTAGTTGATCGATTTCCAATTTAAGAACTAAGGCGTCTCTGTCTGCTGGGGGCACTACTAGATTGATGCTTTCTGTAAGAGTTTGAATGCTTTCTGCAACCTGAGCTCCATTTGCTTGTGGATTAAGTAAATCTTGTTTGGCATTAAAGACATCAGTGTGTTCTTGAGGGATATCTTCGGCTGTGGCCTCAACAGTGCCATCTTCATTCAGACCTAAAGTCCATGTTTTGGTGTAGTCAGCATTATCTGTGATGTGTGGAGTTTCTAAATCTAGGTCTTGTGTGACTTGAGTTTTTAGCTCTTCGTTGTTAATTTCACTAAGCGCATCATTTATGATTGCAAGTTGCTCGGTGATTAAATCCTCGGTTACGGTGTCATTCCCATTATCAGCGGTCATGGCGTCTTGGATTTGTGCTTTTGCTTCTAGCAATGGAGTAACTTCTACAACCTCATCGACAGCATCAGTCCCTTCCAAAGTAAGGGCCCAGCGTTTTTCTGCGGGCCCGTCTGCAGGGAGTTTTCCTAGTTTGGGAGTAGCAAGATCAAGATCTTCAATAACGCGGTCACGAACTCTTAGGTCTTCGGCTCCTTGTAAAATCCCATCAACTGATCCACTTAAAACTCCTTCCACAGGATTTTCCATAAATTCACCCTTAGCTTCTTCAAATTTGGCAGGGGCTTCACTAATGCATTGTTTTTGTTCAACTCCTAATGGGAAAAGAAAACCATTAAAGAGGTCTACTCCTCCTGGTTTTTCTACCCTAAGTTTCCAGCGTTCGGCATCTGAACTATCTTTGTAAATACGGATGGTGTCGTCTTTGCCAATTGAATCAATATTTACGCCGCTAGCATTTTCTGGTGCGCTTTTAAGATAATCAAGCGCGTAGAACATCATTTCTTCAGCGCGTTCTCCATCTTCTGGAAACTGACTTTGGAAAGCATTCAAAATAGCTTGGCTAACATACATGCCTTTGAGTTCTTCAGCATCATCAGTGGCATGAGCAGAGTATTCATCAGCTCCTTCTAAAGTTATTCGATCTGCATCATCAATTGCTTCATGCCCATGTTCACCAAAATCTGGAGCTTTATGTGTAGCTAGTGTGCGGTACATATCCGTACGTTCAGCGTCGCCCATTTCAGGATAGCGACCGGGACCTTCTCCACTAGGGGTGAATTGCTCTGGCATGTTATTTTGTTTTAATTTTTATTTTTGACATTAATAAATTATATCATATTATTTCCTGTAAGGCAAGAGGGGTTAGGCGGTTAATTTATCTTGAATGTCTCTTAGATATTCTTCGGATGTAGGGCAGCTGCTAAACTGAATTCTTTTTTGTTCAAATATATAATCAATATGGCTAGCTACCTGATCTAATAATTGTTGTCCGTTTTCTAGGCGATTGGCAACCTGAATAAAAGCATCAATTGTACGTTGAGCTCCATGGCTGCTTAGGCTTGGAGGCCAGGATTCGGGTTCTCTTTTGCCTGGATTAGCCTCGGCAAATAGTAATTCTCCAGTAAGGTCTGCCAGTTCTTGTTTTGCAATTAGGCACATGGTCTCACCTGTTTGCTGAAGCAAAGACTCTCTGCTTGTTTCAGAGAGGCCGTTGCTGGCGTCTTCATACGCGTTGGCTATGGCGTAATCACAATTTGTTCCTGTTATTTTTGAGTTCAAGAATGGTAGGACATTGCTTCTTAGGCGAGATAGTTCGTATTCAAGTTGTTCTCTAGTTGCAGTGTCTAGTGTTTGATTTGTTAATCTAGAATCTATGATTAATGCCATATATTTAGCTTGTGCTTGTAATGCAGTGGCATGAACTCTTTCAATGTCGCTGTTGATTGTGCCAATTCTAAGTGCTGTCTTAAATATTACGTCACTAGTGTTTATCAGGTTTTCGGGCGTTTGTAATTCTTCGCGGAGTAGGACTTCTCGAGTACGCATTAAGTATCGTTGAATTTGGTTATCTCCTTCTTCTG
Source organism: uncultured Candidatus Peribacteria bacterium (assembly GCA_964459205.1). Taxonomy (GTDB): domain Bacteria; phylum Patescibacteriota; class Gracilibacteria; order UBA1369; family UBA12473; genus JABJMC01. The sequence continues at coordinate 3,127 of CAYWKJ010000002.1, read as the reverse complement.
GCATGCCCTTCATTCTGACTACGTATTTTTCGGCGCTACCCATATCAAAGATGCGTCTTTCGGGTTGCCCTTCAGGGACTTTACTTAAGGTTCTATAAAGAGATGTTAAGTTAGCATGTGATCCTGAAAAGGTGGCATCAGGTGATTCTATAGCTCCAGTTGCATACCATAATGGATCTGATACTGTAACTTCATTCCCTCGAGCAAAAGCAACGGTTGCGTGAGCCATTTCTGACATATCGTTTTCAAAAGCAACAATATCGTCCAAAAGGTCATTCCCGGCTCTTTTTGCTAGAATTTGCATCTGTTCAAAAATAGTTGTTACAGCAGCGGTATAATGACGACAACAGGTCGGGGAGTCTTGTACGCCCCTTATTAATTGATCAATAGGGATGTTGTCTGCTGCCATTTTTTCTCCGGCTTCTTCGTTTGAACTGGCAATGCGAAGCTGCGTTTTTGCTAAATCTATTGCTAGTCTGTATGCCCTAGTAGGATTAGGGTTATTGCCGGTAAAAGGTCCACATCTGTCATGGACGAACTGTAATAGGGCATGGGGGTCTTGTATTTCGTAATTTACGCCATCAATGCGATAAGCTTCTCGGTTTTGGCGCACGTCATGGGCAATTGTTCCTTCTACAGTTTGGGCTTGTGATTCTAAAAATATTTCAGCAGTTTCCACAGACATATTCCTTTCAACGTTGCCAGGTTCTTGGTATTTAATTTGTACTTCTGCTGGAGCATCGTTACTATCTGTTAGTAGTAAAAATGACACTTCAGCATCATTGTTGGTTTCATATGCTTCGGTGATTTCTGGGGGAGTAAAAGATCTTTGTCTAATAGTAAACATTTTTTCTACGCTTTTTTTTGCTTTTGCTACGTCGTCAGCTTCGCGTTCTATGCCAATGTCCTTTGCAACAATCGTAGAAAAAGAGGTCATATATTGCATAATTGCATGCTTTACAAATTTTTCGCGAGTAGGCGAAAGAGTGTCGGTGTTTACTAAATTACGAGCGCTAACATCAATAAGCTCGTCTAAGGCTTCCTCGAAGGCTTGATTAAACTCTTCTCGTCCAGCAGAACTCCAGTTGAGCCCGCTGTCAAAAGTTTCTACTAGGGTTATTTTATAGTCTTGAAGTTCTTTATCAGTAATTATTCCCTCTTCAGCCTGATCATCAGCCTGTTCGGAGACCTCAACATCGTATTGTGGGGCTTCTAGGTGTTCCATAGTTAAAGATTGTCTAGTTCTTGTTCTAAAGCGGCGAGGTCAGCTCCTTCGCTTTGCTTGTCTTGTGACTCCAGTGTTTGGCGAGCTTTTCTTAGGTGTTCATAAAGTAAAACGTCCATATCTTCCTTTAACTTGGCGTAAATCGGCGCGTTTTCTTTTGTCACTTCTTCCTCTAGCATCTCCTGTTCTTTATGAAGAATCCCAAGGAGTTCTTCTTTTTGGGCTTCGGTCATTTGCGACAGTTGAGCGCGTAAAGAGTCTTTCATCTCATCATCGATGAGTGATTTTTGAAGGAGCTCTTGGATTTCAGATTCTTTTATGGCCATTTTGTTTTTTGTTTTTAAATCTAATAATTTTACAGGAAAAGAACACTTTTGGAAATAAGTGGAACTTGTCTTATTTAAGGGTTGTTTTTTATTTAACTGTTACGCTTTTAGCTAGATTGCGCGGCATATCTGGATTGTTTTGTCGGCCAATTGCTAGGTGATAAGCCAAAATTTGAATTGGAATAATGTTCACAATCGGGGAGGCATTGCCAGCGTCTGGGACCTTAATCCAATAATCAAAAATTTCGGAATTTTCAGGAGAAACGCCAATGATATAACCACCGCGAGCTTTGATTTCCATGGCATTGCTAAGGATGTCGGCGCGAGTTTCGTCATTAGCAACAATGGCAATACATGGTACACCCTCCGAAATTAAGGCAATTGGTCCGTGTTTAAGCTCTCCGCCGGCAAAACCTTCAGCATGGATGTAGGAGACTTCTTGAAGTTTGATAGCGGCTTCTAAGGCCATGGGATAGTTTAATCCTTTCCCAATAATGTACATACTCTCAACATCCATGATTTTGTCAGCTAAGGCTTTGATGTGGTCTTCGTAACGAGGGTTTAACATGTCATTAATTTTCCCCGCAGTGGCCGCGAGTAGTTGCTGGCCTTCATTTAAATGACCAGCACAGGCATAAGCTAGTAAAGTCAGGATTGCCATTTGAGAAGTAGTGGCCTTAGTAGAGGCAACTGCTTTTTCTGGCCCAGCTTTAATGGGAATAACTAAATCTGATATGCGGGCCATAGTTGAGCTTTCTACATTTACAATTGAGGCGATTTTAACGCCTTTGCTTTGGGCGACTTCGATTGCTTCTAAACTGTCCGCTGTTTCTCCGCTTTGAGAAATTGATAAAAGAAGTGTTTTGTCAGTTAAAAAGTCTTGATAACTGGCAAATTCAGAGCCAAAAGTAAAATTAACATGTTCTTTGGCAATACGTGAGAAAAGATACGATCCAGTGAGGGCAACTTTTCCGGCGGTTCCACACCCAATTAGGAAGGTGCCGCGGGCGTCTTTAATGGCTTGAGCCATGGATTCAATAAGTTCTGGTTCTTGGTTAATAGCGCGGCTTAAAGTGTCTTTTTGTTCCATGATTTCTTTGAGCATAAAGTGGGCGTAATCACCTTTTTCCGCACTTTCGATGTCGAGTGTAAGTTCAATGACTCTTTTCTCGATTGGCTCGTTGGTTTTGGTATTAAAAAACCGAGCGCCATTTCTATCAATTACTACCATTTGTTCATCATCCAAATACATGACGCGCTTGGTGTGTTTGTAAAAGGCTGGGACGTCTGAACCAAGGAAATACTCGTTATCTAGTGGGCCAACACCGACAATTAATGGTGAGCCAGTCCGGGCGGCTACCATTTTTTCTTCTTCTTTGTGAATAGCGAGGAAAGCATAGCGCCCCTCTAATCTTTTGACGGTTTTTTTGACTGCTTCTTCAAACCCAAATTCTTTTTCGTATTTTTCAATTAAATGGACAATAGTTTCGGTGTCGGTTTCGGATTTGAATTCAAAGCCTTCTTTTTTAAGTTCTTCGCGGAGTTCAAGGTAGTTTTCAACAATTCCATTATGGAC
>CAYWKJ010000001.1:0-85935 GCA_964459205.1 uncultured Candidatus Peribacteria bacterium | reverse complement strand
CCTTAAGTCGCGCTTTAGATCCAGCCTCGCTGCATCATCACCCACAGCACCAGCAAGGTCGCGGCAATGTCACCGACCAACACGCCTGCTGCAACGAGTGAACCATACTTCTCGTCCCACCGCGCGGCTCCCTTCTCGGTCACCAAACGCAGCAACGAGCCAGCACAGATCGCCCAGCACATAAACAGACGCTGCTCAGGATCTTTCCCTAGGAATAAGGCGATCCCAAACACCACAGCCGAAGGAATGAACGGGAACTTGCGCCGCTGCAGAACCTCCTGGAAGTAGGCCCACACCACTCCAATGACTGCCGCCGCCGCAATGACCAGCCACAACTCCTGCGAGAAGTTGATTCCTTGGCTAACCTCCACGGCGATCTCGGCCCACACCTGTGGCCCCGGAGCAGGGAGAAGGGTCCCCTTGCCAATGCCTTCACTATCCACGAGGAAGTACAGCACCGGCGTGGCAACCACAATGCCCACCATAACTCCGAGCAGCTCATACTTGAACCGCACTCTGAAGGGTGTACCGATGGTATCACCCACCTTGGTATCCGAGAACCAGTCTGCGGCTACCGTGGCACTTGCCCCGATCAGAGCCAGAGCGAGCAGGCCCAAGGGACCACACCTGAGTCCGACCAGTACTGCCACCACGATAACCACCTTCACGAGCGTGGAAATCGGATTTATGTCGGTAGCGCCGACACAGTAGGCAGCCACGATCACCAACGGCCAGGCCGCGATGACACTCAGGATGGTGACCACGGGATGGAGCCCGAAGATCCAACTGAACAAAAATGCTAGAAGCGCCACGTTTCCGATGAGGATGCCACCGTAGATGGCGTACCCCTTCTTCTCGCTGCGCACTCCAAACAGTTCTGTTCCCCAGAACGCGACTTCTTCTTTCGTCTCAGCTTCAGCTTTCACGCTGACTCTCCGCTTCAGCAGCATCTGGAAAAGTGGGGCGGAGAAGCCAGCTGCCGTCATCAGTGCGATAGCGGCCCACGTTTTCCAGTCTTCCTCACCAATGAAGCTCTCGGGCAGCTCCACATGGTTAAAGAAGAGGGCGCCCAGTAGCAGGGTCACCCCGACGTGATAACGTACCAGGAAGCCGACCCCGTAGGCAAAGGGGGCGGTCAAATATCCCGCATAGGGACTTCCTTTAGCGAGTACGTTGGGCCACCACGAGGGGTTCAAGCCGCTGTAATAGGTCCCGGCAAAGGACCCACCAATGGCCGCCAGCAGATGCATCCAAACCTTGAGGAACATCTGCCAACTCACGAATGAGCCGACCTTCTTAAGCAACTCGACACAAGCCTCTGCTGTGGGCCAGGGAAGGCCCAGCTTGTGTACCAAAACGCGCCGGAAGGGGAGAGCGTAGAGCATCCCCTGGAAGCACACCACTGGGAGGAGGATTAGTGCCTGCCAAACCTCCAACTGAAAACCGCGCTCCTCCACTGGGACTTGCTGGTCTGCGATCATCATCGCGGCGACCATAGCCAGAGTCCAAGCGGAAAAGGCTGCTCCAGATCCAGCTGTTTGGGCCAGATTGGCCCGGTGGACGTTGTTGTCCATGCCAAACAGCATGTACAAGAAGACTCCAAAGAGGGAGCCACCAAACGCGAGTCCAACGCGCAGGATAAGGTAAAGGCAGATCAGAGATGACAGTGCCGCGATCACGAGGACCACTGACAACCGCCAAGCCCCAACCAGCCGAGAAAAACCAAAGGAAAGGAGCTCTCGCCCCTTCCCAACCTGGGGAGCCTCGTTGTGAGACATGGGCGAACCCTCCTTATCCAGACTTCAAAACATCATTTCAATAGAGAGTGGCTTATCCCTTAGTCGGAACAAAATCACCACCTCCGCTTACTTTGCCGGGGACGAAATCTTGCCCACATTTAAGGGACACACTTCTCTCTATCGAAAGCCAAACTATCAAAGAACGCATGGACCTTCAATTTAACCAAAAAATGGCTTATTTAAGCAAAAAAACGCGCTTTTCATCTGTTCAAAATCTGGCCTTAACTCTTTTACTTACATCCCTGGTTGCTGAGCCCAACCACTACTCCACGCAAGATCTTTGCTATATACCAACGTCGGCTCCAAAAGATCATGCTGGACCGGATGACCTAAACTGTAAACTGTATTTCCCGGCTGCGTTTGAACTGGAGTCATCTCAGGCATCAATCCTCTAATATATTCAGTAAGTCCCTGAAAAAATGGCCCATCCCCATGCATAGCAATTGTCCAACCTTTGACATCCAAATCCTCTGGGCTCACTTTACTAGCAGCTACCGCAGAATCTCGAAGTGGAGCATTTTTTCCCAACTCAAGAGCCCCCTGCCAATTATGCAACATTACCTCAAAATTATGATGAGCATGCCTAAAAATAGTGGCTGAATTATCATGCTTCATCTCCACAAACCCAAAACCTTCTAAAAGAGACCTAATCCCTTTAATTAAAACATCAACCCGTCCTTTATCTGTTGACACATGTTCTCTTTGCAAATAAGCCCGCGTGGTTTCTCGGCCCTGCGCAAACGCAGTTTCTCGCACTGGTGCCGTATCTCCAACGTCAGCCAAAAAAGGATTCAACGCAACCAGATCCACATCCTCATCTGCAAACGCAACCTCTGTCATAGTTTTCATACTTATAAATCTGGTGTCCCCGACAGGATTCGAACCTGTGGCCTCAAGCTCCGCAAGCTTGCGCTCTATCCAGCTGAGCTACGGGGACGTAATGAGGGTCATTAGCTAGTAATTTGAACGAATAGCAGCCAAAGGCTGACTAGATTATGAAGCAAAAATCGAAGAGAAAACATATTTTCTCGAAGGTTTCTTGCGAAATAATCAAGGAGCGGAGCGACGAATTCGTTCAAATTTTCAAATGACTCGAGTGGAGTTCTTTGTAGCCCTCGCGCAGCGAACGCTACGGGGACACGCTAAACTCAACGCGCCTAATCTATAGAAAACGTCCCATAAAATCAAGCCTGATTAACCTCTAAGCGATTCTATGGCTGCCTTTCGATCTTCAGCTCCAAACACATAAGACCCGGCCACCAACATATTTGCCCCTGCTGCCACACATAATTTGGCGGTGTCATCTTTTACTCCCCCATCCACACAAATCGCCAAATCCGACCTTTTTTCATGTACCCACCTAATTTTATCTAAACACTCATGAATAAATGATTGTCCGCCAAACCCCGGATTCACAGTCATCACTAACACCATATCTACTAAATCTAAATAAGGCTCAATTTTAGAAACATCGGTCGGTGGATTCAAAGAAAGTCCGGCTTTTACACCAAGTCCCCTAATTTGCTCCAAAACCTCTCCTGTTTTCTCGCCACAAGCCTCCACATGAACCGTAATCATCCATGCTCCAGCCTTCACAAAATCTTCTAAGTACTTCTCAGGTTCGGACATCATTAAATGACATTCAATTGGCAGTTTGCTCTGTAATTTAGCCACTACTGGCGCCCCAAAAGTCAAATTTGGCACAAAATGCCCATCCATTACATCCGCATGAATAAAATCCGCGTACTCATCTACGGTCGCAATCTCCTCATTTAGCCGCCCAAAGTCAGCTGAAAGTATCGAGGGTCCAATTTTTACAGAATTATTCATCACTTAAAAAATATCCTAGAAACGCGTTTTACACAATTTAAAAGACCCCTTAGGGTATCCCTAGCCGCGCATGTACCAAACATTTGACATGCTAATCTGAACCCACCTGGAATCATTTTATACCTGTCAAGCTATTGTACATACCCATAAAGACACTCCCCTGCTTTCCTCGCGCAGTTCATCTTTTGTTCATCTCGGCCTCAACTTATCTCCCCTCTTTCTCTATATCCATCATTTTATCTACGCGCGTGGCATGACGACCTCCTTCAAATTTTGCTCCTAAAAACGCATTAACAATTATTTTTGCTTCCTCTTCATCTTTTAAAACACGTTCACCAATACAAAGAACATTCGCATTATTATGAGTTCGCGCATATTGCGCCATCATTTCGTTTGTACAAGATGCCGCCCGAATTCCAATATGCTTATTTGCCGCCATACTCATCCCGGTCCCGGTCCCACAAATTAAAACCCCAAGAGATCCATGATTTTCATAAACTTTTTCCGCCACCTCCCGCGCAATATCTGGATAATCCACACTATCCTCACTAAAAGTTCCTAAATCCACAACTTCTTCCTTGCGCTCCTCTAAATAAGATTTAACAATTGTTTTAAATCTATAGCCAGCATGATCCGAGCCAATATAAATAAGCATGTTTGTTTATAAATTAAATATTATTTCCAAATTCCACTCACCGAACGATCTTCGTGAACGTTTTTAACCACTTTCGCAATCAAAGGGGCTACAGAAATTTGTTTTAAATTTTTGAGCTTCTTTTCCTCAGGAATTGGTAAAGAATTTGTAACTACAATTTCTTTAAATCTAGCTTTTTTAAATCGATCAACACACGGCGGAGAAAATACCGGATGAGTAGCTGCCACATAAATTCCTTTTTTCGCGCCCGCTTTGATCAAAGCCTCCTGCGCCGCAATAATTGAACCGCCCGTATCAATCATGTCATCCAACAAAATACAAGTTTTACCCTTCACATCACCCACAATTGAATGCGCCACTGCTTTGTTGTGCTTAGGTCGCATTTTGTTCACAATCGCTAAACTTGCACCAAGTGGCTCCGCCAATCTTTTCGCTGATTTACCACCACCCGCATCTGGAGAAACAACTACTAAATCTTTGAGCTTTTTCTTTTTAAAGTAATTTACAAATAAGTGATGAGTATGAATATTATCTACCGGAGAATTAAAAAATCCCTGCGTCTGGCCAGAATGAAGAGACAAAGTAATCACATGAGTTGCTCCGGCCGCAGTGATTAAATCAGCCATAAGCCTGGCTGAAATTGGTTCGCGCGGGCTAGCAACTCTATCTTGGCGAGCATACGGATACGAAGGCAAAATTACATGCACACTTCTAGCAAAAGACCTCTTAAAAGAATCCAGCATCACAAATAATTCCATCATATCCTCGTTTACATTACGCGAAGCAGATTGCACTACAAACACATCACAACCACGCACGGTATCCATGGGCTTAGCGTAAATTTCACCATTCGCAAATCGTCGAATATCCATTTTCGAAAGATTCACTTTAAGCGCTTTAGCAATCTGATTGGCTAAAACCGGGTGTGAGTTACCCGAGAAGATTTTTAACTTAGATTTTTTTGGAGGCATTTAGAGAAGGGTCAAGGAAGAGATGGCAGGCCAAATTATATCACATGAACATACAGCGGCCCAAAATGGGAATCTATTTGCGGCACAACCTGCCGTAACTCAAATTCATTTTGGGGCTCAAGCACTACCCAACCAGAAATTTCACGTACTAAATTAGCTGCTTCTTTATTTCCTGTGCCAATAATTTTTATATTCAAAGACTCCCCCATTAATGACCTAAGACAACCTTTTAGGGTTTCGCCATCCATAAAAACAACTGGGCTTTTTTGAGTAAGCAAAAAACCTTTAGCCTCATCAATAACAATGTTCAAAACTGGATCCATCTCAAAATATCGATCTGAAAAAACTCTTCTTAAATCAGACTTTCCCACTGATGAGCGACGAGCATCTAAAACTACTGTGTTTTTAGATCGCGCACCCTCTGGCATCCATTCTTTTAAAAAAGATTCAATCATTTGGGAAGAGTAATTTTATCACCCGCTGAAATTCCTAACTCGCTAGCCAAACCTCCACTTATCTCCAAAACATACTGCGCTGGCATCCCTGAAAAATAATTCTCACAACTAACCTGCTCGGGATCAGCCTCTCGACACGGGGGAACATTATGAGCAATGCTAACTATTTCCAAATCAGCACTTACAAAAATAATATCAAGCGCAATTAAGGTGTCTTTCATCCAAAAACTAAGCATTTGTGGAGAATCAAATACAAACCACATGCCCTCATCTTTTTCCAGCTCAGCCACATGCTGTAACCCCTGAGTTCGCTCCTCAAAACTATCAGCAACTTCTACTTTAAAATCATTCTCTCCCGCCCCGGTTATAACAGAAACTTGCAACATATTTGAGTCAGTTAAACAGCCACTACATAGAACACCAAAAATTACGCCTAAAATCCAGATCTTTTTCATAATTTATCTTTTTTCAAAAACTTCAAAGCTTCGGAAAGCTCCATTTCGGAAAAAAGTGCCCCTCTATATTCCTGTTTACCTTCGGCAAAGGGCACTCCTTTTCCCAAAACCGTTGGGGCCAAAATAAAAGTTGGTTTTCGTTTTTTAGTTTGAGCCGCATAAATCGCATCCAAAACCTCATCTATATTATGTCCGTTTACCAGCTTTTTAACTCGCCACAAAAACGCTTCAAATTTATCTTGAAGGTGATCTAATTTTGTCTCACCACTATAACTAGCAATCACTACCAAATTATCAAGCCTCTCATAAGCAGCTTCCATGGCCGCCTCCCAAGTTGTCCCAGCCATCAAATCATCATCATCCAAAAACACATAGACCATGCCTTCTTTCTTAGACATTTTAAGCGAACGTGCCACCCCCACACCAACGGAAAGCCCGTGGCCAGGATAAGCCATTCCTATGTCCACGCCAGGAGTCTTTGCCGTATTTTTCTGAAACGAAAAACTCTCCACCGCAAACCCGGCCTCCTTTAAACAAACAAAATGGGCTGGCCACGCCTCCGGATTAGAAACCACTACAAAATCTCGATCCTCCCATTGCGGTTTAATTGCATCATACTTAAGAAGTGACTCCTCCCCTTTTCCCAAATAAAGCGCACTTATTAAATCTACAATCGCAAAACAAAGCCCAATATCACCTTCGCCGGCTTCATGAATTGCTTCTAAAATATTAAGACGCAGTAGGGTGTTCATATGGTCTTACGGTAGCCGAATCTTGGCAGGCGTTCAAGAGAGGCTCATATTCTGGCGCAATTTCAACTAAAGGAACTAAAACAAATCCCCGCTCTTTCATTCGAGGATGAGGCACCACCAAATCTTCTTCATCAATCTCTCGTTCCCCATAAAGCAAAATATCGATATCAATAGTTTTTGGAAAATAACGACGCACTCCCCCCTCAAAAGTATTCTTTTCCTCACGTCCTAATTGACCTTCAATATCCTCACAAACCGCGAGCAACTTTTGCGGCTCCAAATCTGTTTCCACTTTTAAAACCTGATTCAAAAACCAAGGCTGATCCTTGTCTTCAGCTGCCTCGGCCACTGGCTCTGTTTCATAAACTAATGATTCCCCCAAAATCTGCACACCATTTTCACCCAACAACTCACGCGCTTTCTCTAAAAACTGTACCCGATCCCCTAAATTTGAGCCTAACCCTAAAAAAACTATTTCCATGCTATTAAGTTATCTTAAAAACTAACCAATCAGCAATAATTTTATGCACCCCCGGCTGCTTTTGCGGCCTCTCTAGCTTCCCTTGCCTCTTTGGCTAATCGCTTCCTTTCTTTATGTTCTTTTTTCCTTTTTCCAGAATTCACCATCCCATTTATATATATCAGAAAAGAATATTTCCTTGAATAATCCGTGCCCACATGAGTATCTAAAACCTCAAGAGGAAAATCAGATGACCCTCCACTTTGCATATTGAACCTCAGAATCTGACGTACTAATAACAAAATATTATCTATATCAATCCATCTTTCCGTCATCGCTTCACGAGCTGTTGCCTCATCATCAGGGACTCCATCCAACAATGCCTTTAACCGCTCAACCTGCGGGCTAATATCATCTAATTGTTCATGATGATATCGATTTTTGTGAGGCTTTCGTTCACCCTGTGCTTCTCTCCATTGATAATATAAATTCCTTACTTCAATATAAGTTTCTAATAAAGCATCCCCTCCTAGAGCACGCATCGCATCAGTAATATGAGGATCTATATAGTTTGTTCCTCCTTTGTAAGGCACTGGATTTCTTTCAATAATCCTCAAATAAAAAGCAAGATTCCTAATTTCAGTTAATGTTCTAAAAAGTGACCGCATCCCATCATCAGGTAAATCATCCAAAGTTTTTGGAGCCGCTGCTAAACACTTTTCCGCCCTTTGCAACAAAACGGCTTTCCATTCACCTAACTCCCTATCAGAATGATTATTGTAGCCTCGAGGTGGAGTCATCTTGGCACGATCTGGAGCTTTACTTGCGTGGCGCATAAAAAATAAACACAAATTTAGTGCTTTATCCTACCCTAACCAGCGATTTTGTCAAGATAATTTACTCTAATCACCAATCTGATACTCATGAATAACTTTATACCTAGGCGCCCGATGAGGCGTTAAATGGCTTTTCATTAAATAAAAACTGCTTACTTTGAAACTTCTTTTCTGCACTCCTAAATGACGAATTTCTTCAGTTTTAGACAATGATGAGCCCTTAATATCGCGAATACGAGCCAAGGTAATATGTGGTTTAAATCGTTTTTTCCCCATAGCAAATCCTACTTTTTCCATTGCCTCTCCTAAATTTCGTTGAAAATCTAATAAAGCTGGAGGTAAATAAGCGCCTACCCAAACCACGCTTGGCTGTCCTTTTTGAAAAAACAAACCAGGCTTTGCAAATTTAACAATCAAATCATCTGGTGCGAATTTCATATGTTCTGCGACTTCTTTAGCTTTTAACTCCACCTGCATTGCCTCTAGTTCAGACAATTCACCCAAAAACTTAAGTGTCACGTGAAAATAATTCGTAAGACTATAACGAATGCCAGTTCGCGGCAAATGATCTTGCGCTAATCGCAAGGCCGGAGTGACTTCTTCCGGGACATTTATCGCAAAAAAATAGTTTTCTTTATCTTCCATAGTCTTGTTATAGCAGATATACTCCAGTCATGAAAATTGTGATTCTGCTGCCAAAAATGCACGCTGGGGCCGAACTAGCCCTAAATAAACTCCTCCGCCGCCCTGACCTCGAAATTATTGGCCTTATTCGGTCAGATATTTCTGTATTCAGCAAAAAATACTGGAAATATATGATTTATGGGGTTCGTCGAGCCGGACTTTTTTATGGAATTGTAATTGGACTCATGATTTATTTTGAATTTATTGGTGTGGCCCTGGCTGGACTTTTTTACTGGCATCGTAAACGCAGTTGGCGCACCAGCGCTAAGCTCGTCAAAATCCACGATTTAAAACTCTATGACACTGACAATATTAATTCTAAAAAATCAATCCAAACCTTAAAATCCTGGAAACCAGACGTGATTGTTTCACTTTCTTTTGACCAAATCCTCAAAAAAGAAGTTATCAAAATTCCCAAACTTGCGGCCTTAAATATGCATCCTGGCCTATTACCTAAATACCGCGGCATTTGGCCTAATTTTTGGAAACTTCATAATAAAGAAAAATACGCTGGAGTTACCATTCACCACCTCGCCGAAAAAGTGGATGCTGGAGACATAATTGCGCAGATGAAATTCCCCATCAAAAAACAAGATTCCAAGGTGTCTCTTTCCTTAAAGTCAGCCCACCACGGCAGTAAATTGCTAGCCAAAACTCTACAAAAAATGAAACATGGCGTAAAACTAAAACCACTCAAAGTTAAGGGCAAGCCCCGTTATTATTCTCTTCCTAATAAAGCTCAATTTGCCGCTTTCTTTGCCCGCGGAAAAAAGCTATTTAATGCTTGCCGGATCTGGAAAAAATTTGGGAGAAAGGTTTAGCCAAACTTAACTAACTCCCGCGCTTCCCACAATTCTTCCTCAAACTTTTCGATGTCGAGTTTTTCTTCAGCTTCTTCTAACTCCTCGACCCGCGCCGCGAGCGCCGGCGCTTTTGGAATATAAAGGCTGCAACAATCCTCGTAAGGCTGCTTAGAAATTTCGGCTGTTCCAATCTGTTCGGCCAGCTTTATAATCTTGTTTTTATTCATGCCAATGAGTGGCCGCAAAACCGGACGTTCAACCAAAACATTTACGGTATTCATGTTTTCCAAAGTCTGCGAAGCAACCTGGGCCAAACTTTCGCCCGTAACCAAAGCCTTTGCCTTTTCACGGCGAAGTACTCGTTGCGCCAGCCGAATCATCATCCTTCTATAAAGCAAAACCCTTAGGGCGGCTGGCGCCTTCGCCATCACCACTTTCTGATAGGAAGCCAATGGAATCATATATAACTTACTTTTTCCTTGAAACTGATTAAGGCGCTCCACAATTTTCTTTACATTTTCCATAGACTCCATGCCAGTCGCGGGATAGCTGTGGAAATGAACATAAATAATTGTGGCCCCGCGGCGCATCATCATAAAACTGGCCACCGGCGAATCAAATCCAGAAGAAATCAAGGAAACAACTTTTCCACTTACTCCCACTGGCAATCCTCCCAAACCTGGCTCCTTGGCCACCGAAAGCATCACCTCACTTTTTCCCCAATCCGCACGCAGTACAATCTCCGGCTTTTTTAAATCTACCTTCAAGCCTTCAAACTGCGGCAAAATTCCAGCAGAAATCTTTTTGGCTATTTCCATAGAATTCATTTCAAATTGCTTATCGCCTCGATTCACTGTTACTCGAAAAGTAGCCTCTTTATCTCCCAATTCCGTGCGTACCATTTCAATGCCCCGTTCAATAACTTTCTCAAAATCAGCGGCCACACTTTCCACAAAAGAAAAATTCTCCACCCCACAAACCATCTTCAAACCCTCACGCACTTTTTCCTCATCCCCCTCCTTAAAACAAACCCGAAAATGATCATATTTTTTCTCTACTTTTGCCCCCTCCACAGAACTCAACAAGCGTCCTAAATTCTCTTTTAATTTTGCCTCAAAAAAAGACCTATTTCCGCCTTTCAGGGCAATCTCGTGATAATGAACAATTGCAGTAGGCATAATTTATAGTTAAGATAACGCCAACACTAACCCTCTTTTCAGATGAAACACATTCTATTATTTCTCGTCCTAATCTTGGTGATTGGTAGCATAGCAATATTCGCTACTGGCTGCAAAAAAGAAACCACTACCACATCAGGCGGCCTTGTTATTGAAGACCTTTTAGTTGGAGATGGCGCCGAAGCTAAAGCTGGGGATATGGTCTCTGTTCACTACACTGGCACATTACTAGACGGCACAGTTTTTGACAGTTCCGTCACTAGAGGCACTCCTTTTTCATTCAAAGTCGGTGCTGGTAGCGTTATCCAAGGCTGGGACGAAGGGGTCCCAGGCATGAAAGTTGGTGGGAAACGTCAATTAACCATCCCACCAGAGATGGCTTATGGCTCAATGTCAGTAGGAAGCATCCCGGCTAATTCAACTCTGGTCTTCGAAGTAGAGCTACTAGAAATCCTTTAGTACTTCCATTTAATTGAACAACCAATCGAAGGAGCCTCCGGCTTCTCGATTTCACGACCCTCACCTAGAGCCAACAATGCATTGCGCAACATTTGTTCTCCAACCTGTTCCGCATCCCGACAACTATCATCAATACCGCCGGTATAAACCAGCTTTCTTTCCTTATCAAAAACAAAAACTTGGGGCGTTCTTTCGGCGTGATAACTTTTTGCAACCTCTTGCGTCTCATCACGTAAATAAGGGAATCCAATCCCTTCACTCTTCACTAACTCAATCATTTTTTCATAAGAATCATCCGGGTAATTCACGTCATCATTCGAATTAATCCCCACAAACTGGACATCTCCAAACTCCTCCACCAACACTTTCAATCGATCCCAATACGCCATCACATAAGGACAATGATTACAAACAAACGCAATCACCAAAACATCCTTATTCTCGTAATTTGCCAAAGTGTGTTTTTCGCCATCAACACCTAATAATTCAAAATCTGGCGCCTGCGCACCAATTGGAAACGGATTTTCCGCCAAAGTATATTCTGCCATTTTTAGAGAGGTTAATTATTCCCTAAAACCATACCAGAATGTCCCATACGTTCAAACGCATCCTCCAAGTTTTCCTGTTGAGGACGCAAAGATCGTAAAACCGCAATCACTTTCGCCATTCGAGCTCTAAACTCCTGAGTATTCATCAAAAATTCAATCGCATCAACGCGAGAAGTCATTTCTCTTGAACGTCCACTTTCTCCCATCTTACCAACTGTATCCATGACTGTTCCATAGCCTACAATTGCCATATTTTGACCATATCCTTGTAAATCACTTGAACTCCACCGACGAACCATGTCCCTAGATCCTATCCACCCAGATGCTAAATGAATCGCTCGATCGCCTAGCTCAATACCTTTACTAATCCTTTCCACTGGACGATTAGTCCCTCTAAGGGCCCCTGCAAGGTCATACAAATACTGATCTTGAAAGGCAACTTCATCATTTACTGCCCGTCTCATGTAACGCCTAACTATTCCCGCCAAAACTATTACTAAACGAGGGCCGTCATTAACAAAGCCTGCTTTTAAAAATTGTTCTGCAATCACGCTATTTAGAGCCTCACTTAATGTCATGTCACTTCTAGTATCCACCATGCACTCCAAAAGCGTCTGATCATCCAATGCTCCCGGAGGTAACATCATCAACGCTCCTCCAGCTGCAGGTGGAGCGCCTTCATTAACACAAACTAATCTGTTATTTAAATCTGACATTTTCAAAAAATTTAAGGTTTGTTTAAAAACCTAGCAAATAAAAGCCGCCTAAGTCAACCCCTTATTTTAAAGCTTTAAATTATCAAAATCCACATCTGGATAAAGCCGTTTAAACATCTCATTCGCTGTCTCGGTGCTCCGCTCACAATCCTGTAATTCCAAGGCCTCAATTGTGTCATCTATAATTTGTGTACTCATGGCTTCGATTTCCATATAAACCGGCACCCCAGGGTATGCATCAATATCAACATGTGCGCCACCCAAAATATAAGAACGCCGATGCTTATCATTATTTAACGTTACCTCAAATCCCAAGCGCTCCATCATTTTCTCAAACTTATCAGCATCCTCAACATACGTCTCTATTTCTTCACGCGATTTGCAACCTTCCACAACTTCTTTTGGTCCTTTGGTACAAATCTCAAACTTGTCTTCAAAACCTTCTTCGGCCTCCCAGCGACGCAAGCGCATTAAGCGCCCGGCTTTACGTAAACTTTTTTCTGGAAAATCAAAATGTAAACACTTAACTACTCCAGCAAAAATCGGTTTCGCACCCAAATCCTGAAGCTTGCCAATGACATGCTCCACATCTATCCCAATAATTTTTACTTCAATCTCATTCATACTATTAGTCTACCCTTTCTCCGGAAATTCGTGAAATAAATCGACCCATTCGTGTATGTTCTCTTTTTCGAACATTCTCTGGCTCCAAGGCTGGAATCCGCGATAAATAAATAAACGGGGTGTCCATAAACGCCACTATCATTTTGATCACAAAAGTGAAAAACGCAATCTCGTGCAGCACTTGAAAATGCCCGTAAAAAGCCAAATAAGTAAACAAGAATGAATCCACTAATTGCGACACTGTTGTTGATCCAAGATTACGAACCCACAAATATTTTTCCCCAGTTCTTTTTTTAATCGCATGATAAATCCAAACATCCAAATTCTGCGTCACTAAATACGTAAACAATGACGCGGCCACAATTCGTGGTGCCAAAGTAAACAAAGTCTCAAAAGACCCCTGCGCAAAATCAAATTCACTCGGCGAATATTTAAGTGCAAATTGCAGCATAATCATGGCAAAAATCCCGGCAAAAAACCCAATCCTAACAGATTTAAAAGCCTCCTTCCGGCCATAATGCTCAGACAAAAGATCAGTCGCAAAAAACAGCGAAGCATAAATCACATTTCCAAGCGTTGCCTCCAAACTAAAAACATTCACCTGCTTCATCACCACCAAATTGAGGATCACTACGGAAACCGCAATATAAGCAATCAACCAACTCCGGCCCAGCCGAAAACACGTCAGCACAAAAGTTAGCGCCACAAGCGCCTGCAAAAGAAACCACCATTCATTAAATGCAAATTCCATCAAAAACTAACTTACCACAAAACTAATCGCCTTGGTAAGTAACAAAGCTTGTGGGACTCTCCCATAATTTTATTTCCGCCAGCTGAACTCCATCCTGTTCTTCACGTTTAAGGTTTTTAGTATCATCTAAATAAGCTTTTAAATCATCTCCCAAATTCGGGTCATCAATCTCCTCTTCCAATAGTTCTGGAAATCCAACTAGCTCCCCCCAGATCCATTCTGCCAACCTCTCAGAAGATGGATTCTCTACCACATCATTTAAGTACTGATGGTCCAATTTATCCAAAACACGTCGCTTTACAATTCTCTTCAGCAACACAAAATCCACCACCATTCCGTTCTCGTGAACCGGCCCCTCAATCGTTACTTCTAACTTATAAGTATGCCCATGAAGTCGCTCACATTTTCCATAATAATTCGTAAGTTTGTGCGCTGAATCAAAAGTAAAAACTTTAGTTACTAACATACGCGTCGATCAAATTCTAAAGCGAGTAACAGCTGACAAATTCCCGAAACACCAGACTTCCATTTAACTTCACGCTGCAAAATACAAGAGTGCTCATCAAACAAAACATCAGCCATTTCTTGAACATCTTTTTTGGTATTTCCGCCAGTTGCCGTAAGTGCCCCACCTTGTAAAGCAGCGTACATATCACGATCTTCAAATAATTTTTTCATTAATTTAAGATCAGCCTTGGGGTCTTCATTATAAATAAAACTAACGCCCATATCTTTATCTGTCGCGCGATCTTTTAAATCCTTAAGCGCAAAGTAATTAATCACCAAATCAGCATATTGTTCTTGCGCCTTAATATAGCCAACTGAATCCGGCTTTCGTTGGGCCAAAACCTTCACTACTTCATCAGGTGTATAGCCACGTTTTTTTACATCCCTATAAATTTTCCAACGCTTGCGAATATCCTCGTCTGGGCTTAAAAAAATCTTAAAATCAAAAACATCGCGCATTTCACGCAAATGATAAGGATGAAGGCCCATAATCAAAACAAACTTTCGCGGCTCAGTCTTCTGCGGCTCTGTAAATTTACCTGTGGCATGATCATAAATAACTTTCCAGACAGTTTTACCAGCTTTGAGTTGCTTGGCGTGATCCAAAGCCAGCTGCAAATGATTACAATCTGGATTCAAATGCGTAATGTCCTTAGTTTTCATCTCCTCACGATCCCATTTGTGATAAGCATCCATACTAATCACCAACAAATTCTCTTCTCCAACTAAGGCCGCGATATTTTCAGACATGGTTTTCTTTCCACATCCACTATCACCTCCCATTCCAATCATAAAAGGACGAATTTCTGAATCAGGCATGTTTAAAAGGCGTTAAAGATCGCCTACAGACTAGGGATCACTCTTTAAAAAGTCAATTTAAGAGGAAAGAATTGGTGTTGTTAAAAACATTTCAACAAGAGCTGGCTCATAGGCATTACCACGAGATACCTGCCCGTCTGGGGCAACCGACATAACCATCGAAGTCCCGGCCCCAAAACAACTTTTAATTTCAATTCCCTCGGAACTAACAGTCAAAATTGTCCCCGTAGCACCTCTACATGAATCTGTGAAAGGAGCCACTACTCTAGAGCCTGCCATTAAAAACCACTGCCCATTACGACCCTTTAAACAATCCATTAAGCGAGCCCCCAAATTTTCATCATCCCCTGGCAAACTCAAGCCTGGGCTAGCATATGGATCTGCTGACCATGCTTCACGTGGATGGCCTGAGCCATCTTGTCCTCCTTCTGGCCCTGTGTTCCCCAAACCCAAGGCTCGCTTAGACATAATATTTTTTAATTACTCACAATTAAGCACCGTTTCAAATTTTACGCAAATGTAATCAAAAACTTTTCAACACGTTATTGTCAGAGACAATACAAAAATGCTAACCTTACATATATGGAAATCCTAAGAAATCTTACCGAGGCAATGATGGACAGTGGAAATGGCCCTTTTGGGCATTTTGGCGATTTATTTGGCGCTGGCCTTTTAGGAGTTGTTCACAGCGTCATGACACCTTACTATGAATCTACTGTTGGAGGATCATCTGGAGGCAGAGCTCCTGATTTTTCAGAGGTTCTTGGTAATGAATTTAACTTAACTCATAGCGAAGGAACCACTCTTTCCGAAGTCCTGGGTAACGAACAAATCACACTCTCTGATGTTGTAGGCAATTAACTTTTATGAAAAAAACTTCCGCATTTAAAAAATACCTCGAGCTAGCCGCGATTATTGGTATTATTTATATTTTTGTTAAATATTTATCTGGAAATGTAGAGGGTTTTTGGATTGAAGCCTGGTTTATGCTGGAAATCTTGGTACTCACTATGATTACTCGCACGGTTAGCGCTAAATATGGATTATTTATTTACACGCAAGGATTAGTAATTGGCGCCGGATTTACACTTATTATGGGCAGTTTAATTAATGCAATTGGCCTTAATATATCGGAAGGATTTTTTGGCGGAATTCTAATGCCCACCATCGAAGAAATTGCTAAATTTTTGCCAGTTTTAATTGCTGCTTACCTTACTATTAAACGAAACAAAAGCATCTTTAATATTTCTGATTTCCTTCTGTTATCAGTAATGAGTGGGGCGGGATTTTCTATGCTTGAAAAATACTTTTGGGAAGGAATTAACTTTAGCTTTACCTATGGGCCACACTTAGGTGATTTATACTTTTTTAGTGACGCCCTAGGCGTAAATATGGGTGGCGAAACCGTGGGTTATATTGGTCATGCTGCGGCCACTGGATTTGCCGGTATGGGATTAGGGTTGGGGTTTTATGCAAAAAAACGATTTGCTTCGGCCAAAGCCTGGTGGTGGATTCTTCCTTTAGTAACTTTTGGCTGGGTGACACTTGAGCATATCATTTACAACTTCCGTCATGATATGGCTGCCTTTTGGTTTAAGGGCATGACTATCACTCCTTGGCTATTCATTATTTTACTTGTGGTCACTTTAGTTATCGAAGGCCAGGCGCTCCAGAATCTTTTCAAAAAAATTCCTTCCATTAAAAAACAAACTCTTTCTAGCGTTCAAGATACGGCCGCTGACCTCAAAAAAGGCGAATTTTCACTTACTAAAATCAGCACTCCTTTCCGAAAACTGCGTCTTGCCAATCTCGCGGCCTGGAAAATTAAATGGCCTTCTTAAGAACTTCTCGAGTTTTTTGAACATCGTGCACGCGCAAAATCTGCGCGCCATTTACAGCAGCTTGCAAAGCCGTCATTAGTGACCCCTCCAAACGATCTTTAGGTGGTTTTTCACCAAATCGCGCCGTTAAAAAACTCTTTCGCGAGGTCCCCACCAAAATTGGACATCCCAACTCTTCCAGTTCACGTAAACTCTCTAAAATCTCGTAACTATATTCGGGATTCATACTCACAAAAGCGCCCATCCCAGGATCTACAATCACTTGAACATCCCCAGCTAAAGCAATTCGCTCACGCAAAAAATCTTTAATTGTAGTCATCACATCATCGTATTCTTTTGAGTTAGTTGTGGTCCGCGCATTTGAATCTTTGGAGTACATTAAACAGATTGGAACACTGGTTTCTTGCACTACTTTTGCCATCTCGACATCCCCGCGCAAAGCCGTCACATCATTAATCATATCTGCTCCAGCCGCAATCGCCTGACGCGCTACTTCGGCCTTCCAAGTATCTATCGAAATCCAAATGTCTGGTAGCTCTGCTCGAATCGCCTCAATGGCCGGAATTACGCGACGCAACTCTTCCTCCAAACTCACATCTTTTGAACCCGGACCAGTTGACTCTCCGCCAATATCTAAAATATCGGCTTCCATTTCTTTAGCTCTTTTAACTGCCGCTTCAACTGTACTCAAATCACTCCCATCCGAAAAAGAATCTGGGGTTACGTTAAGCACTCCCATGATGCGTGGGCGATCTAAGGTTAATATTTTTTTACGACTTTTTAACTCCATGCGCTCTTTTTTAATTCTTCCCAAATTTGCCTCGTCACCTCTCCCATTTTCCCATTCCCAATAACCTGATTATCAACTCGCCGCACCGGAACAATTCCGCGCGGAGCATTGCAAATAAAAACCTCATCAACTCGCAATAGTTCACGTACTTTAAAATCACGTTGTTTAAGTTTTAATTTAGATTTACGCGCTAAATCAATAATTCGCGCTCTGGTTGTCCCTCCTAAAATCCCTGATTTTGGCGTCCAAATCACTCCCCGCTTAACTATAAAAACATTTGAAATAGATCCTTCAGTAACAAAGCCATTTCGATCAATTAAAATCGCTTCGTAAGCCCGAGTTTTTTTAAGAGCTCGTTGCCCCATCATCCCCGGCACCAAAAAAGTTGTTTTTGCCTCTGGGAAAGGTCGCTCAATTTTATAAGTAATCACTGAGACCCCTCGTGCTCGCCGCGCCGCACCAACTTCTTGCATTGGAACCGCCACAATTAAAATTGTGGGTTTTTCGGGCGGCGCCCCAAATCCATGCACCCCACCACTAATAGTAATTCTAACTCGCGCCTCGCTTTTAAATTTATTCCGATTCACAACCTGTTGCGCCCATTTCCCAATCTTTGAAAGTTCTGGCAAAGGAATTCCTAATTGCCCCGCTGAACGCCCCAAACGCTCCAAGTGCGCCTCCAAATTCATCAATTTTCCATTAACCGTCCGCAAAGTTTCATAAATTCCCTCACCATACAAAAATCCGCTATCGCCAACTGAAATCTTTGCTTTGCGATCTTCGAGATACCGTCCATTTAAAAATACAATTGCCATCACTGCGATCTTATCACACTTATTTAACCCGTGGCATAAAATGATCCAAAACCTCCAAAAGGCTTGGAAGTTCTCTCTCAGGCCGAGGACCAGGCTGTGGAGGATTAAGCGCCTCACTTAAACGAGCCAAAACCCTACCCCGAATCTGCCCCACAATCTCTCTTGGAAACACTCTTTCCCCAAAACGATTAATGGCCTCCAAACCAATTGTGTCCGGCTGGCCACGCCGTGCCCTAGCAAACAAAAACATTGTTAAATCCCGAACAAAACCATCCCCAGTGGTCATTTTGGGATCATCCAATCTACTACCCTCCTCTAAAATCAGCTTCATCATTTGATGTGCCATATCAGTAGCTCCATCAAATAATTTTAGCTCTGTGGCATGAATTACCCCAATATGAGTAACCAGCCAACAAGCTGGATGATCAGGATCTGCCACCTGCTTGCGCGCCCCTTGCAAGTTAGGATCAAAATCTAAATCCTGCCCCCCAGCAATCCGAATTTTATGACCTGGCGGGCCATCCTCAAGCGGGTCTGCCACTTGCTCGCCGCCAGGAAATTTTATAACATCTCCCATAATTAAAAGGATTAAAGAATAATGGAAATTCAAAATAACACCCACTTAAATTAAATCAAGTAAGTATGGTTAATAAGATTTAACAACTCACTACAGCACTCCTTTTAAAGCCGCTGCTTTTTGCAATGTTTCCTCATATTCAGCGCTCGCCTCTGAATCAATTACAATTGCCCCGCCAGAATGATAGGAATATTTTTGCTGTTCTAAATTAAAGGCGAAAGTCCGAATCAAAATATTAAAATCAAACTGCCCATTTTCATCAATATAACCGGCCGATCCTGTATAAATTCCGCGCAAACAAGGCTCTAAATTATCAATAATTTCCATAGTCCGATACTTAGGGGCACCAGTAATTGACCCTCCTGGAAAAAGGGCCTTCACAACATCTACCCAATCCAAACTATCGCGCAGAACACCCCGAACATTAGATATCGTATGATGAACATGCGAATAGGATTCTATAGCGCGATGCTCCGTTACCTCCACCGAGCCAATTTCACAAACTCGACCCAAATCATTACGCGCTAAATCCACAATCATATTCAGCTCAGCCTCGTCTTTTTTGCTGGCCAAAAGCTGCTCAATGTATGCGGCATCTTCCTCGGGAGTGTTGCCACGCGGGACCGTCCCTTTTATCGGCCGTGTTTCCAAAACCATTCGCCCATTTTCTTGCTTACCACGAACCAATCTTTCCGGCGAACAACTCACAACCATAATCGGATCAAAATTAAAATAACAAGCATGCGGCGACGGGTTTAACTCATTCAAACGCCGAAAAACTTCTAATGGATTCCCTTTAAATTCCCCAGCAAACCGCTGCGCAAAATTTACTTCATAAGTCTCGCCCTCTCTAAGTAGTTGATGAATTTTTCCAATCTGTTCCTCATACTCTGTTTGGGTTAAATCCGCCCGCGGATCTGTTGCCTCAAAAACCTCCTGCTCCAAAAATTTATAAGCCTCCAGGCTGTCCGCCTCAAAGACAAAAAGCTCCTTTGGCATCACAAAATGCAACAATGGGGTCTTAAGCGGGTCTTTTTTCTGAGCTTCTACTCCTTGCCACATCACCCCAAAATCATAACTAAAATACCCAGCTTTAAATCCTGGCGTCTTTCGCATTTCCTGCAAAGCCACCTGCGCCTCCTCCAAAGTTTTTGCTTTCCATTCTTTGGCCACACCAAGCCCCACAAAAATCTGATCCTGTGATCGCAACCAAAACGAACCCCGTTCTAAAAGTAATGATTTCATAGCGCCAGAATCCTAGCAAATCTACCCCTCCATCGGCAACACAGAAACTCGCGGATCCTTATTTGCTGGGTCCTTATCTTTTCTCTTTACCATCACTAGCACCCGATCTCCATCTTTCAAATTCTTAATTGGATCCTGCGGAGACTCCTCTACAAAACTAGGTGGGCACCAGCGCCCCGGATCAGTCCCTTTTGGCTTCCATATTTTACCGCTAAACATAACTGCTATTTGCTGTGGCCCCACCACTCCAAACCGACAATGATTATCTACCGGCCCCTGCATTCCAATGTCAAGTTTTGAATAACCTCGATATTGAACTGAAGCATTTTCCATTAATTGTTGCCTTAATTCATAAAGCCTATCTAGCTCTGGGATCCCGAGCCTCCGACTTTGATTAGGGTGAAAAGCAACTACTATTCTTGGAATCATTAACATGTACTGCGGATATTCTTCGGCCAATTCTAACAATCTCTCATATTTTTCAATTAACAAAATTCTTAGCCGCTGCCCTTCTGCGGATTCCTCTCTAAATAAACATGGCGATGTTCTGGCACATTTAACCCTGCGGCTGCCAAGGTTTCTAATCCTGCTGCTTTTTCTGGCATATTCAAACGCGCTCTCAACGCATCTAATCGGAGCGCATCACCAGGTGGCAATTCTTCAATTGGCTCAGCTTGAGTTAGCTGCCCTTCTTGGGCGACTTCTGGTGGGGTGGATCCAAGAACAGTTGGATCCGACATTATTAATTTTTATTAATTTTGAGGTGATAAATATAACCACCTAACAAATTTAGTCAACTTTTTTTTCAACCGTAATTATATGAATCGGCGGATATTGAACTTTTTCCCATTCCTGAACTTCCTCAAATTTAGCCTCTAAGCCACCATCCCTAATTCTAGCATTTTCACTCACAACTTTAGCTCGCGCCGCAGACAACAACCGAGCCGAAAAATGCTGTAATTCTCCTGTTATTCGTCCGCCTTTCAAATAAGCCCTCATAATTCTCTGTAAAGCTTGAATATCTAACCCTGCTTCCTCAATAAAATATGGCGGAGTTGCCATTCTACTATAAACCCCTGGCCAACTTGCTTGCGGTAAAACTGTCATATCTGGCACCATGGTTGGGTCTTTAATCTTTCTAATTGTTTTCAAAACTCTAGCTAACATTGCTTCTGGATTTGCCACCTCAACCCCTCCTAATACAACCGTGTGTTGATCACCACGGCTGCGATGCAAAAATGGGATTCCAGGCTCACTATCAGAATATTTAGGAATTGTATTTATTGCTTCTGGTTCTAAATCAATCTTTTCACGATCTCCAGCCTTTATTAACATTGCGCCTATTCTCATTTGCGTCTCATAATCCCCTGGTTCAAATATCCAAGTTGCATTAACCTTCCCCATCTTGTTTCTTATTCTTTGTATCATTAAGGCGGCCTCCCCCATAAACGAAAAAACATCTCTTACCTCTACCTCTTTTCCTTCTGGTAAATCTAACAACCCAGCCCTCCGGATCAATTGATAAGTCAAATAAGGCTCACACCCCATCCTTCTAAAATCTTTTGTCATAGCCTCTGCCATCCATGAAAAATCTTTTCCCTCAAAACCCTCAACTCTTGGTTTAAAAGGATTTGAAAAATGTTGATACTGGCCTAAATCAGCCTCCCGCGCTTGATCCCGCAACCGCTCTAGATCATCACCAAGCTGCAAAAGACGGGCCTGTGTATGGTCCGCAACAAAATGTCCCGGGTTTACTAATCGGTCAAAGCCTTCGGCTTCGTCTTTAAAAGTTTCAAAAACTGGCAAGTCTAATTTCATGGGGTGGGGGTGAATTAACGGCGCTAAATATATACCCGTTTTCCACTAAACGTCAACCCAAAACCCAACTAACCAAACCCGAAACTCCAACCACCACCGGAATCGTTACCAAAAACGCCATCCACAAGCTACGAGCCGCATGTTTTTTCATTTTTGGATGGTCTTCACCAGAATCAACTCCCAAAAAAGACCCTACAAAAACTCCAGTCGAAGAAACTGGATACCCCATCAAAGCACACCCCAAAATCACCGAAGCCGTAGCAAATTGAATAATCCCCCCTCGCAAAGCATTCAACTTAACCAACCGATTTCCCATAAAATCGATCAATCTTTTTCCAAAAGTCACAATTCCGAGTATTACGGCCACCAAAACTCCAATTTTTAAAGCTCCTAATAAATCAAAATCAACCTCTATTCCCCCAAACCCAGACCACAGCAAACCAGTTGTGGCCGCCACGGTACTCGATCCCAAGGCCAACGCCATATATCCCGCCGAAAACAACAAAATCCCTTTAAAAACCTTCTCCCTTCGCCTCAATTCACCACTTACAATCTCCCCTACCGTCTCAATTGGATCTGTAAACAAATCATGCAATGTGTCTTTAAAATAAAGGTGCCGATGGCGCACAAACCCATGCACAACCTTAAACAAAATCCAGCCCACCAAAAATCCAATCACCGGTGAAAACAACCAAACTCCCGCCAAAATCAAAACTTTTTCCCAAAAAATCAAATTCACTCCCACGCGCAAACTTTCCACAATCCCCACTCCCAAAACCGCACTCACAACAGATTGGCTAATCGAAACTGGCCACTTTTTCCAAGTCGCAAAATGAACCCATCCAGCCGCCACAAACAAAGCAATCGTCGCCTGATTCATTCCAATTACCTCACTAGGCACAATCCCGGAACTCACCGTCTTAATAACTTCCCCCGAAAAGAAAACTGCCCCAATCGCTAAACAAATAATAAAAACCCAAATCGCTTTTTTGTACGAAATCGTACGCGACCCAACAGCTGTAGAAATAATATTCCCAGCGTCATTCGCACCCAGGCTCCAAGCCAAGTACAAACCAGATAAAATTAGGAGGGTTTCGGCCAACATATTTAAACTTTAAGCTAGTTCCTCGTCGTTATAAACATGCATGTATTCAGTTTTGTGATAACCATAAAGCTCATCTTCCTTAAAAAATCTCTCTACTTCTTTTTCGGCATTTTCTACTGAATCCGAAGCATGAATCACATTACAAGAAAGACTCATAGCATAGTCACCACGAATTGAGCCAGCCTCTGCTTTACGCGCATTTGTAATGCCAGTAATAAGACGAACAGCTTCTACAACTTCTAGCCCCTCAATACACATTGCCACCACCGGAGAACCCATCATAAATTTCTCCACTCCCGGATAAAAACTCTTATCTGCAATATGCGCATAATGTTCACGCAAAATCGCTTCATTTAAAGGCATCATTTTAAGGCCAATCATTTTAAGGCCCTTTCTTTCAAACCGACCAATAATCTGGCCAATCAGCCCACGTTGGATCCCATCTGGTTTAATTAAAATAAGTGTCCGTTCCATAAAATTTAGTTAGAAATTAGCGTCAACAAGATTAACTGTACCCGACAAAATAAACAAGTCATTTGACATAAAATAAAAACGCGCTAAAATTCAATCAAATAATAAACTTAAATTATGCAAACTACTAACGTGTTCACCCCTTGGGGGCATGATCGTACAAAAGCTGAAGTTGCTGAAAAACTTAGGCCTATCTCTAGCTCTGGCGAATTAACTGCTGATGGCAGCACTGACGCTTGGGACAGAGGGCATGGAGAACAAATTGCGAACCAGGCAGCCGCTAGCGCCAGTCACTTACAAGATGCTCTAGCAAGAATGCAAATAACAACTCCGCCTGAACAAGACAGCCACGTTAGAATTGGTAGCACTGTTACTGTTCAAATTGAATGGAGTGATGGTGATGATGAAGAAAGAACTTTCACTATTGGCGCTTTTGGAGAACTAGATACCGGCCAAAATCTATATTCATATCAAGCTCCATTTTCTAAAGCTGTTATGGGGTTGCAAGCAGACCAAACTACAACAAGACCAATTCAAATTGGACAAAGAACAGCTTTCGAAATTGAAGTAATAAAAATTCAGCCCCCTAGCGCTACCGGCGGATACTACGACAAAATTGAGAGGGCTTTTCCCGACCACCCTCCAACACGTCCTACAACTGCAGAAGCTTAGAAAATCGTTCTTTGTCTTCCCAGGGCCCAATCCCAGCTAAATAAAGCTTATCTTCTTGGAAGATCTCTTTGGCAATTCGCGCAATATCGGCCGCAGTCACGCCATCAATCATTTCAATCACGTCTTCTGGAGATCGCGCCTCATCATACAAAACTTCATATTTCCCAAGTAAATGCGCATATTCTTCTGAATCTTCTAAGCGCAACACCATTTTACCTTTTAAATAATCTTTGGCCTTTTGTAATTCATCCTCAGGGACTCCATTATCCCGCACGTCTGCATATTGCTCACAAATCGCGGAAACCGCCAAATCCACCCGATTCAAATCCACCCCCGCTCGCGTCGAAAGCACCCCGGCATCCGTATAATCATCAGTTGAAGACTGAATATAATAAGCCAACCCCTTAGCTTCACGCACATTCAAAAACATCCGTGAACTCATATTCCCTCCCAAAATTATAGAAAGCATCTTCATAGCCATATTGTCATCATGCGATTCCGGATAACCTCGCACCCCCACCACAACATGTCCCTGCTCTGTTTTTTTCTTCTGTAAAATAACGCGATCAGCCGAATCATTATCCTCAATCGGCTGCCACGCAAACTCTGTTTTTTGCGCTTCCATTTCAAACCGCTCACCAATAGCTTTCATCATTTCATCATGATCCACATCACCGGCCACGGTAATTACTAAATTGTCTGGGCGGTACAACTTTTTCTTATAATTCACAAAATCATCATGCCCCAAACGCCCAATTACCTCAGTTAACCCAATTTGATCCCAGCCCATCGGCTGATCACCAAAAAGCAATTTTTCAAAATCCCAACCAACCTGATACATCGGTGTGTCTTGATACATATTATATTCCTCCAAAATCACGCCTCGCTCTTTATCAATCTCTTTTTGATCCAATTTTGCGGTCAATAACATGTCCGCCAAAACATCCATGGCCATATCTTTGTGATCAGATGCCACTTTCACGTAATAACCAACGTATTCCTTCCCCGTAAAAGCATTAAACTCACCTCCCACGGAATCAATCGCCTCAGAAACCTCTTTTGTATTAGCGTACTTTTCACCGCCTTTAAAAAACATATGCTCTAAAAAATGTGAAAGTCCGCGAATATCCGCAGTTTCACAACGCGAACCAGCTTTCGCTAAAATCAAAACTGTAACTGATTTTGTGCCCTCTATTTTTTGAGTCAAAACTCGGAGCCCACTTGGGAGAGTTGCTTTTTCCATAAAATTTCTTATAAATACGTGGCTCTAAAATATCACATGGCGTCCTAGGTTCCCATGTAACTTTATTATTTATTCATCGTTCTAAACCTCGCATGCTAAAATGCCTATGTATTTTTAACAACACATCCCCATGAAAAAATTTCTTTCCTTAGTTCTTTGCGGAGCCCTTTTAATAATTTCCATACCACTTGGCGTGGCCAGCCAAGAAGTTACTACTTTCTCTGATTTAGATGATGATGACCCTAGTTACGAAGCAATTACCTGGATGCAAGAAAACGATATTGTAGAAGGATATGATGACGGAACTTTCCAGTCTTTAAACAAAATCAACCGCGCAGAATTCATGAAAATTGTGGTTGAGTCTATTACTGATGATGCCTCTGGAGATAATTGTTTTCCAGATGTAACTGACGAATGGTTTGCTAAATACATTTGTTACGGACAAGAAATCGGCTTAGTAGATGGCTATGAAGATGGAACTTTTCAGCCGGCTAATGAAATTAATTTTGCCGAAGCTGGGAAAATCATTGCCAATGCTCTAGATCTTGAACTCACTACTACCGAAACTACGGACCCTTGGTATCGGCAATACGTTGAACCCATTGCCGAACTTGCTGCTATCCCAACCTCTATTAGCGATTTGGACAAATCTATTGCCCGTGGTGAAATGTCCGAAGTTATTTGGCGCATCCAAGAAGAGCAAGGTGATCTTGAATCTCTTCAATACAAAGAACTCGAGGGTGAATTAATACCAGTTGAATCTTGTGCGGAGCTCAAAGAACTTTTCTTAGACGAACCACCTGATTATTACTGGGATGATTGGTACGAAGAAGAAGATATGGACACCGCAGATTCCGTGGAATCAAGCGCTGAACCTTCTTCTGGCGGTGAATCCGCGAGCGATGATTATTCCGAAACAAATGTTCAAGTTTCTGGAGTAGACGAGGCTGACACTGTAAAAAATGATGGCCAATATATTTATATGATTGGCTCTGGCTCCACAATTCGCATTATCGAAGCTTATCCATCCGAAAACATGCAAGAAATCGCGGTTATTGATTATGACAATGATGAGGGCTATTTTAGCCCCTCAGAAATTTACGTTGATGGTGATCAATTAATAGTTATTGGGGATCGAAACAACTACTCCGAATTTGATTATTACGGAGAATTCGACGCCATTTACCTTCCTTACTATCATCAATCTCGAACTGCTGCTTTTATTTATGATATTGAAGACCGCTCTGATCCAACCTTGATCCGTGAGATTGAATTTGATGGTGACTACAATGATTCACGCAAAATCGATGACACGCTTTACTTAATTCTAAACAAGTTTGACCTTAGTTATTACTATTATGATTTTGCGCTCGAAGACTTAAATGTCGAAGAGGTTTTGCCACGCTTTTATGATTCAGCTACCGGAGAAGAGGACTACATGGTTGGCTGTACAGATCTTAAATACATCCCGCGCGAACGCGAACTAAATTACGTTATTACCGTCGCTGTCCCCCTTGATGACGATGACGGCGAAATTGATAAAGAAGTATTGATCGGAAGCAGTGAAAATGTTTACTCCTCTACGGAAAACCTTTACGTAGCTTCTACGAATTACGATTACAATGATTATTATTATGACTGGAGCAATGCCAAAACTCTTGTGCACCGCTTTGCCTTAGATGACGGCGAGCTTGATTATGAAAAGTCTGGCAAAGTCCCGGGCACGATTTTGAATCAATTTAGTATGGATGAATACGATAACCACTTTAGAATTGCGACTACTGAAGGATCTTTCTGGTCTGATCCGCCTTCTAGCAATAACTTGTATGTTTTAAATATGAGCCTAGACATCACAGGGTCAATTGAGGGAATGGCCCCCGGAGAAACTATTTATTCTTCTCGATTTATGGGCGACACCGGCTACATTGTTACATTCAAAAAAATTGATCCACTTTTTGTGCTCGATCTATCCAATCCCACTCATCCTTACATTGCCGGCGAACTAAAAGTCCCTGGTTATAGTGATTACTTACAACCTTATGGGACTGATTACTTAATTGGATTTGGTAAAGACGCCGAAGACCCCGAAGAAGAGGAAGAGGCGGCTCGCAGCATGGATTTTGCGTGGTACCAAGGCATGAAAATGTCCTTATTTGATGTTAGTGACGAAGAGCATCCCAAACAGGTTGATAGCGAAGGAATTGGCGATCGCGGCACTACCAGCGAACTTCTTTATAATCACAAAGCTCTTTTATTTGATGAAGATAAAGGCTTAATGGCTTTCCCGGTGACCTTAGCAATTCAAGATGATCCCGAGGCCTCCGCTAGCACTTCTGGAGATTACGTTTTCCAAGGTGCTTATATCTATGACTTCGATGAAACTGGTTTTGATCTAAGGGGCACAATCACTAACTATGAAGATGGCGCCATAGAAGGCGAATACTGGGAGTGGTATGACTATTACAGCAATATTTCACGTATTATCTACATCGGCGACACCTTATACACCATCGCCACAAGTAATATTAAGGCCAGTGACATAGATACGCTTGAGGAACAAAATTACTTGGAATTGGATTGGTAATTTAAAAAGATAAGGCCAGGTTGCAATCTAAGTAAGAATATGGTATAATTATATAATTAATTATATCTTATGCTCTTACCAAAAAGGCTTTTTAAGCATAAAAAACAAATCGCCAAAAAAACACTTCAAGCTATAAAAAAACACGCTAAAAGTGGCAAAATTGATAAAGATGAAATGTTGAATGTCTTGGATAATTTCAAAAAAAATGTCCTTTCTAAGCCTGGAGTAGAATCTTTTGTTGAGTCGCTAACTACTTTTCTGGCGGCCCACCCTTTTCTCCAAGAAATTCAAGACCTAATCCAAAAAGATGAAATGGAATTTTTGGAAAAAATCAGTGAAGAAGCCTTAGAAAACATTATGGAAACCGACCCTAAAAACTGGAGCACTCTTTTAGAAGAACTTGCCAGCATTAATAACGATAATTTTCTTGCCTGGCTTGGGAAAACTCCACCTCAAGTAAAAGTAAGTATTATTCCTCAAATTTAACCTCATAAACCATGGGATTCGAAGATGCCTTTGATGCCGCAGTAGATGCCGCCCAAGAACACGACCTTATTTCCGATGAAACCGCTGATTGGCTAGAAGATGCCGATGAAGAGGTTTCTGCCATGGTTGGTGGCATGGAAGAAGCTGAATTAGCCCAACACTATCTAGATAAAGGCGCAGACATGACTGGGTCAGAAGAATCCAGAGTCTGCCAACTTGCTTTAGAAACGGGAGACACAGATTTATTAGTATCCCTATCCGCACAAAAAAATCTATCTCCAGGGACAGCTGAGCAAATACTTCAAGTTTCTAAAGAAATAGGAATGGGAAGGGGCTTAAATCGGCCAGAATCAATTGTGTTTTTCGCACAATTAAACCAAAACCCAGCAGTCGCCAGTCTTCATTTGCAACAATACCAAGCCAACCCACCCAGCAAAGAAAACCCCTTTGTTCCTTTATACCTTACTGGGTTACCTGACGATTTAGCGCAACTAGCTTACGACGTGGCCCCCAACAAATATGTCAAAACTTTCCCGGGCTCACCTCTAGCACGCCCAAAACAAGTACAAAAAGCGGTTGATCGAAGCGCCGCATTCGTTTCCAATTCCTCTCCAACGGTTGCTTTAGATATTCTATATAGCGAGGGTGAGGAAACCGGAATCATGGATAGAAATGACTTGAGCCCCGAACAACGAACTCAAATCGGCGAAGCCCTTTTAACCACCGCCCTTGATCGAGACATCCTACAATACCCCGAAGAAGTGCAGGCCATGGACCAACTTTTAAGAGAAATTGCCTACAGCCCACGAACAGTTACTCCAGAAACTTTTATTGCAATTGTAGACAAATTTTCTGGAGCTTACAGTGGTTTTGCTACCCCCGAAACCGTGACCGCTGTAGCTGAACGCACGCAAAGAATGTATGAAAATGGAAAAATAGATGACGCTCAATATAAAGATTTACGTGGCAGTGTTCGTCACAACCTAAACTCATACTTGCCAGAAGGAGAAAGAGTTGACCTCCGCGCAATTTTCCAAAGAGATCGAGCCCAAGTTTAAATTGAATCTTATAGGGGTTTCGTTTACCATGAGACCCCATGGCCAAAGCTAAAACCCTCTTTAAATACCGCAAACACTTTCGTGAACTCCCAATGAACCGGATCACGGTCCTTATTGCGTTGGGATTCATAATAATTTTTATAATTTTTGTACGACTTTTCTTTTTGCAAGTAATTAAAGCTGGTTATTACCAACAAATTGCTTTTGAAAAAAACCAAGGTTATACAGAAATCCCGGCCCGGCGTGGAGAAATCCTAATTCAAGATCGCAACTCAGATGAACCATACGCTCTAGCCACCAACACCACTTTTAAATTAGTTTACGCTGACCCAACCCTAATTGAAGATCCTACTTATGTGGGCGAGACCTTAACTCCCCTACTTTTTGATTTAGAAGAAGAACAAGAACGCGATCAAGAACGTTATGAAAATCTACTCCGTGAATACGAAAAAACTTTTGAATCTTTAGAAGAAATGGAAGGAGCAGATGAAGAATCTGAAGAAAGCGAGGAAGAAGAAGCCGAATGGGAAGAGCATGTCGAAGAAACTGAAAGCACCATCAATTTAGAAAACCTTCTTTCTTACACTGACTTAAAACTCCACACCGACGAAGAACTTTACATGCTGTTTCAACAAGAACTCATTGACACTTTAAGCGAAAAAACCCGATCTGTAATTCTTCTTACCGAAGACTTGGAGCCAACTTATATCGATGCCATTAATAATCTCTACTTACCAGGAGTAGAAATCACGGAAAACGGCTCACTTTATGCTTATCCTCCTCAAATTTCTAACAAAGGGTCTGTAGCTAAAGACCTGGCTGAAATTTTAAATGTTGAAGAAGATAATCTAGAAAGTATTTTAGAGGGACGCAATCGTTATGTGATTTTACAACGAAAACTCCCGCATGAATCTTCGCAAGAAATAGAACGACTACAGGATGAAGAAGAGGCCGCTTTTTTTGGCATTCGCCTCCAAGAAGAATATTACCGCTACTATCCCGAGGGAGAATTAGCGGCTCAAATATTAGGCTACACCAATGCCACTAGCACTGGACAATACGGCCTAGAAAGCATGTTCGAAATTGAGCTTAAAGGCCAAACTGGATATTTCACCTCTCAAATTGATGCCAGCGGAAAACAAATAACCGTGGGAGACAGTGAAATCCAAGAAGCAATTGATGGATCCAATATTATGCTGACTTTAGACCGAACCATTCAGGCTGAAGCTGAATCCGTGCTCGCTAAGGGCGTCGAAGAATTCCAGGCTGACAGCGGTCTTATAATTGTGCAAGAACCAGCCACTGGGAAAATCCTAGCCATGGCTCATTACCCCACCTTTGATCCTAATAATTATGGTGATGCCTACGAACTCGAAGAAATAGAAATCCCCGAAGACCAAGAAGAATTTCTTTATCGAGTTGGAGAGGAAGAAAATGAGCGCATTTACCTTTATATTCGTAAAGACCCAGACCAAAGAATAGAAGTTTTTTATGATGCAGAAAAAGACGCTTACTTTAAATACACAAATGACGTTGGCCCCGAAGTTTATCAATTAAAAGCCGTTACTTTGCCATACGAGCCAGGGTCTGTTTTTAAGCCCGTTGCGATGGCTTCGGCTATTGATGCCGGTGAAGTTACTCCTTACACAACCTTTTACTCCAATGGCCCAATTCAAGTCGATGAATACGAAATTCACACTTTTAATGATGTGTACTATGGCACTTCCACTATGACGGAAGTTCTTATTCATTCCGATAATACGGGAATGGCTTTTGTGGCCCAAGAATTAGGAAAGGCTCTTTTTTATGATTATTTAGAGGCTTTCGGGTTTACTGAAAAAACTCACATTGAATTTGAAAATGAACATTCCGGGCTTTTAGAATATTATGATTTTTGGGCAGAATCTGAATTAGTTACTAAAGCTTTTGGCCAAGGTATTTCTGTAACTCCGGTTCAACTTATCACTGCGATCTCAACTATTGCCAATGGTGGCTTACTTATGCAGCCTTACATTGTTGACTATATTGAAGAAGCAGATGGCCGAATGAATGAATTTGAGCCTGAAATTGTTCGCCGCGTGTTAACCGAAGAAACCTGCGATCAAGTAACAGCTATGATGACGGCTGTTGTAGAACAAGGCGCTCCTCTAGCTGCCATAGACAATCATTATGTTGCCGGGAAAACTGGTACTGCTCAAACTTATAAATGGGGCCGTGCATTATCTGGGCGTGGTACTACTATCACGTCATTTGTAGGATTTGCTCCAATTGAAGACCCCCAATTTACCGTACTTGTTAAACTGGATCGGCCGAAAACAGTTGAATGGGGAGCCGCCACCGCTGGGCCAATTTTCCACGAATTAGCTGAATTTCTTTTTACCTACTACAACGTTGAGCCAGACAAAACAAGTTAACCAGCTCTTCAACTTTCCTTAAAGCGGGTTTTTGTTTAAGATGAAGATTGTTTTTAATCCCTTTTAATATGCCTCCCAAAAAACCTACCAAAAAATCCAAACCAAAATCTAGGTCTCCTAAAATTGATACTCACGTTGTTCTAGAAGATATCCCTAAATATTTTATTTTAGGCGGACTTATAGCTCTACTTATCGCCATTATTTGGATTATCAGCCCATTCCTGCCATCAATTGTAATTGGCGCCGTTATTGCCACCGGATTCTACCCAATACATCGACGAATCCTAAAAGTCCTTAATAATAAAAGGACTGCGGCTAGTATTATTAGTTTTATGCTGATTTTAGGAATTTTACTAGCTCCAGTAACCTGGTTTGTTTCTTACATCACAGATCAAGCGATTGATATTTATTCTTATGTAGAAATTCATGTTGGTGATGTTTTTGATGATGTTCAATTAATCCCCGAAAAAATTGAAAATAGCTTTGTCGGAAAATACATTGAACAAGCCAGTGATTTTGCGCCCATTAAAATGGAAGATGTGGTCGGATTTGCCACCAGTGCCGTGCAAAATGTAAGTCAGTTCCTAGTGGCTCAAACTACCTCGTTTGCCAAATCCTTATCTGTTCTGGCCTTTCATTTATTTGTACTGCTACTCTCAACTTTCTTCTTCCTGCGCGACGGAGACAAAGTTATTCATGAGTTCAAAGAGCTCATCCCCGTCGCGCGCAAATATCGAAAAATCTTATTCGATAAACTCCAAGCTATGAGCCGCGGCATCCTTTATGGAATTTTTGGTGCTGCTATGGCACAAGGATTTTTAGGAGGTATTGGTTTTGCTTTAGCAGGCATTGAAAACGCTGCTTTTTGGGGTACGATCATGGCCTTTTTCTCAATTGTTCCATATGTTGGCGCCACCCTTATTTGGATCCCCGCCGCTTTAATTCTATTTATCACTGGTCACTGGGTTGCCGGATTATTCTTAGTTTTATGGGGAATGTTTGTCGTTGGCACAGTCGACAACTTTATCAAGCCCATTGTTATTGGTGAAAGCGCCCGCATTCATCCCCTACTTTCCTTCCTCACAATCTTAGGAGGAATCTTCACTATGGGTCTGCCTGGATTGATTATCGCTCCTTATTTACTTTCTTTGGCCCTAACCTTCCTCTACATTTACAAACTTGAATACAAGCAAGTTTTAGAGGCATAAATAACTATGGCCAAACGCAAAAAACAGCGCCCCCAAAAGAATAATAAGTACGATAACTTGAGTAAGCCTCAAGCAAAATTTGATTTTCATAATCGCGGCCGCCTGCGCAATCAAGACATTCAAGCCCTAGCCGACGAATTCCTCGAAACCTGCGAACGCCGCAATCTAACCAAAGTTTTATTCATCACCGGCAAAGGCCTCCATTCCGCCAAAGGAATGCCAATCATCAAGCCTTTTCTTAAAAAATACCTCCAAAACCACCCCAATGTAGCTCGTGTTTACGAAGGCCGCCGAGATCGCGGCGGAAGTGGAACACTCGAGGTTATTTTAGACTTTTAAATAGTATAATTGATTCATATTTTTAACTCAAACCCATGGCAGATTCCCCCGAAGTCCCAACAATTAATGTAAATAAATTACGCGAACGTCTCCCCGAATATCGATCCGATTTAGAATCATTTCGTCGAGCCTACGGACAATTGCAAGAAAACTATCCTGATTTTTTTGAACGAATTGAAAGAGAAAACCTAACCATGAACTTGACCTTAGATCAAATGGAAGAAATTCTAACAACATTAGACCAGGTACAAGAAAAATCAGATGATGAAATACTTGACTATGTAGAGCTTTATAACAAACTCGCTGTATCGGTTAACTTCTGGTTTACCGAAGATTCACTTAATAGCCCTGAATCCGTCATGGGGCCGATTGTTCGTGGCGAGACAATCGACCCTCAAGTTTTTGAAACTCTTACAAAAGAACAAGAACAAGAATTAATTAAATTTGCAGATGAATTATACAAAGAAATTTTCCCAGATTCATATACGGATAAAGCTGTAATGTACTGGACTAACCGTAGTGAGCTAAGCGATTTTCAGCGTTATATGTTAATGCCGGCAAACGCGATTGAGTCGGTCGCTACAGGCTTAGTTGAATTATTTGATCCCGAGACCTGGCGGGATTTAAAAAACTCTACAAAAACCTTAACTGAAATGGAATATGAAGACTATGTATTGGCTTGGGAATTTTTGAAATTTCAATATAAACACATGGAAACCAATGATAAGGTTATTCCAGCAGTTACGTTTATTTTATCTGTGGCTTTCTTGCTAGGAGGAATTTCTAAAGTTTCTAAATTCGCCAAATCAGCTGGTTACAGCAAAAAACTAGTCTACGCCTTAGAAGCAGTAATAATTACACGCTCCTTCACTCACAATGCAGGGCCGGCAGTAAACACTATTCCGGCTCAAGTGTTAGGAGGATTAAATATCAAATACATGGACTGGGAAGAGTTAAGTGCTCCAGGCGCTAAAGGTTGACAAATTAATCCTTCCAACCTAAAATACCCCTCCTGGGAATTGCCCAGGCCTGCAAATCAACCGTAGATACGAAT
Source organism: uncultured Candidatus Peribacteria bacterium (assembly GCA_964459205.1). GTDB lineage: Bacteria > Patescibacteriota > Gracilibacteria > UBA1369 > UBA12473 > JABJMC01. The sequence continues at coordinate 50,913 of CAYWKJ010000001.1, read as the reverse complement.
CCATCCCCGATGCGTATTCGTTTCTCGTGCCTAAGCAGGATTTGACAAGGTGATAGTAGGCTTCCGAAGCCAGCCATGAGCTTATTTGTAAAACCAGTTTGTGGCTGCCTTCGGAATGAGCCAAGGTTAGTCGCGTCCCTTGTGGGCGCATTCTCTTACATAGGAGGCTCAATGAGTCTTTTCATTATTGGGCTTAGCGTGTCCGGCGGGATTGGATGTCTCGTCGCTGGCATCGAAGCCGCTCTCCGCGGCCTCTAGCAGCGGCGTAGCGATCAGCTCCCATTGGTGAGATATTCTTTGAAAAGACGCCTTTAGGCGGAAACTATCATTGAAACACTCTTCGAGCGCTCCCTACCTGCCCATATACGGCGGCAGGAGGGACACGAACTCACTATCACCTTGTCCCAACTCAATTATAAATAAGCGTGAGCAAAAATAAGTCGAGCGCACGTAGTAAACATTTTTCTCCGGGTCTCGTGGGTCCCGAGGAAAATTTTACGAAGTTTAGCGAAACTTACTTTTTGCGAACAACCTTTTAGGGAAAAGGGGGTGCGTGGGGAAAAACCGCAGGTTTGTCCCTGCGATTTAATGGCAGGGGCGGCAGGAATCGAACCCGCACTAGAGGTTTTGGAGACCCCTGTGATACCATTTCACCACGCCCCTACAATGTGCTGGCCAATTTATAGCACGAAATTACTCCTCATCCAACAGAACCACACCTCCTAACTCAACTTCGTACTTACTAGCATTACTAGAAAAAGCAAAGCTCTTTAGTGGTTCCAAAAACTCATCCCAATCAATTTCTGCTACCTCAACATCGGAAACAATCTCTCCTTCTGTCCCCTCCTCAGCCTCTGTTGCTACTTCGGCGCTCAAAAGCTCAGCATCATTCCGAAGAGCTTCACGGAAAGCCTCAAAAGCACTCATAAACTCTGTTAATTCATCAAAATCAATATACACAACCCCTTCCTTATAGCCCTTCAAATGAGCCAAAGTTTCCTCATAAACCTCTGTATCATCCAACATCAAATGCATTTCTTCAACCCAACCTTCATAAGTAGAAATAATTAAGCGATGATCATCAGTTACGCCGTAAATTAAATCCGCAGTCTGACCTTGAACTTCATCCGGCAAACTAAAAGCCCCAGTAGTATCATAAAGAGCCATCAAACTATCTAAATCTAAAGTAATTTGATCAAATTGGCGCCCTAAAACCTCTACTTCCTCCTTAGAAATAGCTTCAGCAATTGTTCCGCCTTGTAATTGGAATACTCCTAATAAACCAGCAATTTGGGCATCCAGATTATCAATCAACTCTTCTGCGCTTTCAAATCCATCTGAAACATCCATCATAATCGTAACCCCAGGCAAAAACCCGCTATTTTCATGCAAAGCAACAGCATAACCCTCTGATAAAAACTCACTAATATCTGTACTAGGATCTAGTCCAAGCAGTGCCATATAAGCCGAAAGCATGGCCCCCTCATCATCACCCATTTGCTGCTTAATCGCTCGCGCCATATCATAAGATTCTAAATAAACACCCAAATTCACGCCGGGCATATCTTCTGCCAAATAACGCTTTTTAGCCTGAAGTTCATCCAAACTCATATCATCAGCGTCAATTTTTTCTCGATTACCAAGAGCAATTCCACTCATTTTAAGACCATCTTCATCAGCCACAAATGCCATACCTTGCCCCGCTAAATAAGGTGCCAAATTATTAGAAATTCCCATGCCAGCAAAATCCGTTGAGCCACGTCCAGCCAAATATTCACCGTCCATAAACATCATTCCCACGTGTTCAGTTGGCAACTCTTGAGTCACTGCCTGATAAATATCTTTTGACCACAATGAATAATCACCTTTACTTTTTGCTAAATCAACCATCTCAGCCAACTCATCTGAATCATTAGCAATCAAAAACAAATCATCATAAACTGCAAAATAAAACACATCTTGCTCCTGTTCTTCGGCGTACACATTAAAATAAAGGTCATAATCCTTCACTACTTTTCGCACAAAACGTCCCTCAGCTTCTAAATCTTCAAATAATTGCTCTGCCAACTCTGGATCTTGCAATGTCACGCCAGCATGAGTAATTGCATCACCATTATTCCCTTCCGAAAGAGCCAGCATAAATCGCGTTCCTTCTTCGCCTAAAATTGGCTGAATATCATCAATATAAGACATATCAATGGTTGCAAGATTGTCATCTATCCCAGACAAAATTTGGTTTCGAAATTCATTTGGATCATCTGTAAAACGCGCTACAAAATCATGAAAAAAGGTTTGTTGATTTATATCCAAAGTAGAAACACTTAAGGCAAACCAAGTATCGTGTGGAAGAACCTCTTCGATTAAATACCCTTCATTTGAAGAATGCACTTCTATAAAAGATGGGCCACCAACGCAGCCAGTTAAACTAAAAAGACTGGCAACAAGTACGCCAATCAAGGTAAGCGGGAGGAACTTTTGAACCATGACAAAAAATGTTAAATGTGTAACTTAGTGTCGCAGATTTAGCGCTTGTTTCCAAGGCTTCCTTTGCTCGTATCTTTTCTGAAAAAGGTCTTGTGAGCACGACACTGGTTACAGAACTTAGAAAATTCTTTTCCAATAGTCTCGTTATTGCGCTTGTTATAAGGCTTTGTTGAATGCGTTTTATTGCAATCAGGACAACGCCAGTCGCAGAATGTAGATTTTCCTTTGCTCATTTGAATTAAGTATCAAGATTAAATTAGTTGGAAACTGGAGCCGAGAATGAGATTTGAACTCACGACCCCACCCTTACCATGGGTGTGCTCTACCCCTGAGCTACCTCGGCTTAATTGGTAGTCGGCGAGCGCAAATTTAACATAAGGAGCGATCAGGGGCAAGGTAAAAAAGACTTAAAGCACAGGTTTGACATATCCAGTTTAAGTCCCAACCTGACCGCCGGGGGTGCGACGTCGTCCTGCCCCATTTTGTCAATAAGCAAAATTTATTGACAATAAGCCCCGCCCTTCGCTAAGGTCAAACCAAGCCTTTTTGGCTTCCCTGCAGCAATTGTAGGATTCGTCTTCCACCCCAAGGAACGGCTACCCCTCATTAAAGCAGGCTGACATTTGACAGCACGGGTTTTAACTCATTTCTGGACGCCAGCTTCTCATCTTCTGTATAAGAGGTTGTCGCCCAGAAATGGGAGAAAGGTTTGAGGTGAAGCCATGCAGGCGCACTACCACATCGAGATCCTGGACACGCACGGTCGCAACATCGAGATCACGTACCACGAGGCGCTGGACCTGACCTAGCCATACGCCGGCTGATCGGGTTCCCAAAGTCCTAGTAGAACGTCTACTAGGCGACCGCAAAACTGAATACTTCGACTACTACCGGAATCTAAGTCCGGTGCTGGGAATGAAACTGTGTGCGTTCGACCCTGAGCAGTGGCTTCGGCCGCTGTGACGACGGCGAGAACAACCATGAACGCTCCCCCAGTGCCCACCTGCGGCCGCCAGAGGAGGCGAGGACTCATTCGACGACCGGCGCCGAGCGCCGCGAGAAGAGTCCCCCTCCCGGGCCCATGGGTCCGCCTTTAACCACCACCAAAACTCGTGCTGTCACAATCTTTTTTGATACGCCAAAATATAAAAAGCGTGAGCAAAAATAAGCTGAGCGCACGTAGTAAACATTTTTCTCCGGGTCTCGCGGGCCCCGAGGAAAATTTTACGAAGTTTAGCGAAGCTTACTTTTTACGAACAACCTTAACGAAGGGGGTTACCTAGGGGGAAACCCTGGTTTCCCCATGGGATAAAGAAAATCCCCCCAGCCTAAGCTGGGGCGACCTCCTTAAACGCGGACTTAAATAAATTTAAGTCACTCCGCTTAAGGCCGTAGGGATCCAAATACTACCCCTGTTAAGACAGGTGGGAAACCTCACGCTTTCCGCCACAGCAGAAAGAAATATTGGAATCCCTTAGGTGAGAATAGGTGAGAGAGTATTAAAAGATCGAATACGTACCAAGTAGAGCGCATACATTTTACTAAAAATGGCCCCTCCCGTCAAAAAGCAAAACGCTATTTTTTGGCTTAAACAACCACATCTTGTGCTCTTACACATATAAAAACACCAGATGCTGTAAAAAAACCTCTTGCTCTACCTTAAATTTAAGTTCCAATTAAAATTAATCCTGCTAATAACTGATACACAGTTCCAATAATTACCCACAAGATTGAAAATCCAAACATCCTGCCAAAAATAAACGAATCTACCAAAATCACGGCAATAAACCATTTAATTCCATCATGTAAGAAATTTTGATACATCCGCTCAAGCCGACGCGGCACAAAAACCCCAATAATCTTAGACCCATCTAGGGGCGGTAATGGCAATAAATTAAATATCGCTAAAAGTAAATTTAAATCAAAAACCGCCTGCAAAGTCAGCACAATCCATTCTGCCCCCTCATTCATTACCAGATATTTATAAGGAAAAGCCACCACTATGGCCACTAAAATATTAGAAAGCGGCCCCGCTAACGAAACCAGAGCGGAATCTCTTTTTAAATTTTTTAAATTACGTGGATTAACCGGCACTGGCTTCCCCCAACCAAGTCCAACCAAAAACAACATAATCGTCCCAAAAACATCCAAATGCTTAAGCGGATTTAGGGTTACTCGCCCCTGATACTTAGCCGTAGGATCCCCTAAATAATTAGCCATCCAAGCATGTGAAAACTCATGCACAGTAATGGCCACCACCAACGCAATAATGAAATAAATATCTACCATACATCTGTTTTACGCGAACCACGCCATGGGTGCAAGCGCCCCCCCTTCTCACTTTCCCTTGCCAAACAGGAGCCCACATAGTATTTTTGGCGGGCCGAATCTAACTATTTGTTATGTCAAAAGTCTGTGAAACCTGTGGAAAACGTCCCGCTACTGGGCACAACGTAAGTTATTCCCAACGCAAAACTAAACGTCGTTTTCTCCCGAATCTAGTGGTTAAGCGCCTCTGGGACGCTGCCTCCAAAAGCTTTCAGAAGAAAAAAGTCTGCACTCGTTGTCTTCGTACCTTGACCAAAAAAATCTAATTCGTCCCTAAACAACCCATCACGGAGAGATGTCCGAGTGGCTTAAGGAGCACGCTTGGAAAGCGTGTGTGGCATTTTTTGTCACCGGGGGTTCGAATCCCCCTCTCTCCGCCATCACATTCAAGCCAACGGCAGAAGATTCTCATTTGAGCATGCATCAAATGAGGTTCTTTCCAGCGACTAAAGAAAACCTTACGTTTTGGCTTACCAAACCTCAAACGTAGTCATCATGTAATCAACTACATCTTGATAAAGATCGGCATTTCCAGCTTCGTAGGTATAAGTAACTACATAAGCGGTGCCATCTACCAAGGTGAAGGCAGACATAATTCGAGTATCAAAAGACCCCATTACATAGGACCCCAAAATATACTGAGCTTCATGATTTCCTAGCCAACTATCACGAATTTCAACAATTTCGTAACCTGGTAAAGCTAACTCAATTTGCTCCATTGAGGCTTCGCCATATTCATCCAAGGTCATTGGCCCATACCAAGAAATATCTTCGGTAGTCACATTTACGTTTTCAGCAAAATAATCTAAATCATCTGAGTAAGGACTCAAAAAAGTTACAGCTACAATTGAATCATCCACATCTAATTCCCAATCCATTGGGTAATCCATATCAAACCAGTATTTAAGATCAGAATAAGTGTAATAACCTGGCGTTACAGACTCATAACTTAAATAACTATCACGTTCTCCATAAGAAGTATCGTAGCCTGTTTCATATTCATAATCATAGTCGTAATCGTAATCGTAATCTTCAAAATCATCTAACATGTCAAAAAATTCTTGTAATTCCTTTTCTTGCTGCTGTTGATTCCAATAAGCAACTCCTCCAACAACTACTAAAACTACGACAATAATAGCAATAATCACATTTCGTGATCCAAAAGGAGATTTTCCAGAAACAGGAGGGGTATTAACTGGAGGGGGCGTAGAGCCGGCCGGAGAAGCAGGCGGGGTTTGTGGGGCAGAATCTTGTGGGGTAGAAGATTGAGGGGCAGGATCTTGTGGTGGAGTAAATCCAGGAGTTTCGCCATCCATAAAAAGGGAGGTTAAATTAATTAATCTTAGTCTAAACGAGATCTCCCCTTTACGCCACCAAAACTGTATACTTAAACGCGAATTATGATATTAAAATTTCTCGAAAAACACGCCTCCCTGGCCATTATTGTGGCCATGATAGTCGGCCTACTCTTGCCAGAATTAAGCCCGTTCTCTCATGAGTACGTTTTACACGCCATCATTGCTTTAATGTTGGTCACTTTCGTAAAAACCGATTCTGCGGCCATAACCAAAGAGCTCAAAAAACCAATTTTCCTAATTTATATTCTAGCTGCTTATATAGTCATCATTCCCATTTTATTATTTATGGTAATGAAATTTTTGACTCCAGAACTTGCTCTTGGATTTTTGCTTTTTGCCTCACTCCCATCAGCGGTTGCCGCCCCTGCTTTAACAGATATGGCAAAAGGCAATGCCGCGCTTAGTTTGACCATTGTAACCATTATTAATTTGATTGTGCCCTTTAGCATGATTGGGCTTTTTTGGCTGCTTACCGACACCACTATTGAATTAGATATGTTAGGAATGTTTGGAACCCTCATCCTTACTATTTTCGTACCTCTTTTAATTTCGCAAATCCTAAAAACCTACTCCCCAAAAACTGTTAAAAAAATCAAGCCATCGTTAAATGGTTTAAGCGTTATATTTATTTCGTTTGTGATGTACTCAGTTGTTGCGTATCAATCCGACTATATTCTGGAAAACCCTCTCTCGGTACTTAATTATCTTGTCTATCTCTACGCCATTTTCTTTGCGCTTTATTTGGTTGGTTACTTTATAGCGCCTTGGCGCTCCAAAAAAGACCGTATTGCTCTTGCTACAACCAAGGCTTACCCCAACGCTGGCTTAGGAATCGTGTTAGCTTTTAAATTCTTCACCCCAGAAATTGCGCTTTTATTAATAATCTCTGAAATCCCTTGGGGCACAACTATTGGGATTTTTAAGTGGCTCAACAAGCATCTAAAGTATTGATTGGAGCGACTCACTAGCAACATCATACGGGCTCAACCCATTTTCAATAAAAATATCTTCGCAAAATAAACCAATATTTTTGGCGGTGTTTTCAACAAGAATAATTGCTTCATCTGTGCCTTTAAGTGAATCTATATATGCATCCATACTTTGAGGATCTTCAAATCCGTATTTAACAGGTAGGGCATTGGCTAATTCTACTTTTTCTTCATTACTTGTGTTTGAATCCAGCATCACGCAAGCAGTCTCGGCCAAAACTAAACTAGCATTTTCAGTATTATTTTCTAGCGTGGCAGATGAACAGGCAGTCATTACAAATAAAACTATTATAAATAAGGGCAGAATAAATATGTTTTTCATATAAATATTAATTAATCGAATGAGATTTAATTAACAATACTCTTGTTCCTTTGTTTTTACTAATTTTCTTGTTTATTAACAAAGATCCACTCATCAATGATATAATTCTTTTAAATCTTAACCCTCTCCCATGAAATTCCCTCATTTTTGCCCTGCTCCCACACTTTATAGAAAAATTATCTTTGCTGGCTTGCGACTCGTCATGGGCGGCATTTTCTTTTGGGCTTTTATAGATAAACTATTTGGCCTTGGCTTTGCTACTGTCCCCGAAGATGCCTGGCTAGCTGGCGGCTCGCCAACTTATGGATTTTTAACTTACGCCACTAAGGGGCCTTTCGCTGAAATTTTTCAAGCCATGGCTGGCAACCTATTTGTAGACTGGCTATTTATGATTGGGCTACTTGGTATTGGTCTCGCTTTATTACTCGGGGTTGGCACCAAAATTGCTGGTTATTCCGGAGCTTTGATGATGATTCTCATGTATTTAGCCGCCCTACCCCCAGAACATCATCCCTTTCTCGACGATCATATTGCTTACGCTTTTGTGCTACTACTACTCCCCCAAACACGTTGCGGCTATGCTTTTAGCCTGCATCATTGGTGGAGCAAGCTTAAATTCGTTAAAAAACACCCCTGGCTGATTTAAACACCCAGTCAGAATTGGACGAACGCGTAAAAGGTCGATAAAATCTAGTCACTATGGAAATTATCAAGAACAAAAAGGCTTTTTTCGATTACGAAATTATCGACAAATTCGAGGCCGGACTAGTCTTACACGGCTACGAAGTCAAAGCGATCCGCGCCAAAAAAATCCAAATCAAAGGAGGATTTATTTCCGTAAAAAACAATGAAGCCTGGCTTGAAAATGTTCAAATATCTCCCTATCAGCCAGCCAATCAACCCGACGGAAATGGCAAGCGCAAGCGAAAACTCTTGCTAAATCGTCGAGAAATCGATAAAGTTAATTCCTTTTTGGATACTCCCGGAATTTCCATTGTTCCTCTCAAAATTTTTACTCTTCACGGCCGCATCAAAGTTCAAATAGGCGTTGGCCGCGGAAAGAAAAAACATGACAAGCGCGAAACCATCAAAAAACGCGAAATGGACCGAGATCTCCAACAAAGTTACAAAACTAGATAACCTGCTCTAAAAATGGATATGGAAAAAGTTCACAAAAAGCTTGTTAAAGGACTGCGCGATTATTTTCAAAAAAACAATTTCCGCAAAGCAGTTGTCGGACTAAGTGGTGGAATTGATTCTGCCTTAACTTTTAAAATCGCGGTTGATGCCTTAGGGTCTTCAAACGTTTTTGCTCTTATTCTTCCTGAGCTCGGCGTAACTCGCGACGAAAACATCCAACACGCCAAAGCTCTTACTGACTTTTTTAAGGTTAAAAGCTACTATCAACCAATTAATGCCTTAGCTGTAGATTTTAATATCGCACCCTGGAAACCAAATCGCGTTGCTCAAATGAATACTAAAGCCCGCGTTCGCGCCGGACTTTTATATAGTTTTGCTAACACTCATAAGGCACTCGTACTCGGAACGTCTAACAAAAGCGAAATCCTACTTGGTTACGGCACTAAATACGGTGACCTAGCCGCTGACATTGAAGTTCTAGCTAATCTCTACAAAACTGATGTCTACCTTTTAGCTGAATATTTAAATCTCCCTGGAGAAATTATCCAAAAAGCCCCAACCGCGGAACTCGAAGCCAATCAAACTGACGAAAACGATCTTGGCGCCAATTACCGCGTTCTTGATGCTGTTCTTCAAATGATCGAAGAGGGAAAACGCAAACCAAGCATTATAAAAGCTGGCTACCCGGCCGCTCTTGTTGAAAAAATCCAGAAGCTCATCAAGTTAAATAAACACAAGCGTGAGATGCCACCGGCTCTTGCTGTATAATGACCACATGAACACTTCCCTCTACATCGGCCGTTTCCAACCTTTTCATAAGGGGCATTTAAGTGTAGTTTTGCATGCTTTAAAAAAGTGCGACTTTCTAATAATCGGAATTGGCAGCGCTGAAAACCACCACGAGCCAGACAATCCTTTTACAACTCGCGAACGCTGGGAAATGATCACTGCCACCTTAGATAAACTAGCTATCCCACGCGATCGCTACACAATTATTCCAGTTCGAAACATTAATAATTACGATCTTTGGGTAGATCATGTCTCTCGTCTTGTCCCACCCTTCCAATCTATTTATACTGGCTCAAAAATCGTTAAAAAACTTTTTAAAAACCATGACCAATACGAAGTTCTTAATGTGAATTTTGTTGAAAACATTACTGGCACCCAGGTCCGACTCAGCATGAAAGAAGAAAAAAACTGGGAAAACCTTGTGCCTCCCGCTGTTGCTCAGTATCTTAAGAACATTAATGGCCCTAACCGAATTCAAACATGCCAGTAAACCCCCTTATTTTTCGCGCCTATGATATCCGTGGAATCGCCCATAAACCAGCCTCTGATAAACCAGTAGACCTGAATCCTGAAACCGCAGAGTTAATTGGAAAAGGAATCGGGACTTACTTGCTTGCGCACAGTGGCCCCGAAATCGTAGTTGGCGGCGACAATCGCTTAAGCACCCCCGAAATCAAAGAGGCTTTCATCAAAGGAATGCTCTCCACTGGCTGCAACGTTACTGATATTGATTTAGCTAGCAGCCCACTCCTCTACTACGCCACTTGCAAGCTCGAAATGGACGGTGGAATTAACATCACAGCCAGTCATAACCCCAAAGAATACAATGGCATAAAAGTGGTTGGCAAAATGGCCCACGCTATCTGCGGCGACGAACTACAAGTTGTACTCAATATCATCGAAGAAAGCTCTTTTACAGAAGGTGAAGGAAAACTGACCAAGCGCGACGATTTATTTGATCTCTATTTAGAAGACATGAAAAAAATGATCAAAATCGATCGGCCGCTAAAAATTGCGGTAGACGCTGGCAATGGAATTTCTGGAAAATTTGCACCCGACTTATTCCGCGCTTTTGGCTGTGAAGTCAAAGAGCTTTTTTGTGAGTTAGATGGGAACTTCCCTAACCACGAAGCCAACCCAGAAGACGAAGAAAACCTAACCGAACTTATCGAGGTTATGAAAACTGGAGAATATGATATTGGGATCGGCTTTGATGGGGATGGTGACCGGATTGGCTTAATCGACGAAAACGGCAAACACTATGCTGCAGACCTTCACTTATTACTCCTAGCCGAAGATTTACTTTCTCGCCAACCCGGCGCCACAGTCGTCTTTGACGTAAAAGCCTCTCAAATAGTACCTGAACTCATCAAAAAACACGGTGGCAATCCCGTTATGGCCAAAACCGGACACTCTTTTATAGAAAAAACCATGCAGGAAAAAGGCGCTTTGCTTGCCGGAGAAGTCAGTGGCCATTTATTCTTTGCCGAAGATTATTACGGATTCGACGATGCTTTTGTGGCTGCACTCCGCACCCTGGCCCTCCTAGGCCGCGACACCAAAAAACTATCTGAATATTTCGACGAGCTTCCTAAAACTTGCGCTACCCCAGAAATCAAAGTTTCTTGCCCAGACGAACACAAATTCCGCATTGTCGACGAACTCAAGGATCATTTTGTTGCCAGTTATGACTGCATAACCATTGACGGAGTGCGCATGCTGTTTGACCAAGACACTTGGGGCATTATCCGTTGCTCTAATACCACTCCCAACCTCACCATGCGCTTTGAATCCCAAGACAAAGAACGCCTACATCGCGCCGTAAAAGTAGTAGCCGATGTTATGAAAAAACATCCAGAGGTTGATATGTCGTGGTATGATTCTTTTGTGGCAAATGCTTAACGCTAGTCGTTTATGCAACTCTTCTTTTTAGTCATCGTGCTGATTCTCCTGCTCGCCTTAGCAATTATAGGCGCCCTAGCTGTTATGCAAGCTGGAAGATTTCGCTATTTAAACCGCACTAGCCATTTTGCTATTTGGGTTTACATTGTTTTCTCTACCCTTATTGCATTAGCAATTTTGATCCTTTTCTTTACGATTAAATTCGCTTAAGACTCCCTTACAAAAACTGGCAAGGTTGAACTTGGTGGCACATATTCAAGATAGAATGGTGTGTTATTTGCGTTTTCTAAATCTCCATCATATTCAAAATATGCAGCTCTTTCAAAGCCTTCACAATCTTCCATGTCTCCATAATCTAAGTCTCCACTAGCGTCATAGCCACTATATCCATCCTCATCTATATCAACTGGGGTTCCGTATTCATCAGTTTGAACCCAACAAGCTACAAATGTTCGCAGGTCAGACAAGCTGCTTTCCGCAGCCTCCAATCGATCACTAGTTGATTCACCACTTGGCAAAGTCATGGCCGAAAGATCGCTTGCGCCAGCCACTGTATTATCAGCGATAATTGAACCAGTCCAAGCTAACTGATTAGTTAGTGTTTCTTGTCTAGTGTTAAAATCCCAATCAGTTAAAATATCTTGATAGCCTAAATAATCTGGCTGAGTAATATTATCAGAATCACCATCGTAAGAGTAAAGACCGCCATCCGCAAACAAGTTAACCGCAAGAATATCTGTAACATCTGGATGAACATAAACATTACCACCATTACCAGTTGCATCACGGAAAACAAGCAGCCCAGTTGAACTCTGGCCACTCAAATTATCATCAATAAACACATTTCCACCTTCCACAATAATTGTCTTTTCATTGTAATCATCCTCCAAGGCGCTAATCATAACATCGCCAGTAAAGAACAACACATCCCCACCCATTAATTCTGCCCCACCAGACTGATGCATGGCCCCATAAATAGCTCCTCCGCCTGGGTCACCAGCTCCCTTCGCAATTTGCTTATAGCGTTGATAAAGTTGGTTTCTAAGAACATCAGTATCAAATTCACCACCAACATTTTCAATTCCTGAATCAGCGCCAAAACTTTCTGAGCTAGTCACTGAACCAGAAATATCAGCTTCTGCTTTGGTGTCATAGGCTGGCACATTGTAACCAATAGTCCCGCCAGCGGTAAGTGGCATATAGTGAGTATAATAACGAACTGTAAAAGTAACTCCTTCATCCGCAATCGCATAACCAATATATGGATCATAAAGCGGATCAACATCAGCTCCAGCCCCAATAACCGCAAAAGTACAGTTATTATTCTCATCAGATTCTTCAATCTCGCCATTGTAATCAATACAAGCTTGCACGGAATGATCTCCATCTGGGGTAAGAGTCTCTGGTCTAATTTCTGAACTTTGACCAGCAATCATAAACTCTTTATTAGCCTCACTCAAAGTGCTCCAAGAATAAGTCCATGACAAAATTCCATCAATCCAAATATAAGTATTTCCTTCTTCACTTGTTACATCGCCTTCTCCAGTGTTCATCTGCTCAATTACTAGCTGATTATTAGAATCATCTCGATAAATACTACTAATAATTAAATCTGAATAAAGCTGCTCAGATTCGATTTGAGCTTTGTAACAGTTATTATCTTCGTCACTTTCATTAACATAATCACGTGGGTCCACACAGGCCTCTACAACATATTGCAAAGCCTCATCATCCAAAACCTGCGGACGGATCTCACTACTTCCGCCAGCACTTAAAAACGACTGATCAGCCAAGGTGCTATACGAATAAGTCCACTCTCGAACACTATCAATGTAAATGTAAATATAAGGATCATTTTGATATGTAACCACATCATCATCTCCTATATTTTCAACTACAACTACTAGTTGCTCATTGCCTCCATCCCTATAAATATTAGTAATTGTTAAGTCTGGACGGCTCGTATCTTTAGATATAGCTAAGGCATTAGCTTTCAAAAATGGATTCATCCAACGAGCTAACTTAGAAAAGAAAGGCTCTTTTGAATGTACAGCTGCTATCGCCGCCTGATAACCATCAGCATTAACTAGCATTGTTTTTTGAATCATTCCACCAGCTGAACCGCTACCTAATCCCGTACTTCGATCATAGCCATCTACTGGGACATAATAACCTGTGTGATTAAAAGCGCTTATTAAATCCGTGTCAGGAGTCATTCCACCAGGGGTAAAAGTTGAAGCAACAAACGCTCCATCCTCATCCGGGACAAAATTCCCATTACTATTGCTATCAAATAAATAATAATATGCTCCCGAATTAAGCGTAGAATTAACTGTAAATGAAAGTTCTTGGAAATCTGATACTTCACTCCATACTGTCACCAAACCATTTAAATTAATCGCCTCGTCTGGAACGCTTGGAATCGAATAATCCATAGCTTCGCCGGATTCTCGACCCAAATTAGTTATTTCAATGGCCGGCGCGAATTTAAGATCTACCTGATCCTCAGTAAGCCCCCAAAGCGGCGCCACTAACTCTTCTTCCAAGGCTATAAATTCAACCTCATCATCGCCAGTAACTGTTATATCAATAGAGGCAATTTCATATTTATTAGCCACATCAGAACGAGCATAACCAGAGGCGTCCTCTGGATCATGATCAAAGTAATAATCCATATCCCCATCCGCATCTTGATCATAACCATTCACATTAGAAGTTGGCGCCCAAGAACGAATTCTTACTTTAAACGCCTCATCAGATGGGCTATAAGCAACATCATCAAAAACAATTGCTCCCAAATCTGTATCTAAACGAGTAACTTGATCTCTATAAACAAATGAATCCTCAGTTGGAGTAACTTCAATAGAAACATCATAATCATCAGTTAAGTTTTCCATTGAACCAGTTTCAAGCAATCTAACTGACAAAGAATAATAATCCTCTCCATCAGCCAAAGGCGCTCCTTCGCCTCCACCTTGGCCGTATTTTGTAACGTCCTCTGGATCTGGGGTTAGAGTAACTATAGGCTGCACCAGAATTGTCTCTACTTCTCCGGCTGAACAAATATCATCAACATATAATTCTTGTCCTCCCACAATAAATGTACTAATCGTGCCATCCAATGTTAATGAACCTTTATCATTGCCATTACCATTTGTCACCGAGGCTGTTACATCACCAATGGTAACACCATCAATATCCGCAAAATTATTAAAATTACGAAGCTCATCATTAACCTTTAGATTAAGATTTCCTCCATACTCACCAAAATTCATGGTTAAGCCTGATATAGACGCCCCAAAATCAAAATCCAAAGAAATATTATTAACCATTAAGTCATTGCCGCTACCTCCGGCCTTGGTACCAGTTTTCACTTTAGTCTCCCCAGCAGATGTCCAGCTTTCGTCAGACCATTGAAAGGCCATTGCCTCTACTGTAACGCCGGAATCTACAAAGGTATCACCTACATGGTAAACGTCGCCGTCATTTAAATCTTCCATGCTGGTACATCCTTCTACTTCTTCCACTTCTAACAAGTCTTGAAGCACAGTGTATTTAGCCTCCTTACTATTCCTAAAATTAAGCCAACCTAATTCTGGACTATACGCATACCCACTCACAACTTCTGTCTCTAAATCCGTACGCACTCGATCCTCAATGCTACATTTTCCTTCTACTTTGTCGCAATTCCAATCAAATGTAATCCAACCATCATTAATAACGTCACCATTTTCAGACTCACTCCAATAAGCTCGACCTGACCAATAAGCATCACCAGTGCCTGCTAATGGTCCTGTTAAGTCCAAATCCACCCTTACTCTGTTGTTATAACAAGCAGATTGTGGATCTGAACATATTCCAAAATCTATCCATTTCCCATTCGCTAAGTAAGCGTATCTTTGCGTATCATATACTTCACCATCTGGATCAAATTCAAGATTCTTATTTGAAGCAATTGTGCTCCCTTTCGCTCTTTCCGTAGCAATTGCGGCTTTAACATCCTTAATCGACCAATTCCCTACCTGAAAATCTATTCGATAAGCTTCCTTTTTCAACGCTGTTGAGTCGTTATTTAAATAAGTCACACCAGTTACAGCCCCACTATCATCTGGCGGGCTAAAATAACTCAACGCAACAGAAGAAAATGCCATCACAGCAAGGATGAAAAAGGTCGGCACCAGGCTGAACCAAAAGAGTTTTTTGTGTTTCATGATGATTTAGGTTTAAGTTTTTATTTTTAAATCTCTTTATTTTACCAAAAAAAAGCCTTTTTGGCAATAGCATCTAACCTTATAAAGACGCTTCTTTACTCCTTACATTTAGAGCACACCACTTTATCGTCTTTTTCGATCATAATGCTCTTACATTTTTTACATTTCTTATCAACTGGCTTGTTCCAAAGCGCAAATTTACATTTTGGAAATTTATTACACCCATAAAAGACTCTTGCTCCTTTTCTGGTGCGTCTTTCAATTAGTTGGCCACCCTTACATTCTGGGCATTTTACTCCAGCAAACTTCACAATTGACTGCATGTTTTTGCATTTCGGATAGTTTGAGCATCCCAAAAATTCTCCATATCGACCTTTCTTAACCTCCATTTCACCACCACACTTAGAGCATTTTTTACCACCCAATTTCTTCTGCAAATCCTCAAATTCCTTTTCTTCTTCCTTTGTTTCTCCAATCGGCTTAGCGTGCTTACACTCTGGATAATTAGAGCAAGACAAAAATTTCCCAAAACGCCCTAGTTTTTTCACCATGGGAGATCCGCATTTTTCACAAATCTCATCTGTTTCTTCATTTACCACGTCCTCTTTCTTAATAGTTTTCATCTTAGTTTCAATATTTTTGTGGAAAGGTTTATAAAAATCAGCCATAAACTCTTCCCAATCTTCTTTTCCTTCGGCAATGCGATCTAAATCATCCTCCATTTTAGCGGTAAAATGAACATCTACAATCGTTGAAAAATGCTTCACCAAAACATCCGTCACTACATACGCCGTATCTGTTGGCTTAAGTGTTCCTTCATCTTTTTCTACGTAACCACGATTAATAACTGTTGTAATTGTCGGAGCGTAAGTTGATGGTCGTCCAATCTCTTCAGATTCTAATTTTTTAACCAAGCTCGCCTCAGTATAACGTGGTGGGGGCTGAGTGAAATGCTGGGCTGGCACTAATTCTTTAGTATGCACTGCTTGTTTTTCCTTAAGCTCTGGAAGCAAATGCTCATCGTGCTTAGTTTGATCATCTGGATGATCATAACTTTCAATATAAACTTTCATAAACCCGGGGAACTTAACTCGTTGCCCATTCGCCCGAAGCAAATATTTATGCTTTTTATCTAAAATGTCTACTTTTTCGCGATCCATAATCGCTTGCGACATCTGGCTCGCAATCGCGCGTTTCCAAATCAACTTATAAAGTTTTAATTGATCCTTATCCAAGTACTCTTCTAAATCCGCTGGTTTTAAAGTCACATCCACCGGACGAATTGCTTCATGCGCTTCTTGGGCGCCTTTTTTGCTCTTAAAAGTTCGGGGTTTATCTAAGGCATATTCCTTTCCATGGTCCTCAGTCACCATTTTTTTAATGGCCGCAGTAGCCGTATTAGACAAACTAACCGAATCTGTACGCATGTAAGTGATAAGACCATGATGGTGCTTTCCAATATTAATCCCCTCATAAAGCTGCTGCGCAACTACCATGGTTTTTTTAACAGACATGCGCAATTTTCGTGCGGCCTCCTGTTGCAAAGTTGATGTTGTAAATGGTGGCGCTGGATTCTTTTTAACTTCTTTATGTTCAATTTTTTCAATTTTGAATTCTGCCTTATCTAAATCTTTCAAAATCTTTTTTGCTTCTTTTTCGTTCTTAATTTCTAGCTTTTTGTCATCTTTTTTAAGAAGTTTGGCCTCAAAAGTATCTGTTTTCTTCTTCCCATAAAACTCTCCGCTTACGCTCCAGTATTCTTCTTTTTCAAAAGCGTCGCGCTCACGTTCTCGATCTACAATCAAACGAACCGCTACACTTTGCACGCGTCCCGCTGAAAGCCCGTACCGAACTTTTTTCCAAAGTAATGGTGAAAGCTCATAACCAACTAAACGATCCAAAACTCGACGAGCTTGCTGCGCGTCAATTAAGTGTTCTTTTAATTCTTGTGGATCCTCTAACGCGGCCATAATGGCTGGCTTAGTAATTTCATGAAAAACAATTCGATGCGTCTTGCTCTTTTTTAATTTCAAAGCTTCTTGCAAATGCCATCCAATTGCTTCCCCTTCACGGTCGCAATCAGTTGCGAGCCACACGGTCGTATCCGCTTTAATCTTACTTTTCAGATCTTTAATAACCTTTTTCTTATCTGGCGAAATCACATAAGTGGCTTCAAAATGCTTCTCAGTATCAATTCCCATTTGCGATTTAGGAAGATCCCGCACATGCCCCATAGAAGCTTTTACGGTATAGTCTTTCCCAAGAAATTTGGAAATTGTCTTAGCTTTCGCCGGCGACTCAACAATGACTAAGTTTTTTGTCATACGCTTAATACATTTATAGTATTTCTAACAGTTTTGCAACCAGGGGCTCGAATTTTCCCATAAATAAGCCATTAATCAACACTTTTCTTTTCCATGCAACAAAAAAGCCTTGCGCTTAAAAAGCGCTCGCTTATAATCGGACTCAGTCTCTTTATTCTTAATCTTTGCTAAAAAATGACAAAGCAAGACCTCATTAACGCAGCCGCCCAGAGTGCTGGTATTACTAAAAAAGCTGCTGCAATTGCTCTAGAAGCAATGCTCGAAACAATCACCACCTCACTCAAAAAAGGTCAAAACGTTACCATTACTGGTTTCGGAACTTTCCGTGTTAGCAAACGTGCTGCTCGTACTGGTGTTAACCCACGTAACCCAAGCGAAAAGATTCAAATCCCTTCAATGAAGCTTCCTGCTTTCAAAGCTGGCAAGACTCTTAAAGACGCTGTTAAATAAGAAATCCCTCATTCCTGAGATAAAGAGGCCCTCATTTATTGGGGGTCTTTTTGTTTTACAACATTTCACTTTCCCTGTTTCTTCTATTCACAATAACCGCAATATCTCTCATTTTCTCGGAGAGCTTTTCATAGTTCATTCTAACTTCGTGAGGAATGTAATTATTAACATCAATGCCATGAACCCGGAAAAGCCATCTATACACAGCTTCCATTGTGACCCTTTGATAATCTAATATTACTCCCCTTCGATCTAATTGCTTATTTGCAAGGTCAACATCTCTCAAAAGCCTTCTTAAATGACTTGCGTCCGCCATGCCAATCTCAAACCCCCATTCTCTTAAAAACCTTAGAGTTCTTTGCTGAACTCTCTGATTGTGGGGAAGATTCCTTTCACTTTGAGGAGCCTCCATCTGGTTTAGTTTAGCCAAGGAGCGACAATCTAACACGCAATCTAAACGGCAACCTCTTCTTAATTCATCCTGAGAAATCTTACTAACCCAACTCAAAGTTAAAACAAGAGCTTAACATCTAGCTCCAACCCCGCTAAACTACGTAGCGTTATGCAAGAAGACTTAAAAAAACTCGAAAAAGAAGCCCTAGCCGCCCTCGACCAAGTTAAGACGAGCGCGAATTTAGACGCTTACCACACCAAATATCTCGGCCGCAAAGGCGAGCTCACCATGCTGCTCCGCGGACTTAAGCACCTTTCCTCTGAAGATAAAAAAACTTTTGGGAAAGCCACCAATGAACTAAAAATTCAACTTGAAGGAAAATTTAAGCTTAAGCAGAACGAATTCGAACGTGAGGAAATTTCTAAAGCCTTAAGCGATGAATGGATTGACTTAACTCAGCCCGGAGAAGGCTACAAACAAGGTCATATCCACCCACTCTATCAGGTCCAAGAAGAAGTTGAACGCATTTTTCAACAAATGGGCTTTTCTGTGATCGATGGCCCGGAAATCGAAAGCGAGTACTATAATTTTGAAGGACTTAATATCCCGGCTGATCATCCAGCTCGTGACATGCAAGATACTTTCTTTATCGACAAAAAAGCCGATAAAAAAGAGGGCCGCTTAGTTCTCCGCACGCACACTTCGCCTAATCAAATTCGCGCCATGAAAAAGCATGGAGTCCCATTGCGAATTATTGTTCCGGGACGAGTTTTCCGTAACGAAGCTACTGACGCCTCACATGAACACACCTTTGACCAAGTTGAAGGCCTTATGATCGACAAAGACATTTCTATTGCCCATTTAAAAGGCGTGATGCTTGAATTCCTTCAACGATTATTCAAAAAAGAGATGAAAATCCGCTTTAGGCCAGGTTATTTCCCGTTTGTGGAGCCCGGACTCGAACTCGACATGTCTTGTATTTTCTGTGACGGAAAAGGCTGTAAAGTTTGTAAACGCACTGGCTGGATCGAATTTATGGGCTGCGGCATGACTCACCCCCATGTTCTCCGAGCCGGTGGTGTTGATCCTGATGTTTATCAAGGCTGGGCCTTTGGCTTTGGCCTAACTAGACTCGTTATGATGCGTTATGGCATCGACGACATTCGACATTTAACCAGCGGCGATCTTCGCTTTGCTGAACAGTTCTAGTCGGGCTTTCCGACATTGCTCTTTAAATTATCAATCGCTGTATACAGGTCTTTAACGTCCAACTTGGGAGTTATAAGCTTATAAAAATTCTTAGTCGGCTTCCGAAACCAACGCAAAGCTAAATTCCCAGCTGCAATAAGAAAGAAAAAGACTGCAATAAAAATAGTCATTGTAGTTGCGGCAAATTCCTGCCCCTCAATCGACCCCTCAGTAACCGCTCCATATAAAATATAGCCAACTATAACCAGCAATAAAACGTTACTGTAAACCGCTCCCATTCGACCTTTCTTCCAGCGATGATCAATCATTGCCTCATAAATCACAATATCAATTTTATGCCCGGTCTTCTGGACATAAAAACTCACAACATCTGAAGGCAACTCTTTCCCTGCCCTTAAAATAGCTCCTTTTAATCTCTCATCTAATAAAGATTCTTGCATAGCAACAATATACCATGAAAATTTCCCTCAACTGGCTTAAAAATTTTGTAGACATCCCCAATTCCGTTTCTCCGGAGAAACTTGGCGAACTACTTACTTTGCACACCGCTGAAATTGAGGGGGTTATTGATCAAAAAAAAGGATTCGATGGAGTTGTTGTTGGAAAAATACTTAAAATCACGCCTCACCCCGATGCTGACAAACTCAGTGTTGCTAAAGTTGATATTGGGAAAAAAGACGCCATTCAATTAATTTTTGGACAAATGGTGGCCATGAAAACTGGCTATCGCGTCCCAGTTGCTGTAGCTCCAACCACCCTGCCAACAGGAATGAAAATCGAGAAAAAACCATTGCGCGGCGTCATGTCCGAAGGAATGCTATGCCTGGATCAAGAGCTCGGACTTAAAACAGAAGGGGTTGATATTCGCTTTTTTGAAAACAACGTCAAACCCGGAACACCTTTTGTGGAAGCTGCTCATTTAAACGACGCAATTTTTGATGTCGACAACAAATCCCTCACCCATCGTCCAGATTTATGGGGGCATTATGGCCTTGCCCGTGAAGTTGCCTGTTTGCTCAAAAAACCACTCAAAAAAATCAATTCCTTTCTTAAATTCAAAGGAACTCCTGGCAAAGAAAAACTAACTATCAAAGTTGAGGCCAAAGATGGCTGTCCTAGGTTTTCTGGCTGCATTGTTACAAATTTAAGAACCAAACAATCTCCCGATTGGATAAAGGCGCATTTAGAAGCCGCTGGTGTTCGCCCAATTAATAACATCGTTGATGTCACCAACTACATAATGTTAGAACTTGGTGAACCAATGCACTCTTATGATCGTGGCTTTATTAAAAAAGACACTTTAATCGCTCGTTTTGCTAAAAAAGGCGAAACCCTTGAAACAATTGACCACAAAAAACGCAAATTAACAGAAGAAGACTTGCTTATTTGTGATGGAGATAAGCCGGTAGCTTTAGCCGGTGTTATGGGGGGTGTAAATTCCGAAATTAATGACCACACGACCGAAATTGTTTTGGAAGCTGCTAATTTTCACGCCTCAACAATTCGCCGCACTTCCACGCGTCACGGCCTTCGTTCTGATTCCTCGCAAAGATTCGAAAAAGGGCTTGATCCTGCCCTCACGGAAATAGCTATCAAACGCGCCCTTGTTTTGCTTCAAGAAACTTGCCCAGATCTAAAAATTGCTAGCCCAATCGTCACCACAGGAAACTGGAAAGAGCCAAAAATCACCATGACTGTTGACCCAGCTGTCATCAGCAACAAAATTGGCGTAAAAGTTTCTACCGCCGAGATGAAGCGCATTCTGACTTCGCTTGAATTTGGGGTCACTGCAGTAGGGAAAAAACTTAAAATTACTATCCCATCTCACCGCGCCACTGGCGATGTTGATATTGAAGAAGACATTACCGAAGAAATCGCCCGCATTATTGGTTATGACTCTATTCCCGCTGAAATACCACATCTTCCCATCAATCTTCCAATCGAAAACGAAGAACGTTTTCACAAGCACGCTGTTCGTAATATTCTGAGCGCCAATCTTGGCTTCACTGAAGTTATGAATTACTCATTTTATAACGAAGAAATATTCCAAAAATTCGGATTAGAAGACATGCGCCATATCAAAGTATTAAACCCGCTAACAGTTGACCAAACCCACATGCGCGTCAGTCTTGTCCCTGGAATGCTTAAATCCATTACGCAAAACGAAAAAAACTTTCCCGAAATGAAATTGTTTGAAGTCGGCCACACTTATCAAGAAGTCGGTGAGTACATGCCACTCGAAGAAAAATGGCTCATTGGGGCTATTGCCTCTCAAGCTAAAGACGAGGTTTTCCACCGCATTAAAGGCGCCTTTGAATCTTTCCAAGAAGGGTTCCGAGCACCTAATGTAACCCTCCGCGATTGCAAAACTCCACCACCATATGCACATCCCAAAAAATGCTTGGAAATCATGATGCGCGGCAAAGGAATTGGGTATATTTTCACTCTACATCCAGCCGTAGCCAAAGAGCATGACCTTGATCACAAAGTAGGAATTTTTGAGGTTAATTTCACGCGCTTAGCCGAACATGGCCGCGACCTCGCAACTTTCCGATCTTTACCTAAATTCCCGAGCATGGCCTTTGATGTTTCTTTCTTAATTGATCGCAAAACCCAAGTAGCAGACATTGAAGCAGCTCTTAAAAAAGCTGACCCACACAAGCTTATTCACTCCATAAAACTGTTTGATATTTACGAGGGCCAAAACATCCCAGAAGATAAAAAATCACTCGCCTTTTCCATTGAACTTCGCCATGACGAACGCACTCTAAATGACCAAGAATATCAAGACACTCAAAAAGCTGCCTTTAAAGAAATCGAAAAGCTAGGAGGAAAAGTTCGAACTTAAACCTTCATCATTACCCCGTGTCCTGGAATAATAAAGTCTGCAATTTCGAGTACCTTTTTTCGACTTTCAATCAAGGCCGCCGGGTCTGACGCAAAATGTTGATCCGGCCTTTCAATCTCAATAATCTGCTCCTCGCCCTCAACCCACCAAAAAACATCACCAGCCACCACTACCACTCCCTCATCAGTCGGAACAACCAAGGAACAATGATCTGGCATGTGGCCAGGGGTTGGCAAAATTTCTAAATCCAACTCCTCTATCCGATTAGCATGCTCCCACTCCCGAATCCCTTCGTAAATTTCTGTAAAATTATAAACACGCGCCCTCTCAAAAATCCCAACTAAAAGCACGTGGTCTGTATGGCCATGCGTTAAAAAAACCACATCAATATCATCAAGGCCTAGACCACGCTCTTCCAAAGAATCTAACAGCGCCTTTCGATCCGCCCCAGGGTCAACTATTAAATTTTTACCCTTACCTTGCACCAAAACCACCGTTGGATTCACAATCCAGCCATCATCAAGTTTTTTGGCATAGCCATCAATAAGAATATCTATTTTGGCCATAGATTTAACGCTTAAATCTCATTAATCCGCCAGCTGGAATCACTTTTATGCCCTTCTTTTCGAATTGATCCAAAATCAAATTCATCCCTAAGCTATCACTCGCCATGTGCCCGGTAACAATAATGTTAATGTGTTGCTTTTCCGCTTTTTCGCGGTGCGCCTCACTCATATGCATAGCCAAAATTGTGCTAACCCCAGAACGACTAAGCGCCTCATAAATATCCTCATTACCAGAGGTCCCGCCAGTCATGCCTGTAACCGCAACTTTTCCAAGTTTAGAGGTTGGGCTACCCGACACAATAACTGGTGCGGAGCTCATTTTTGCACCTTCCGCAAATTCTGGAATATCCAGCAAGGCTTCTGTTAAATCCTTTAAATGGCGCATTTTTGATCGCTTTTTGCTAACAAAATCTTCCAAAAATTTATGCACATGATTATCGGCCGGAGTATGACAATTCATAAATGGAATTTCTAATAAACGCGCTGCATCAGCCACCCGATTAAAATTATCCGCATGCAAAGCACGATCAATTTTCTTGGCACGTGGTTCCAATAACTTTTCAATTACATTAATCGGTACCCCCAGCGCCTCCATAATCGCCTCCTGCATTGGCATCACCTTAGTCAAATCCATCAAAGCCTTACCCTCTGGATGATGCGTAAAAACTAAATCGATTTTTTTGCCGTTTTTCCGTAATTCATTCACCAATAATAACTCTGGGACTTCAGCATCAATGCAGGCCATTAAAGTCTTTATCTTGGTGCCCATTTTCCCATGCAAAACACGTGAATCAGCGTAAGGGTTCACCATCGAATCCTTATCAAAAAACGATTTTTTCTTCTTATCAAGCTTTTTATATGCATCTTTTGCGTCTTTTAACTGAAGATCAATTTCTTTCTTGGTTCGAGGGTCATTTTTGCGCCCACTCGCAATGACTAAATCATAAATTTGCTGAATTGTAAGAGCCATAACATAGATAAGATTAATTTTTAACAAATCAATTGTACAGAGAGAGAATAAAGGGGTAAAGGAATTTGAAGCTTTTTCGAAAACATCCCGCGCAGCGAGAAGGGTTCTTTTTGGATCATGCATCCAAAAAGGTTCCTTCCAGTTGAGAAAAAGGTATCAAATTCCTATTGCCCCTCTTAATTTTCTCCTCAAAATCTGGTATAACTCCTTAGGAATTAATCATACAAAATGTCTCGAACTTTTCACGACCTATACAAAAAACTACGCCCCCATCCTATGCTTCCTTTATGGAAACGGTGGCTCCAATGGGTAATTTTGATTTTTAGTATTACTTTTATTAGTGGTTTCATTTTTGTTATTTTAATTGTGTTGATTTTTAGCCGCGGCCTTCCTGATGTTAGCTCTGGAGAAGACCTGCTTCAGGCTGAATCTACGTTAATCATGGACCGTGAAGGCAACATTCTTTATGCAGTACATGGCGAGGAAAACCGCGAAATCATTCCCATTGAAGACATTTCTCCTTATTTATTAGATGCCACTATTGCGGTTGAGGATGATGAATTTTATGAACACTATGGATTTGACCTTCCTTGTTATGCAAAAGCAGTAGCCCATGAAATTTTTGGTGTTGGAATCCGACGTGGCTGCTCCACTATTACTCAACAACTTGTTAAAAATATTTTCTTATCACCCGAACAAACTTATGTTCGAAAACTCCAAGAACTAATTTTAGCTATCCGTGTTGAAAGCCGCTTTAATAAAGAAGAAATTTTTGAATTATATTTAAATGAAATCCCTTACGGAAATAATGCTTATGGCGCTGAGCTTGCTGCTAAAACTTACTTTGATAAAGCAGCCACAGATTTAACTCTCACCGAGAGTGCCATTATGGCTTCTTTGCCTAAGGCTCCCACTCGTTATTCACCTTATGGAAGTAATCGCAACTCTTACCTCACAGTTGAATTCACTGAAGAGCAATTACTAGATCGCTCTATTGTTTCTTACGAAGATTTAAACCTTGATGAATACGTTCGTGGATTAATCGGATCAAATATCGAGCTAGCTAACGGAACTACTCTATATCTCCCCGGACGAACAGATATTGTTTTGGCAGCCATGGAAGATCAAGACATGATCACTGAAGGCCAAATGCAACTTTCACTCGAAGAATCATGGGCGATTGAATTCATTTCCTATCGCGAAAACATTCAAGCTCCTCATTTTGTTCTCTATGTAAAAGAGTTGATCGAAGATAAATACGGCAAAGATGTAGTTGAGCAAGGTGGCCTAAAAGTCTACACCACTCTTGATCCCACTATGCAAGGATACGCCGAAGAAGCTGTAGAAACCTATCGCGAACGCAATGCCTCTGAATTTGGCGCTAACAATGCCAGCTTAGTTTCGGTTCACCCGCAAACTGGTCAAATTTTAGCCATGGTTGGATCAGCTGATTATTTTGACGAAGAAATTGATGGAAATGTAAATATTGCTACTCGCTACCGACAACCAGGATCATCATTTAAGCCTTTTGTGTACGCTTTAACATTTTTAAATGGTTATAGTCCGGCCACTGTTTTATACGATGTAGAAACTCAATTTGGGCCTGGCGAATGGCCTCAAAACTACGATGGAACCTTCCTAGGCCCCATTCGTGTTCGCGAAGCCCTTGCTCTTTCCCGCAATATCCCCGCTATTAAATCTTACTTCTTAGCTGGCCAAGAAACTGAGATCATTCCATTCATGGAAGGCTTTGGAATTGAACTAGATGACTCCATTGGATATGGCTGGCCACTCGCTTTAGGAAGCGGTGAAGTTCGCTTACTAGATCTTGTAGGCGCTTACAGCGTTTTTGCGAATAGTGGAATTAAGCAAGAAATTTCCCCAATTTTAAAAATTGAAAACAGTGATGGAGATATTCTAGAAAAATGGGAAGACCAAGTTGGAACCGAGGCCCTAGACCCACAAGTTGCCTACTTAATAACTGATATTCTCTCTGATTCTGCTATAAATCTGGGGCCACGCCTACGCGTAAGCGGGCACCATGTTGCTGCTAAAACCGGAACCAGTAACAAAAAAGATGAATACGGTGAAAATGCTCCAAACAACGCTCTAACTCTTGGCTACAGCACCAAAATAGCAACTGGAGTGTGGGTTGGAAATGCGGACGGTGAACCCATGTACTACCATGCCAATGGATATGATTCTGCTGCTACAATTTGGAACGACTACATGACCAATGCTTTGTCTGAATTAGACTCTGAGGCTTTCCCTCAGCCAGCCGAAATTGTAGAAATGGCAGTAACAAAATCTAGTGGAAAACTCCCTTCAGACTATACGCCAGAAGATATGATTGTGACTGAAAAATTCGCCAGTTTTAATGTCCCCACCGAAGTAGACACTTTGTGGGCCACCGCTGTGGTTGATGGATTTACCGGCCTAGTTGCCACTGAATACTCGCCGGAATGGTCCTTAGAGGAAAAAGAATTCCAACAACATATTGCCATTATGGATTACTACCCAACTTGGCAAGTGGGCGTTGATGCCTGGGCTGCCGCCATGGACGAAGAAGAATTTTTAGAACCAACTGACTTAGATGAAATTCACACTGCTTCCACTTGGGCTAAACAGCCAGTAATTTTCATTACTTTTCCTTCCCCGTACAGCTTAGTAAGTCGCGGCCAAAACATTATTGAAGTTGAAGTTGAAGCTTTAAATGGTTTAGAAAAAGTTGAATACTATTTAGACGGAACTCTCCAATACACAGCTGTCTCTGCTCCTTATACTGGCCAAATCAGGGCCGCTACCAATGCTGCCTCTGGCCGTGAATACACCATTGAGGCTTATGCCTATGATGAGTTAGGCTATCGGACGGGTGCAACCATTGAAGTACAGGTTGAATAAGGGTTGACCTTTTTAAGGAAAGCATTATAATAAACTACTGGAAATTGATCCAGGCCTATATCCTTAGGGTAGGCCTTAACACTTTAGCTAGTAGTTAATCTCTCTCTAAACATATAGATTTTGACAACTGAATGATGAATAACACCTGGGTGTCGCTTCTTATTTTTAACTATTTTAAAGATAAAAAGTGGCACCCAGAAATAGTGGTGCTTACCCGCAGGACTGCCATGGGGCAGACTGCAACATAGGACAATGCCTTGAAAGTTTTTCCTTTCCTCTTCGCATGGGGAAAATGGACCCACTCTCGTAAGGATCTAGCCATAAAAGGCCTCGATCCAGAAGGTTTTTCCCTGCCACGCGTTGCCCGCACTAGAGGCATATATGAGTACGATGAAAATGATCCTTTTGGTAAAGAATGGTTCATCGTACGCATCGGCTGCCGCCAACAATGGGCATGGATAGATCAGGATACCAACGAGGTACGGTGCCATGCGAATCTAAAAAGCGGAACCTATCCTCTATACAAAACAACTGATGGGGAAACCCACGCCACAACAACCCCAACGCACAGGCTGGTCGTTGTAACCAAAAAGTACGAACGCCCACTGGTAAATCCTTACACTCACAGCTACTACAGAATCGTACCAAACTCTCGCCTCGCAATCCTGAGAAGAGCTCTCTCCGAGATCTTCTCCAAGCTCCTCCCCAACCGCTAAACAAGCCCTGATCCGCCCGTTCGACTACGGAGTCGTTCGGAGCGGAAAACCATCGTTCAGTTGTCACCAATCCTTTAAGTCAACCATTAGGGTTGACTCTTTTTCAAAAAACACTATAATAATATTCACCACCCTAATTCCGTCATCCATAGAGGTGGGCAGCTAATGTTTCGCGCTAGCAATCTACTTCTGGGGATAGACCCGGATCTATATTACTAGAGTGGAATTTAATACTACTAGTTAGTTGTTAAACTCTCTCTAAACATAGACTTTGACAACTGAATGATGAATGCTGCTTGGGTGTCGCTTTTTGCTTTTTTTGAAGGTAAAAAGCGGCGCCCTCTTAGCAATGGTGTCCATCCCCCGTTAACCCATAGGGAGTTCACATGGCAAAACTGCCTACTTTCCACATCGTCCTGCCGGGCGACTGCATCACCACCAAAAACGGCCTCAAGGATGGCTTCTACGTCGTGGTTGTTCCGAACTGTTCGGGCGACTCCAGCCGTGGCTTCGTCTTCGTCGTCAAGAACGCGCAGCCCAAGCTGAAGATCAAGCCGGGCGACGTTCTCGTTCGCGACCTCTTCACGATCAAGCTGGTCCCCGAATGCATCTCCGATGATGGCCAGCTCCGGGACGGCCACTACATCCTGCAGACGCTCCAGGACAACATCGCCGAGTTCGATGTCCAGAACCGCGCCGTCAAGAACTTGGTGATGGACGGCTCGTTCTCGACCGAGGCCCGGAGCTACTTCCGCCAGACCGCCACCACCGGCCCTGCGCCCGGCGGCCCCAGCCCGCAGTCCCGCGAGGAGATCCCGACCCCGACCCGCTGATTGTCCCGACCCCCCCCGCGCCCGTTCGGCCCCGAGGCCGTCCGGAGCGGGGAGACTCGAACCATCTTTCATCATTCAGTTGTCACCAACCCTATTGCCACGCACCTTAAAAAGTGCTATTTTTTCGTCCGCCCTTAAATCCGTTTATTTATCCCCAATATTATGAAAAAACTATTATCTTTTCTTGTTATCGCTGTCCTCGCTTTATCCCTTACTGCCTGTGGCGACGAAGAAGAAACCATAAAAATTGTGCACCATGGACCAATTGCTGGCTGGGCGGCTGTTGCTTTGCCTGACGATTCAACTTGGGCACGCACTATTATTTCCGGACCAGTAGAAAACCACAATTACGACGTTGCCATGAGCCGTGTGGATTTCTTTGCTTACCTCGAAATATCCATGGAAGAAAATAGCTGGCTTCTAGATTCATCTTTTAAAACTGGTCGTTACTTTATTAACGAAGCTGGCGATTTTGTCAGCTACACTACCAACCAAGAACAAGCTCCACTCAATGTTCTTGTAATTATTGAGCCAGCTGGGACCTACGATAATGTCGAAGCCGAAGAAAGCCCACTTGAAAATGATGAGGAAACGACCACAGAGTCTCCCGAAGAAGTTACTGAATAAGAAAACCCCGCACCCGACCAATGGCAAGGCCCCGATGACTAATCTGGGCCTTTTCTTTTTTTGTTAAAGCCGCATAAACGCGATCAAATCCCTCAGGCTTAAAAACTGAACTAAGAGGCAATCCCGGCAAAATCTTAGCCTCAGGCTCCCGGGTTATCACTCCCTCTGCCGCCCCATTAAATAAATGCTCCTCCCCATTCTCCAAAATTAGAGCTGCACTACAAACAAACCGCGCTGTCCTTTGTTCATCTGGAACATTTTCCATGCGCTCCAAAAAATGCTTAAGCCACTCCTCATCACTAGCCTCATGCCCAGCCCCAAAACGCCTAGTATGCAATCCTAGCTCACCTTTAAGCGCATCAACCTCTAGCCCCGAATCCTCACCCAACGTCATACAACCAACTTCTTTAAAAAAAGCCCGCGCCTTAATAAAAGCGTTCTCATCATGTGTTTCGCCGTCCTCCTTAACTTGCATAACTTCCCCTAAATCTTTTAAAGACAGTAACTCATAAGGCAAATCCTGAAGCACAGCTGAAATCTCACCAAATTTCCCAATATTTCCGGTCGCAATTAAAAATTTCTGCATAAATCCATTCTAACAACTTGCCGCAAACAGGCAACTTACCTTAAGCTGTTTTTATATGCGTAAATTATTTACTTTTCTTTTTGGCTTAATTTTTCTGTTCGTTGCCCTCGGCGAACTTGGGCGCTTACCAATTGGGCCAGAAATCTTGCCCAATGATCTGTTAATTGCCGGGACAATTGGAGTTTTTGTAATTTACAAAATTTTCATAGATCGCCACTGGCCATACAGCGCCCTGCTTTTGCCTTTCTTAATCTTCATAGCCATTGCTTTTATTTCACTAATAAATGGCGCACGGGCTCTATCTTTTGGGGAAACCCTTGGAAGCAGTCTTTATCTAATCCGTTTCATTGAATATTTCTTTTTGTTTTTTATGGCACTTGACCTTTCTAGTCATGTGCCAACGCGTCGCAAGTTAACCAATATAATTTTTGGAGCCGCATTTCTAATAGCGATATTTGGCTTTATCCAGCTCAAAATTTACCCTGATTTCACTCAAATGGCCCTAGAAGAAGGCTGGGACCCGCATCAAAACCGCTTACTTTCTACCTGGTTTGATCCTAATTTTGTAGGAGGAATGCTCGCCTTTGTGTCGTGTCTCGCCATTGGCAAACTTACTAATCGCCAAAAATGGCCAAAAAAAATCCCCTTAGCCGGCCTCTTGGCTATTCTTCTTATGGCGCTCGCCTTTACCTATTCCCGCAGCGCTTATCTAGCTTTAATTGCTGGCGTTGGCCTAATTGGACTCTTAAAGTCGCGCAAATTACTACTTATTGGTTTTATTGCCTGTCTTCTTCTGGTTTCCGTGTCTAGTCGGGCCCAAGATCGCGTGGAAGATCTTTACTTTAGTGCTAAATCATTTGTAACCGAAACTTATGAACTACCAGACGCCTCGGCTCGTCTCCGTTTAGATTCTTGGGGCAATGCTCTCACAATTTTCAAAGACCATCCTCTACTTGGCGTCGGCTATAACACTTACGCTAACGCTCAAGCTCGCTATGGATTTATGACCGAAGATACACATCATGCCGCCACCGGCTCTGACTCCACTATTCTTACTATCCTGGCCACCACTGGAATCCTGGGTGCAGCTACTTATCTTTGGCTCATTGTCACAATTCTTTGGACAAGCTTTCACAAAAGGCGCGAGCCCCTTGCTCTCGGGTTTTTTTGTGGATTTTGCGGCCTATTAATTCATTCTGTTTTCGTAAATTCACTCCTTTACGCTCCAATTTTAATCTTTATTTATACAGCTTTAGGTATTATCCTAGCGCCGAAATTACACAAATCTTAAACAATTATTTTATGTACTCAATTGCTCAACTTCGGGTGGGAACCGCTATTCAAGTTAAAGGCGAGCCTTACGTCATAACTAGCTCCTCTTTTTCTAAACAAGCTCGTGGCGGTGGCGTTATGAAAACTACAGTCAAAAACCTGCTTACTGGCAACACTATCCCTATGACTTTCCAAGGAAGCGAAAAAATCGAACCAGCTGAGGTGGGATTTACTCGTGCGCAATTTTTATACCATCAAGGAGATGAGTACTTTTTTATGGATTCTGAAACTTACGAACAGTTTTCCTTTTCTAAAGACGATCTTGGATCCCAGGCCAACTATCTTTTAGACGGGTCTGACGTAGATATTCAAAACTTTGACGGCAGGCCAATTAATGTCCAGTTGCCACCAAAAGTTAATTTAAAAGTAATTGAAACCTCGCCTGCTGTTCGTGGGGACACCGCCCAGGGAAAAGTTACCAAACCAGCCAAAGTTGAAACTGGAGTTATGATTTCAGTCCCTATTTTTGTAAAAGAAGGTGACACCATCCGCATAAACACTGAAACTGGAGAATATTGCGAACGAGTTTAAGACTTTTTAAAATCTTTATCATATTCTGAAGCTCGTTCATCAGCGAGCTCAAACATTTTACGGAAAGCGTTGGCAACTTCAGGACTTTCTATTATGGCGCCGAATTTTTCGCTAAGAGAAAAAATTGCCACCTTGTCATCATAAATATTAATTTCTGGAGAAATTTCGAATTTACTAGGCACAATATAAGTTCGACGCAAATGCACTTCATCCATTTTTTGAATTCGCCGCGACTCTTCGCTATCGGCCGCAAAACACCTCACTGGAATCCCTTTTTTAGCTCGTCGCGTATAATACGCCGGAAAGTATCCAGGGAAAAATGCGTGCTGATTCTCCACTGACGCAAACGCCAAAATCTCACTCTTAGAATTTAAAGTGTCTTCATAAACACTAATCACCCCCTCTACCCCCTCAAAAAATCTAACCTTCATCTTGTTATCGCCCTTATTGTAAACCGACTGCAGCTCAGGAATAAACTTATCAGCCTCCCTACAAAGCCGCTCATATTCATCGCGTTTATCTTTTAACATTTTAGTTAATATTTTAGGATCAGCCGCGGCAAAAACCATTTTTGAATCAGCCTCTTGGGAACTCACTAAACCCTGGGACACAAGTGAGTTTAAAAGATGATAAGCGTTTGTCCTTGGCACTTTAGCGCGCTTAGAAATCTGTGTTACTGACGAGGGCCCAAGCTCTAATAAGGCCAAATAAATTTGTGCTTCTTTTTTAGGAAGCCCTAAGTGAATAAGTGTTTCGAGCATAATATTTTGTTAAAGACCATTGACAATTTTTTAATTTCTTAATAAGATGAAGCTTATAAATAGCTTTTTTAAGCCAAAAATCAGGCAAGGAACATAATATCTTCACCGCAATCTTGTGTCAAACAATTTACACAAAAAGTCGGGTCCCGCCCCAACCTGCGAAGACTTCATCACTTCGTCAATTATTCGTTTTGGGGGGCTAGACAATTACATCCAAGAAAAATTAATGAATGATTATTTTGTGATTGAGGGAAATCTGGGCCTAACGCGCGGGTTTCGCATGTATCTTTTTAATCAAAAAAGACGCTTTGAGAGAATGAAACGCATTACAGTCTTAGACCTCGGGCCAGCTGTTGGAGCTCTAACTTCGCTTTTTATTATGCAAGAACTAGCCCGCGTAGATCTTCTTCATAAGGTTAAACTAATAATGCTTGATGTTTCTGAACGCGTAATTTCTAAAAATCAAGAACGGAATTTTGAATTTCCTCACGCCCTTATTAGCTCACTTTTAAAGAGTCGCTTTTATGAAAAGCTGCGCACCTCCAAAGGAATCGTTGGGTCTGCTCATGAAATCCCTTTAAAAGATGGCTCGGTTGATATTTGCTTAGCTGGATTTCTTTTTAGCAATCTTCATGAAAAAATCAAAAAACAAACCGCCTCTGAAATCGAACGTGTCACTAAATCTGGTGGATTTATTGGCCTAGCTGATCAATGGTTTACCAATCCTGAAGCCTATCAAGATCTTCACCAAGACGATGAGGTCCCACTTGCTTATGAATCCATGATCCCTTTTAGGAGGCTAAGAAAGTCTTTCAAGCAAACCGAAACTTTTGAGGCTCACGAAAACGATAATCATTATTATTTGTGTGGAATTAAGAAGGCGGCCTAGCGATATTCGCTGCAACAAAACAATTCTCTGTGAGAGCCTGGGGGGCAATTTGAGCGAACACGATGAGCTGTTGTAAACTCATAATCAAATCCTCTAAATTCATTATCTCTAGGATCCTCTGGCTTATAATATCCAATTACACAGCGCCCTCCCATGCTGGGATAAGCGCCTTGATCTCTATATAAAGAAAAATTTTCTCCCCCTTGTGTGTCTTCTAAGATTTCCTCTAATGGCGGACCAGTAAGGGCCGCGCCAACCGATGAGGCAAAACTAAAACCTCCAGGCTTTAAAACTCTGTCTATTTCATTCAAGACTGCTAATTTATCTCGCACATAAGCCATTACGCCCATTAACCATAACCCATCGATGCTACTGTCTGGTAACATATGCATATCAGCTACATCGCCGCGCATTAATTGAATTCCTCTTAATGCCGGAATTTTAAAATCTGGCCTTTCAACTCTTTCAAAAGGCAGCTGCACCCTTTGGGCCAATTCTGGTACAGGATTTAAATCCAAACCTAATCCAATAATCCTGTGCCTAACTCCCCGGTTAGTGAGCCTTAAGCTATCCACAATTTGATTAATGTCGGTCGCACTTGCACATCCAGCTGATAAAAATGTAATCGGGCTATCACCCCCTCTTTGATACGCCAGTCCCACTCTATGTCTAATCCAGTCCTTCAAGCCGCCCGCCTCCCATTTATCAAGATTAAAGGCAAGAAAAGCATCCCGCATCCCTCTTGTTAGAGTAAATCGCGGCATTCTAGCCTGGTCCTTCGAAAGTTGTGGCTCGCCTCTTGGGGGCATTGGGGGCAGATTAAATTTAAGGCATTAAAATAAAGGAAAGCCTCTCGCCTAGCAAGCCATTCTATTAAAACAACTTCTTTAAAATTTTAAGTGCCTCATTTTGACCTATAAAAAACGGGCTCGTAGCCACTGTAATAAAATCCGCCCTCTTGGCCTGTGCCCGCAAAAACTTCCGTGCCTTTTCAAAATCAATCTCCATCTCCGCCACAAAAAAATCTAGATCTAGATTTAAAACCACATTTCCCTGTCTCGGTACCATGTCTAATCCCGCATTACCCGTTATCGAAACCACCTCATTAACCATCCCGCACTCTACGGCCGGCGGAATATAATTCCCAACATTCAAAACTTCGTTTGTGTATTTAAACGCATCTTCCTTAAACCATTCATTCGGTTTACGCGTGTCCTTGTGTTGGTCCACATGAATTAATATCGCGTCCTTAAAGCCTTGTTCATGCCAAAAATAAAAAGCATGATTATGATTATCAAAAATCACGGTTGGCGTTCCCAAAATCTCCATCTTCACAAAATTCTTAAGCCCTTCGCAGCTCTTTAATTCACCATCCTCAAAATCCTCAAATACTATCTCTTTCCCAACCTTTAAATCACGAAAATCACCTTCAATTAATGAAGGCACGTAAAGCCGCGGATTTTCACCACGCTTTTCATAAGAAAACGCATTATTCCCATGATTGCCGGTGATATAAAAAGGCGCATCATACATAAAATCTGGTGGAGATGGCGGGAGTTGAACCCGCGTCCAAAAAGGCTGCCTACCACATCTACCGTTATAGTTCGTTCTAATGTTTATGAGAATAAAGGACGAACAAAAAGCTCTCATAAATGGACAAGGAAAATTTAGGGCATAAAGTGCTGAACCTCCACTTTAATTCCGATCTTTACTAAATGACGCCTAAATAAGTCGTAAAGCAATCCTTAAAAAGGCGCGATCGCGCAAAGGGCGATCTGTAAATCTGATAATTAAGCAAAGGCAGGAACAGTCTTCATTCCCTGAGGAACAAATTTGTTTGCCCAGTAATTAACTGATTTAGCAAATTCAGAATTTGCAATTATATATGCGCTGGACGGATCTAACGGGAGACAGCGCGATCCCGTAACGGCCGTGAGTAAGACAGAACTCTTCCTGTCAAAACCAAGACATCCCCGTGGTGTAAAAGAGCAATCAAGAATTTCTGTAAGCCAATCATAATTGGTTTGAAGGCTTTGGACAACTGGATGATAGAAACCTCACACCAGGGGAGACGACGCCTCCCCCTTCCGCAAACGCAAGCTTTTTAGCTTTCCAGCCCCAAACTAGCTTGGGGTGCCGCCCACCGGCCAGTCATCATACGGGCAGATTTCCTCGTGCGGGCAGAACAGCTCCTCGCACGTCTCGCCCTTCGAACAGAGCATCACCAGCACGACCGTGACCGGCTGCCCCTCAGGCGGGAGCACTCTTTCCACGCGTCCCGGAGGTGGCTCACGACCGGGAAACATGGCCGGGACCAGAGGGTATAGCTCTTCAGCTCCCCCGATCCCTCGGCATAGCCAGGCCAATACTCCTGGCAGGATCAGCATCACTCTACTCATCAGGACTCCTTCTGCTCAAGCGTCTATGGCATATTGACGCTGGCTAACCATCACCCAATTTAATGAGTAACAAATAGCCAACGTCAAAATCTATCATCCAGTTGTCAATTCTGCATAGCTGGGGAAAATCTAGCGCCCAAAATGGGTATCAAATCTTACGCCCAAAAAACAGACCCGAATAAATTCAGGATCTCATTATGGCAAAAGCCTTAAAATTGTCAACCCAGCAGCACCCCCTATTTCTTCACCTCAGTTCCTGGGCGATTTTTTACCTTTTTCCCTAGCTCTTTTAAGCTCATCTTAAGCCCGTCCACCCAATTAACTCCCAAATCCTCAAAAGAAACTTTTAATTTAGATCCGCTAACCAACCATTTAGCATTAAATTCTAATAAGCTTAAGATGTTTTCCGGGCGCACTTTATCAGACATTGAAAGTATAATTATGCGCTCCCCTTTTCCGTGAATATTTTCCGCTCGAATATTAGTAAGCCCCGCCCTCTTGGCTAATAATTTAATCTCCAACACGCTAAACAAATTCGCCACTTCTCTTGGCATGCGTCCATAATCCTCCACCATGTCATCTTTTAATTCCTCAAGATAATCAAAATTGTCAGCTGAAGCTAGGCGCTGATAAATTCCGATCTTGTCCTTAGCGCTCACAATATAATCATCTGGAATAAAGGCTGGCAAAGGAACTTCAATCGAAACATCACGCGGCACATCTGTTGTTGCCTTAGCCTCACGTCCTTCTTTCTGATCTTCTACCGCCTGATTTAACATTCGGATAAAATGACTTACTCCCACCACTTGAATTGCCCCATGTTGATTAGCTCCTAAAATATCTCCCGCGCCACGAATTTCTAAATCCTTCATAGCAATTTGGAATCCGGCGCCAAGCTCAGACGCCTCAACAATGGCGCGAAGTCTTTTCTTGGCGTCTAATGGCAATCGCTGTGAATGGTACAAAAAGTACGCGTATGCTTGTTTTTTGCTACGTCCCACTCGGCCTCGCAATTGATAAAGCTGGGCTAATCCAAACTTCTCCGCTTTGTTTACAATTAAAGTATTAGCATTAGAAAGATCAATTCCATTTTCAATAATTGTTGAACTTACCAGCACATCATATTCTTTTTCCTTAAAAGACATAATTCTAGCCTCTAAATCATGGGGGCTTAACTTCCCATGAGCCGTAATAAACTTAGCTTCTGGAATTAATTTTTTAAGACGGTCGGCCATCTCATCAATTGTTTGCACTCTATTATGAAGGAAATAAACTTGCCCGCCGCGATCTAATTCACGCAAAATTGATTCACGAATTAATCCAAATGAAAAACGTCGAACTTCAGTCACGATTGGCAAACGGCCAGGAGGAGGCGTAGTAATGGTTGTAATGTCTCGCAAGCCATGCAGGCTAATATTTAGCGTCCGCGGAATTGGCGTCGCTGTAAGCGTCAAAATATCCACTTCTCGACGAAGTTCTTTAAATTTTTCCTTTTGCTTCACCCCAAATCTTTGTTCTTCATCAACAATCACTAATCCTAAATTTTTAAATCCAATATCTGGCTGGATCAATCGGTGAGTTCCAATAATAATATCTACTTCACCATTTTTTAATTTTTTAACAATTTTCTTTTGCTCAGCTGGCGAACGAAAACGGCTTAACATTTCTATCCTCACCTCCGGGAACTCAATCATCCTTTTTGTGAAAGACTTAAAATGTTGATCCGCTAAAATTGTAATTGGTGACACTACTGCCACTTGCTTGCCGCTCTGCACGGCCTTAAAAGCAGCCCGCATAGCTACCTCGGTCTTACCAAAACCAACATCTCCACAAACCAAACGATCCATCGGCTTAGCGCGTTCCATGTCCTTAGATACGTCCTGAATTGCTCGTAATTGTCCTGGAGTTTCTTCATATGGAAATTCCTCCGCAAACTTGCCCTCCAGCACGCCATCAGTCTTGTAAGCATGCCCTGTTGCCCGCTGCCTTTCAGCGTATAGCTTAAGTAATTCCTTAGCGATTTTGTGAGTTTCTTTTTTAACTTTATTAGTAATTGTTGACCACTCCGCTGATCCTAAGCGAGTTAAACGCGGCGCCTGATCTCCAGCTCCAATAAATTTACTTACCTTGTCCGCCTGGTCAATTGGCACAAAAAGTTTATCGTTCTCGGCATAAGCCAAGTGCAAATACTCACGCGTTACTTCATCAATCGTACGCTTATCCAACCCATTAAACCGAGCAATTCCGTGATCTGAGTGGACCACGTAATCACCAATTTTTAAACCTGTTAAAAAGTCTAAAAACACTGCATGCTGGGCTGGATCTTTATGGGCTCCATCACGCAATCCCATAATTTCTTTATCCGTAACCAACGCCAATTTTAAATGAGGATTTTGAAATCCATGCGGGAAAGGCTGCTCTTTTTCTAATTCAAATAAGACTATTCCTCCGCGCTCATCATCTAATTTTGAAGGGTCATTAACATGCAAAATTCGACGATCGTCAAAATACTCACGCAACTCTTCTCCGTTTTTTGTGAACAAATAAATCCGCCATTTATCCAAAGTTCGCTCCTTCATAGCCTCCAAGAAATCCAACTTATTTTGGTATTTAAGAACGGACAAATAATGTAAATGAAAGTGGTATTCACTCTCCTCCAAAAACGATGTAAACAAAACATAGCCCACATCATTTGGCCTCTTTTTAACCATATTATCAACCTCACGATATAAATCCTCAGCTAAATCCAATTCATCCTCCACCAACAACGCATCCTTTCCAAGATAATCCCAAATCGACACTGTATTCTCAAAAACATTAAGGGGGAAAACCGTAACCTCCTTTAAATCCTTTAATTTTTGGTGGTCGCCTTGTTCGTAAGTATAAATAGCAGAGACTCGATCAAATTCTAATTCAATCCGAATCGCCTCTCGACTATTAATCGGAAAAACATCCAAAACATCTCCGTGCCGCAAATAACGACCTTGCTCCAAATATGGATCCTCAGAAACTTCATATTGCATATCAATCAAGGTTTCAAAAACCTCTGCGGAATTCATTTCTTCACCAACTTTAATTTGTAAGGTTTTTCTTTTTAAATCATCTTTTTTCGGATAAAGGTCCAAAATCTGCTGAAAAGTTAAAACCGCCGCTACCTTGTCCGGACCAAGCAAAGCTGATAAAACACGCATCATTGAAAAGTGCCCTTCATCTTCATTTAAAATCTCTACATCATAGTCTGTCCAATCTCGCAAAACACGATGTGCAGACTCTTGTTCCACGCTATCATTTACAATCCAAACCAATTTTTTAAGCTCAGGATATTGGTCCAAAATGTCAGATACCAGAAAAGCTTTGGAAGAAAAATTACCTGCTCCAGATAAAGTTACATATCGATGATTCCCAAAAAGTTTGAGAACTTCTTGGTTTCGCGGATGCGGAAACTTCATAACGTTTTTACAACTTAAGAGGCATGATTATATGCGTATACTGCGCCTCCTTTTTTTCGGGCTTTATTGTAACAGGGGAAAGCTTATTGTCAATGCCAAGTTTTATGGTCTGGTCACTCATGTGCGACAAAACATCCAAAATGTACTGGGCATTTAAGGCTACCATGTTATTTTCTCCTTCAATTTTCACATCAACCTCGGCTGTGCCCTCACCGATTTGAGTTTCATCAGTCGAGATAATTAGTTTGCCATTATTGGTTGCACTAATTTTGACATTATTGTTAGTCTCCTTCACAAACAAGGAGGCTTTTTTAACTGCCAAAATAAAATCTTCAACATTAACTTCTAGGTTGGTTTTTGAACTATTTGGAATAATTCTTTTATAATCAGGAAAGCTTCCATCAATTAAGCGAGAAATGATTTTTAGGTTTTGAACTGAAAATAAAATCTGGTTTTTTGTAACATGGCAATCAACCATTGATTCATTAAAAAAGCTTAAAATCTTTCCAAGCTCCGACACGGTGTGCGCCGGAACAACACAATCGTGCAAATCAGTAATTCCCTTTTTAAGATTCACCTTTCTTTCAGAGAGACGGTAACTATCTGTGGCCACCATGGAAAGCTCTTTTTTATCCACACGGAATAAAACACCAGTTAAAACCGGACGTGAAACATTTGAAGAGGCCGCAAAAACAGTTTGTCCAATTGCTCGCTCCAAAGCCTCAGAAGCAATGGCAAATTCTTCCCCTTTTTCAACCTCAGGAATAACTGGGAATTCTGTTGGGTCAATTCCTTTAATTTTTGTATGAGAAAGTGGGGTCTTCAAAGACAAACTCAAACGATCCTCAAGTTTTAATTCAACTTCTTCGTCCTTCAACAAAGAAACATAACTTGTTATTAATTTGGCTGGGATTGTAATCGATCCTTCATTGAAAACCTCAACATCAATAAAATAAGTCATGGCCACCTCTAAGTTTGTAGCGGAAAAATAAAGCCTTTTTCCTTCGGCTTTCATTAAAATATTGTTCAATACCGGAAGTGTTGTATTTGGACTGACCGCTCGATTCACTAAATTCAAAGCAAAGGAGAGATCCTTTTGTTTACATTTAACTTTCATAAAAATTCTTATTAAGAAGTTCGTTAGTGCAATTATAAGACTTAGTACCTAAAAGACAATTAATTTATTATAAATATATATAACTAGTAGTAATAGAAAGGGCTTTCCAAATCCACAAAAACAGTGTGAATATACATTTGAAGTAAAATCTAATTAAAGTCGCAGCCTTAAGCGAAAACAAAGACTTTGTACAAAAAAGTTGAAATAAAAGAAAAGTGATCCCTGAGCCAAAAACAAAAAAATGATTCAAAAAGCCTTAAATTTTGGCTTATATTCATGAAAATTGTGTAAAATTCTTGAAAACTAACTCAAGGTAAACACGGCTTATTTAAGCCATAAATAGCTTGTCTAAATTTTTAATCCTTGAAAACTTGTTTAAAAATGTGCAAAACCTGTGCAAAACCTGCGCAAAACTTCAGAATTAATACTAATAAACTCTATATTTCATCCCAAAAACTTAAAGCCTATTATGCAAAACTATTTAATTGAGTTTCCACAAAAAATGTTCAAAAGTCCGACTTTTTAAACATAAATAATTTGCGGAATTACTAACGGCCTTTTATCTAGCATTCGAACCAGCTTGCGATCCACAGATCTTTGCACAAAAATCAAGAACTCCTTTTCCGGGGCCTGCTTCTTGTGAGATTTCATAAAAGTTCGATAAGCTTTTTCACTAGCCACTTGGATGCCTTTAACGACCTTATCTGCTTGGTCTGCAAACACAAATCCACGACTAATAACTTGTGGTTTTCCAGATAAAACCTTACCTTTTCGACGCATGCGGAAGGTAACCGTAACCACTCCATTTTCCGCCATTAATTGGCGATCCATCAAAATTTCAGCGGCAACTTCTGAGCGGTCTGAGCCTTCCACCATCACGTGGCCAGCCGGAACGCGCTCCTTAGTTTTTTGCATTACGCGCTGAGGGGTAATTTCCACCACTTCCCCATTATCCATAAGGGTTATATTCTTTTTTGCGACTCCACATTTTGTAGCTAAAATTGCATGCCTTGAACGCATATAATAATCTCCGTGTTCGGGAATAAAGTACTTTGGCTTAAGCATTCGAATCATCATCATTAGCTCCTCTTGTTTGGCGTGCCCAGAAGTGTGCACATCAATATCTTTATTAGTAATTACTCGCGCCCCACGACGACAAAGCATATTAATAACCTTAATAATCGAGGTTTCATTCCCAATAATTGGCGAAGACGAAAGAACCACAGTGTCGCTTTTGCGAATTCGTACATGAGCATGATTATCTGTGGCAATTCGAGCCAAAGCCGCAAAGTTTTCACCCTGGCTACCAGTAGTTAGGGCAATAATCTCGCGATCTTTGTATTTTTTCATTTTTTTAATATCAATAATCAACCCCTTGGGAACCTTAATAAGCCCCAACTCTTGCGCAATTTTCACATTAGTGATCATGCTGCGCCCAGAAATAAAAACCTTTCGATTATGACGGACAGCAGAATCCATTACTTGTTGCAACCGCCCAATTAGTGAAGAAAATGAAGCCACAATTAATCGTCCCGGCGCTTCTTTAATAATTTTATCTAAATTTTGAGCAATTACTTTTTCTGAAGTTGTGTGACCCGGCTCCAAAGCATTGGTGCTATCTGAAATAAGGGCCAACACACCTTCCCGCCCCACTTTTTTAATAATATTTAAATCTGCAGGCTTTTGATCATGTGGGGTTTTATCAAATTTAAAATCCCCAGTATGCACCACTCGTCCCACCGGCGTATCAATTACAAAAGATACGGCATCTGGAATACTATGATTCACTCGGAACGAAGAAAGCCGAAAACATCCAGGCTTAAACACATCGCCCGCCCGAAAAGTGTGCAATTTAACCTTATCTCCCAGGCCAAAGTCTTCTAACTGGCGCTTAGCCAAGCCAATTGTAAGTGGCATTCCGTAAACAGGGGGAAAGCCAAGCTTAGGCAAAAGATAAGGAAGCCCACCAATGTGGTCCAAATGTCCATGCGTTAAAAACACGCCCCGGATATTTTTCTTCTTCTTTTTTAAATAAGTAACATCTGGAATAACATAATCTACCCCCAGCATATCCTCAGTTGGAAATTGAAATCCCATATCAACGATTAAAATATCGTTTCCATATTCAAATAACATCATGTTTTTACCAATCTCTTCAAATCCCCCCAAAGGAATGATCCTTAAATTGTGTTTAGCCTTTTTATTAGAGCGACCTTGCTTCGCAGGGTGATTACGTCGTCTTGAATTATTAGTTTTTTTATGATGACGCCTCTTCTGAGGATTCGGACGATTTTTCTGAACTGATTTTGCCTTAATAGGCGCAGCTTTTATGGGCGCTGCTTGTTGTACCGCTTTTTTAGTTTGTTTGGGCTGAGATGCTGCGGGTTTCACATGAGAAAGCTCATCGAGCCATTGGTCGATATTAGCCATCTTTTTCTGAAATTTTTTATCATCTTCCCCCGTATTCTGTCTTTGATTCATTTAAATTTTTAATCTTTTTAATTCTATAATTCACTTATTCCCCCATTCGTGACACCCTTATTATACCAAAAAACACAAAATTAAGCAATCAAGCACCATTGAAAGCTCTGCGTTTAGCCCCTACAATACGAACAATTTAATAAGGCCCCTAACAACCTCAAAAATGAGCGACCCTAAAGATTCCGACCAAACCGTCAAACGGAAGATTTGGTTTAAAAACAAAGAAGTCTCTTTAAACAAAACAGTCGAAGAATACAACGCTGGCGAAGACATCATTTATGACCAAGAAATGATCCCTGATGATATTTGGTGCTCCCGTTGTTACGCTCGCTTACTCGAAAGACATGACTTAATTACCACCGAAGAATTAGCCCAACTTGAAAAGGGATTAGACGAAATTTTGGAACTTTATGAAAAAGGAAAATTTCAGCTAAAAGTTGAAGACGAAGACTCTCACACCAAAATTGAAGACTATTTAATAGAAAGGCTAGGTGATACTGGCAAAAAAATCCACACTGGGCGATCCCGAAATGATCAAGTTTTAGTAATGATGCGTTGGTTTTTGAAAAGAAAATCTAAAATTATCCAGGAGCAAGTATTAGCGCTAGCCACTAAATGCGTGGAATTTGCTAAACAATACGAAATGGTGGCTATGCCTGGCTACACTCACATGCAAAAAGCCATGCCAACAACTGTGGGGTCTTGGATTATGGCTTTCACCGAGAGCCTCATGGACGATGCCAAATTATTAATCGCTATTAACGACCAAATTGTAGATCAAAACCCACTTGGGTCAGGAGCGGGATACGGATCTCCTTTTGATTTTGATCGCGATTGGCTAAGTAAAGAAATTGGATTTAAAAAAACTCAAAACAATGTAATTTACTGCCACAATTCTCGCGGGAAAATCGAAGGCCTTGTTTTGGAGGCTTGCTCACAAATTATGCTTACCTTGAATCGCTTGGCTTGTGATTTATTGTTCTTCACGACCCAGGAATTCCAGTTTTTCTTGA
This sequence comes from uncultured Candidatus Peribacteria bacterium, assembly GCA_964459205.1. GTDB lineage: Bacteria > Patescibacteriota > Gracilibacteria > UBA1369 > UBA12473 > JABJMC01. The sequence goes on along the minus strand of CAYWKJ010000001.1, from coordinate 6,994 downwards.
TGGACGATTCAATTTCTACTGGCTCGTCGATTATGCCGCAAAAAAAGAATCTTGATGTTGGTGAGCTCATTCGGGGACGCACTGCCACCGTGCTGGCCTGTCGCAACGAAGTTACTTTAAATATTATGAACAAAATTTCTGGATATCACCGAGATGGGCAAGAAATCAAACGACCGCTTTTCCTTGGCATGCGCTACACAGAAATGTCACTTGAGGCCATGGGAGTGATTTTAGATAATATCGAACCAAACACGGAAATCCTTACAAAATCCATGCTTAGTTGTCCGGGGCTGTTTGCCGCACATAAGGCTTTTGAAAGGGTAAAAGAGGGCATGACGTTCCGCGATGCGTACCGCGAAATTGGGGCTAATATTGATAAAATAAATGTTACGGAGGAAGACATTAACCGCTGGCTAGAAATGTCCACCCATCAGGGAGGTACCGGAAATCTCGGCATCGACCGCATTGAAAAGGAAATTAATACTTTAATGAACACTTAAACTATGGAACCTTGGGATCTTCACGCTTTACTCCGCGAAAAAATCGCTAAAAATGGTGGACTTGTATCTTGTCACGCTCATTTTGACAAAGCTTATGTCATCTCCCCCGAAACCTTACAAATGACCTTAGATTCCATGGAGGTGAAATGGGATTTATGGAAACAAATTAAAGAAAAATACACGCATGAGGGATTGGTGAAACGAATTTCCCTAAGCGCTGAACGAATGATTGCCCAAGGCTGCACCTTAACGCGCACCAACATCGATGTAGATAACACAGTTGGGATGATGTGCGTTGAGGCCGCCCTCGAAGTTAAGGAAAAATACAAAGACCGCATCGACATCCAAATCTGTTCACAAGTCCTAGAAGGTGCCATGAACCCCGAGGCCCAAGAATGGATCGAAAAAGCGGCCCCATTTGTGGATGTCCTCGGCGGCCTCCCCTCTCGCGACAGACCTAATCAGGCCGAACATTTGGATTACATTTTTGAAATGGCCAAAAAACACAACAAGACTGTCGACGTCCACATTGACCAAAACAACGATCCCGACGAAAAAGACACAGAACTCCTCGCTCGCAAAGTCATTGAGCACGGCCTACAAGGCCGCGTAAACGCGATTCACTGCTGCTCGCTCGCCGCCCAAAAAGACGATTACATGCACGAGGTAATCAAGCTTATAAAAGAAGCCGAAATGCCAGTAGTGGTTTGCCCACGCTCGATGATCGACGGCGTACAAATGCGCGACAAAATGGCCCCGGTTCACAACTCAATTGCTCCCGTTCCGCAGTTAGTCGAAGCCGGCGTAAAAGTGGCCCTTGGCGTCGATAATGTTCACGATTACTTCTGCCCATTTATTGATGGCGACGTGTTCGAAGAGCTTCTATTCTTGATCGAAAGCTGCCGTTATTACGACGTGGAAGAGCTCGTTAAAATCGCGACAACTAATGGCCGAGAGATTTTAGAGAAGATTTAAACGCCTTTCCTCTCTCTTCAAAATTCTTATACAAATTGTAACTTGGGGCTCCTGGTGAGAGCACGCAACAAGTGCCTGGAGTTGTTTTTTCTTGCGCCCAAGCCACAGCTTCTTCCATAGATTCTGTTTCCAGAATTTCGCCTTCAAATTTGCCCAAAGCAGTCTTAATTTTTACGCTGGTTTCTGGAAATAGAACTAAATTTTGAACTCCTTTTTCTTTAATTTTTAATGCGAGCTCATCAAACTTATACCCGCGATCCAATCCTCCTAAAATCAAAACTCCAACCTGTCCTAGGGCCTCCAAGGCAGCGATTGTTGCCTCCGGAGCGGTCGAAATTGAATCATTATAAAATTTCACACCATTAATCTCAGTCACAAACTCTAGCCGATGCTCCAATGGTTTAAAGTTTTTCAATCCATTTTTAATATCCTCTCCGCCCACAACTTGTGCCGCCATCATGGCCGCGCGAATGTTTTTTTTATTATGCTCGCCAATTAAAGGGATGTTTTCTGAAATTTCCTCCTCTCCCCAGGTCATTTTTTGAGCCCTACTCCCCTCCACGCGATCTGCGATTTTTGAATTAAAAATCACCACATCATCCTCTTTTTGCGTCATTGTAATCTGTAATTTGGACGCATAGTAATCCTCTTCACTCCCGTGATAATCCAAATGCTCTGGGAATAAATTTAAAATTACAGCCACATCCGGACCCTTCACAAGCCGACTCGCCTGCGCGCTAGACATTTCAAAAACAAAAACATCCCCCTCGTCATTATGATCTTTCAAAATTCCTAACGCCGCCGTTCCAATGTTACCAACCAAATGCGATCCAGGCAGCATCGCATGAATCAAGCTTGCAGTTGTGCTTTTCCCTTTTGAGCCTGTTATTGCTACGACTTTTCCTTGGCAATCATCCAAAAACAAATTCGTCGCCGTAGTAATTTTTTTAGCAGTTTTTAGCAATGGTTCATGCGGCGGAATGCCCGGAGAAACAAAAACTAAATCCCATTCTGCCAGCGAACTAGGATAGTTTTCAGGATCTTTTTGATCCGCAGTCGTAACTTCGCAATCCGGATATTTAGCAGCTAAATATTCAGCTGTCGCTGTCCCCTCTCGCCCCATTCCTAGCACCAAAACTTTTTGATTATTTAAATCCATCAGGAATTATATTTTCATTAGAAATAGAAAAAACATCCACCTCAACTGGCGGCAAATTTAAGGCCACAAACTTGTCCATCACAACATCACCGGTATACGCTTCACGCGCCATTTCCATGGCTTTTTTAACCTCATCAGGAGTCCCTACACAATCAAAAGGCTTCACTTCACCCACGCCAAGAAGTTCTTCATAAATTGGCCACAAGTTTTCGTCCGCAAATAAGTTTCCGCCAAAAGCAGCCACCAACTTTTCCTTAGCCACAAACGGCGCCAAAATTGCAAAAACAAACGCACATTTAGCACATTTAAGGCACCATTTATCTTGGCCTGGTCCGGCGATTTTAAAGTTCGTATTACAACTCGTAAAAACATTCAAACAAGATTCCATGGTTGCGAATTTTTCTGCAATTTTAATCTCATACATGGGGCGCAATAAACTAAAAAAGTACACATCCGCGGCCACAAATTTCCGTACATATTTATTAAACATTTTCTCAAACTCCAAGCTCTTACTCCACTGATGATTAACTTGTTCTCCCAAGTATTCAACGTTTCCATAATTAGAACTATGTTCATTAGAAAGCACAATGTACTTATGCCCCTGCGCCACCGCCGTAAGCAGTGCCGTAAAAGCATAAATCATTGAAATCGGAACATGCCCATTTAAGGCATCCTTTTTATTCTCCTCTAAAAGTTGTGGGTCAATGGTGCGCTTAATTAGATGATGAGGTTTTTGCATAGCTCGAATTTGCTCTTCAATCATTGGATAAGAGCCCAACGTAAACACGTCAAAATCAATTCCTTTCTCCTGTAAAATCCCGGCAGTTACTAACGAATCTTTGCCTCCACCAAGTGGGACCAAGGCGCGATCTTTTGCGCCAATCTCTGTAGCTGTTTCAGGCTCTTTGTCTCCATACGGAAACCTCACCAATCCATTAAAATCAATTTTATTTTGGTAGAAAAACTCTCCCAAGCCTTTGGTGTAAACCGTATCCCAAAACTCCGCCTGGGCGCGTGATAATTGCCCAGATTTAACTTTAATTTCTGGCGCCAGGTAAGCCTTATAATAACTAATGCCCAGGGCCAAATGTAAATGAAACAATACTGGTTCAATTTCGGTCTCGGTTTTTTCAAATTCCAAAACTTCTTCAAAATAAAGCTCTCGGTCATACGAGTAATGAAACCGAGCCACCCCATTCTCTGGGTCGTAAGTATATTTTTCAAAATAAAAAGTCTTCATCATTTGCTTCTTAAAAGAGCAAGGCGTTCCTTGCTAACAACTCCAGTCAACCACAACATTACGGCATAAACAAGCGCCCCCAACGGAACTAGCACCACAAAGTTAAAGTTCTCAATTCGCGCATAAAGCGGATCACGCAAAACATAAACCACCACGCCCATCACCAAAGCTGATAAAACAATCTTAAAGGCCCCTCCAAGCTTAAGCCGATAATCAAAGTATTTCTTAAGCATAATCGCCGCTAAAATCACAATTATTATTTCACTCAAAACACTAGTGAAAGCTGCTCCGCGGAACCCCCAAGTCGGAATCACTAACAGGTTTGCAATTATATTAAACAAGGCCCCAGTCGCGCTAATGTAAAGCAACTTTCCTTGGTACCCAATTGCAATCAAAGTAAATGTAAAAATTGTACTTAAAAAAGCAAAGAACATCGCAAAAACCAAAATTCGTAAAGCAAGATCTGACCCATAAAAACCTTCACTCATTCGGCTTAAAAACTCAGGACTACTAATAATAAATATAAGCGGATAAGCCAGCACCTGCGCCCCCACCACAATTGGCATAGCCATGGCTATCAAAAAATCAAAAGCATGCTGAATAGTGGCCACGGCCCGCTCTTTAGAAGCCTTAATTTGCCTAGTTAAAGTGGGCAAAACAGAGTTCATAAAATAAATTGGAATAATCGAAAGAATATCCAAAATCCGCATTGGCACTCCATATAGCCCAACTTCTTCCGGCCCCTTCATGAGGAGTAGTAAGATCGAATCAATACGGAAATAAAACATGTTCAAGATCAAGGCAATTCCATACGGAAGCGCTTTCCAAACAGTGTCTTTCCAGTAATCAAAATCAAACCGAAACCAAATTTTGGCGTAACGTGACGCGTAAAAATAAGTAATTACAAACATCACTAAGTTTCCAAAAATCCCCGCCCATAAAAGATGATAAAACGCCTGTGCGGACGGCTCGGTAAAAGCGTAATAAACCACGTAAAGCATGTAGGAAAAACTGATCACCTTGCCGGCAATCAATCCAATCGTGGGGTATTGCATCTTTAAATTAACCTGCAAAACACTCGAAACCGTTCCGTACATTAAAGACAAAAACACAGACAAAGAAGCAATTGCTACCCCGACCGGAATATAAGTCCCGCCGTATTGTGGAATCAAAAAAGCCGCCAAAATCGCCAAACTCATAGTCGAAACTGACAAAATAAAGCGCAAACTTAGAATGTTCCCAATGATAAAATCAGTTTTCTTTTCATCCTTAGCCATTTCTCGAACCGCAATGGTAAACAAGCCTAAATCAGCCGCAATCCCAAAAAATGCCAAAAATTCAAAAATCGCTACATATTGCCCATATCCTTCCACGCCCAAAAAGTTCGTAATCAGCTTAACAATTGCCACGCTTATTAGGGCGCCAATAATTTTTCCAGCCACCTGGATAAAAGTGTTCGACAATATTTTGCGAGCCATAGTCATAGCCCACACAGAATACCTGAAATCATTTTAAATCAGAAGTCAACTTGAGTCTCTACGCGCCCTCCTTTAAGCTAAGCCCATGCAACAAACATTAGATACTATTAAAACCCTCAAAAAAGAACTTGAGGATGCCCAAAAGTTTCTCGACCTTCCGGAGCTTGAAAAACGTCGTGATAAATTGGCCGAAGAAATGAGTCAGCCCGGGTTTTGGGACGACCAAAAACACGCCCAAAAAATTTCCCGCGAGCACGGCTTGCTCGAAAACACCCTAGAAGACTGGGGCAAGTTTGCAGAAGATGTTAAATACGTGGAGGAATTATCAGGAGTAATTAACGAGGTTAAAGATGAGGAAGAATTTCAAGAATTAAAAGACAAAACAGCTGAGCTTCAAAAAACTTTTGAAAAATTAGAAATCCAACTTTATTTAAATGGCAAATATGATCAGCTACCAGTTTTACTATCAATTCATTCTGGCGCTGGCGGCACCGATGCTCAAGATTGGGCCGAAATGTTGCTCCGCATGTACACGCGTTACGCGGAAAGCAAAAAGTGGAAAATTGAGCTAATTGATCGCTCCGACGGCGAAGAAGCTGGCATCAAATCAGCCACGCTCCGAATTGAGGGCGACTTTACATACGGATTTTTAAAAGAAGAAGCTGGAGCGCACCGTTTAGTCCGCCTTTCGCCTTTTAATATTAAGCACACTCGCGAAACATCTTTTTGCTTGGTAGAAGTCATGCCAGAAATCGAAGAAGGTGAAATACAAATTAAAGACGAAGAATTAAAAGTAGATGTTTATCGAGCTAGCGGCCATGGCGGCCAATCTGTTAATACCACTGATTCCGCGGTTCGTATCACTCATATTCCTACTGGAATAGTAGCTCAATGCCAGAACGAACGCAGCCAGCTTCAAAACAAGCAGCAAGCCCTCAAGGCCCTAACCTCTAAATTAGTAGCCCTCAAAGAGCAGCACCACTTAGACGAGCTTAGTGAAATAAAAGGCGAACATGTTGACGGATCTTGGGGTAACCAAATTCGCTCGTATGTTATGCATCCTTATCAAATGGTTAAGGATCACCGTACTGATCACGAGACTAATCAAGTCGAAAAAGTTCTAGACGGCGACGTTAACGAGATGGATTTATTCATCGAGCGATCACTTAAATCTCATAAAAAATGACTGTTTTAGAAATTCCCAAAAAAGAAGACAACCCCCTCCTCCGCGAGGTTGCTAAGCCTGTAAAAAAGGTCGATAAAAAATTACGCAAACTTATTAAAGACATGATTGATACCATGTATGACATCAATGGGGTTGGGGTAGCCGCACCACAAGTCGGAGTTCCGTTAGCTTTGTCTGTGGCCCGCATTAATCCCGAAACAAAAAACGAAGCCATCCTGGTTTTAATAAACCCCAAAATCACATATAAATCTGAAAAAATGGTAAAAATGGAAGAAGGTTGCTTAAGTGTGCCTGGAAAATGGGGCGACACCATGCGCCACAAAGAAGTCACGATTGTGTTTGAAAACGAAAAAGGCCAGGAACAAACCATGAGTTTTGAGGGATTTAACGCCCGCATTATTCAACACGAAGTCGACCATTTAAATGGCAAACTTTATTTGGATCACTGCGAAGAGG